>CAYWUT010000064.1:0-18482 GCA_964460545.1 uncultured Spirochaetota bacterium
CGCTCCGAAGGGAAAGAAAATTACGCTCTCCTGGGAGAAGATGGACGTTTACTCTCACCCCGCAACAGAGGAAGAGAACGAGGTGGTACTCACCATGGTTTCACATGCCTGGGGGCCGTTTAAAAGGTCGACTAAACCATACGATTCGGGAGCTATAAGCGGCAATGAGTAAAAGTATTAAAGACCGTCTGCTTCGCATCGTGAAGGCCGAATACTTCAGGAACGTCATGGTCCTCTTTACCGGGAATTCCGTCGCCCGATTCTTCCCCATACTGGTGACTCCTCTTCTTACGAGACTGTATACGCCCGCCCAGTTCACGCTGCTCGGCGTATACACGTCCATACTGACCATAGCGGCCTCAATCGCGACAGGACAATACGAGTGGGCCGTTATACTCCCTGAGGATGACAGGCGGGCGGCGCACCTTCTCGTATTAAGCTGCGGGATCAGCCTCTGTTACAGTTTTCTGCTGGCCGGTGTGTTCGCGGTATACGGAGAAAACGTAAGGAGCCTGTTTGCGGGCGGCGATATAGGAAACGTAATTCATTTTATTCCGGGGGTCGTGTTCGTGGTTGCCGCGGTCAGATCACTGCAGCAGTGGCTGATAAGGCAGAAGCGCTTCAGGCAGCTCACCTTCTCCACGGTGGTGCAGACATCCGGACAGGCCGCCGTGCAGATTGTGCTCGGGTTCGCGGGCCTTGGACTGGGTCTGATATTCGGCAATATGGTCGGTTTTATGGGAGCGTTCCTGTTCATTCTGCTGTTGCTATTTACATCCCGGAATAAAGGATTTGCATTTTCAGCGGTCTTCCTGAAAGACACGATGGTCGCATACAAGCATTTTCCCCTTTACAGAACGTTCAGCGTTCTGCTCAACACGAGCACCGCTTACCTGCCCGTTATCATATTCGCCCGGTACTTCGATCAGAACCTTGTCGGTTATTACTCGCTCTGCATAAAGGTTCTGGGCCTGCCGATCATACTCATAGCGCGCGCCGTTTCGGATGTATTTTCACAAAAGGCGGCCCGGGAATTTACCGAACGCGGGGAGTGTATGTCCACCTTTCGGTATACGCTGAAGTTTCTCTTCTTTACCTCTTTCCCCCTGCTTCTTCTTCTCTTCATCTTCGCCCCGTTTCTTTTTCGCGTGGTTTTCGGGCAGAACTGGGAACCCGCCGGAGGGGTGGTGAGAATTCTCATACCCATGTATCTGCTCCGTTTCATATCATCCCCGTTGAGCAGGATGTTTATCATATCAGAGCGGCTGAAAATCGACCTGTACTGGCAGATTTCCCTCTTCATCCTCGGTATCGGCGGAACGATCGTAGTAGCCCGGTACGCCGGATTCAACATGACGCTCGGCTATTTTTCCGCCGCTTACTCATTCCTCTACATCGTAAGTTTCGCCGTATCCCGCGGCCTTGCACGGGGGAAACCGGATTAAACTCGCCTTTTAAACCTTTTCATGGTATGTATAGTCCAGATTGATGTGAAGAATAATTACCGGATGCGGGGGCAACCTTCATGGTTCACGGCTTCACGAGCGTATTGATTTGCGGCTTCTCCTTCTGTGCTCTCATTGCCGTGGTTATTCTCATGCGGCGTATATCAGGAACGTTCCGTGTCTTCCTTATATCGAATTTCTTCATGCTGACCTATATCGTACTCGTTTTCGTAGGTGCTGTGGGTCTCAACATGTTTTATTTCAAACCCGAGCTCGTTCGCGGATTCTATGAACGTCCCGATCTCCTCCTCAACATCTGGTACTATGCCGTTGCCGGACTCTTTCTCGTACCGATCGGAATGTTTTTCGCGAACCTCGCATTCGGATATCATGCCGAAAAAGAGACCGGGGCCCTCCTTGCCCAAGATGTGTATATCGGAGGTTCAGACCGCTCCATTATAATCTACGCGGTAGTGGCGGCTCTCTTTCTCTTTTCCCTCGGGGTTTTCGGACTCTATCTGGCTAAAGTGCCGAGACTTCCCATTATCGGGATGATCAGGGGAATGGAGACGGAGGAGCTCGCACGGCTGAGAAGCGCGAGCGGAAACGCCTTCCAGGGGAAGTACTGGGTCTATTCGCTCTTCATGAAGGAACTGCCCCAGCTTTTGCTCCTCATTACCTTTTTTATGCGAAAGAGTTTCAAGTGGAAGGCGCTCTTCCTGCTGTTGCTCGGGTATACGGCACTTACCGCGGTTGCGGGTCTTCATAAGGCCCCGATCGTCTACCTCTTCCTCCTTTTGCTCTTCGCTTATTTTTACGAGAAGAAAAGGATACGGAAAAGCCAGGTCTTACTCATAATGGCATTCGGATTTTTAATTGTGGTTCTCATGTATCTCTATTTCATGGGTATGAAGGGAAGAAGCTTTTCCAGGGTGATATCCGCCATAAGCCACAGGGTGTTTATCGGGCAGGTAAGCGATTTCTTCTGGTACCAGCTCTATGCTGAAAACGAGGGTTTGCTTCTGGGGCGCTCCTTTCCCAACCCGATGGGACTGTTCGGGTACAAGCCGATCTCGATCACCGTCGAAATCTCACGGTTTTCGCTTCCCCTTATCGCTCAATCCGGTATCGTTGGATCCGCTCCCACCGCGTTTTTCGGTGAGTGGTACGTCAACTTCGGCGGGGGAGCGGCCCTTGCTTCGATGTTCTTCATCGGGTTCATTGTTCAATCAATCGAAGTATTTTTCGTATCCACACTCGCGCGGAGGAAATTTGTTCTTTTTTCAGCTCTTTTCATATATTTCATCGTCTACTTCTGCCGATTGGTAGGATCGTCGTTCGTCGGTATATGGCTCGACGAAAAACTGTTTTTACCCGTCATCGTCATCTGCGCGGTTATCGTCATCAAGGGAATTCTAAGGAAAATTTCAGAAAACACTTCATACGCCGTCTGATTAATGCCCATGGCCGTATCCGTCCTGAACATCGTGTTGAATGGCTTCGTCAATGACAGCCGAGTATTGAAGGAGAGTCTCTCGTTGAAAAAGGCGGGGTATGACGTACGCGTCATCGCACTGTACGAGCATGGCCTGCCTCGTCATGAATCAGTGAATGGCATACCGGTCGAGCGATTAAGGCTGCGCTGCCGTGAGATCTCAAAAAGCATATTCATGAAACCCTTCACCTATCTGGAGCTCCTGATCAGGCTGGCCTCAAGATGCGGGAAGGCCGATATCCTGCACTTCAACGACCTGGACCTTCTCCCACTTGGCGTTTTTATCAAACGATTTATTAACAGGAAGGCCGCTCTCGTTTACGACGCCCACGAGTATGAGACCGAGAAAACGGGACAATCAAAAGCGGCCAGACCGTTCCTGAGAATAATAGAGGGCCGGTGTGTTCGCCGGGCCGACGCGGTTCTCACGGTCAGCGGCCCGATCGCGGAAGCCTATGCCCGTTCGTATGCCATACCTGAACCCGCTCTCGTTTTGAACTGCCCGCCGTTTTACCGGGGAGACGAAAAAAGAAATGACATTTTTCGGAATAAATTCAACATACCGAAAAAAACCAGGATATATCTTTATCAGGGGGGACTCTCCCCGGGAAGAGGAATTGAAGTACTGCTGGAGGTTTTCAGAGAAATGAAGGGGGAAAGAGCCGTGGTATTTCTCGGATACGGACCTCTCCAGGATATAATAAAGGAATCGGCTGAATCATCAGAGCGCATATTTTTCCATGAGGCGGTCGGTTCCGATATTCTATTGAACTATACGTCAGCCGCAGACGCGGGGTTTTCTTTCGTGGAGAATGTAAGCCTGAGTTATTATTACAGTCTTCCAAACAAACTTTTTGAATATATAATGGCCGGAATACCCGTTGTCGCCTCGAACCTCGTTGAAATGCGGCGTATAGTCGAGAAATACGGTATCGGAACAATCTCGAGCGGGGAAAGCGCCGAGGATGTAATACGTGCGATGGACAAGTTGGAGGAAATGGATTCCGATTCCCTGCGTAAGAATTTAATGAAGGCGTCTTCGCTCTATAACTGGGAGAACCAGGAAAAGGTTCTTCTCGACGTTTACCGGTCCCTCCCGGTCCGAAGTATGGACGAGTGAATAGAGGGGCGGGCCGGTAAAGGTTAAATGTAAAAACCGAGCAAGTGAAAAGAGAGCCCCCGGTGTCGAAGAAACCGAGAGTCTGTCATCTTTCATCCGTGCATCCCGCCTTGGACACGCGCATTTTCTATAAGGAGTGCGTGACCCTCGTTGAAGCGGGGTATGATGTCACCCTCGTAGCGCGTACGGAAAGCCGGGAAGAGAAAAACGGGGTACGTATCGTCCCCTTTCCCGAGTACGCGGGACGATATCGGAGGGTCCTTTTCGCCCCTTTCAAAATGTTCTCTCTTGCAGTGAAGCAGTCCGCCGAGGTGTATCATTTCCACGACCCGGAGCTCATTATAACCGGTGTTCTGCTCAGGCTCAGGGGGAAGAAGGTCGTTTACGACGTTCACGAGAACGTTGCGAAGCAGATACTGAATAAAACCTGGATGGGCGGGCGGTTATTGAGAAAATTTGCGTCCTTGTTCTTTCGGATTATCGAGCGCTGCGAGGTATTTTTTTTTCATGGCGTCGTGGCGGCGACTCCCGACATCGGAAAAAGTTTTCCCTCGAAAAAGGTGACGCTGGTCAGGAATTTTTCCTCTTTGCAGCTCATGGACGGGGTTTCTCCCGCCGCGTCGGCGGGCACCGTTCCGACCGTCATATATGCGGGCGTACTGACGCGAATTCGCGGCATCGGCCATGCTGTCGAGGCCATGGAATTTGTAGAGAACGATTGCGAACTTTTGCTGGCTGGGAAATGGGAGGGCGAGGATTTCAGGGAGGAATGCGAAAGACGTGACGGGTGGCGAAAGGTCCGTTATCTCGGCGTTCTGCCGCTTTATGACGCGTATGCCGTTATGAAAGCCTCCGATATCGGAATCGTCAATTTTCTGCCGGACCAAAACCACTTCCGCTCACTGCCGAACAAGGCTTTTGAATACATGGCATGCTCACTTCCGCTCATTATGTCGGAATTTCCCTACTGGAAAGAGACTTTCGGTGATTGTGCGCTTTTTGCGGACCCTCTCGAACCGAAGGACGTAGCCCGACAGATCGACCGGCTGATTCAGAACCACGATCTCCGTATGGGGCTCGGGAGAGCGGGCAGGACGTTGATAAGAAGCGAGTGGTCCTGGGAATCCGAGAAGGGAAAGCTTCTCGGATTGTATAGAAATCTCCTGTCCCTCACTGGAGAGGAAGGCTGATGTCATGAGGGCTTCGCTCCCTGTGTTGATTTCGCTCGTTTTTCTCGTCGTTATTCTTCCCGTTTCGCATCTCTATTCGGAACGCATCTCGGTTATCGAAGAGATCTATCTGAAGAATTTGGAAGAATTCAGCCGGGGCATGGGATTGATGAAAAGCGACAATGTCTCCGGCTCGATCGTGTGGGGAGAGCAGTACATAATGCGGTCATTTCTTGATCTTTACGAGGCAACGGGAAGCGAGAGTTATTTGAAGCTCTTCCGGATTCATGCGGACAGCGTCATGGAAACCGGTTTCAGCCATGAGGGCGGGGAGAAAAGGAACCTTCCGGGATGGCCAGCGGGTGACAAGTATACCTTCAGCGAGCCGCAGGTTTTCACGGATAGCGGGGGAGCGCCGAGCATCGAAATAAGGGGCGTGCACTACTCACATAACAACTACTCCTCGGTCGAGATATTTCACGAGGAATCCGGGGCTTACGGCGTCAGGCTTAAAAACATGAAATATTCGGACAAGCCCGTTGTGATCGAATGGATCGGGCTCGACCAGGATACGGTTGAGTCGCGAATAAACGGCGATCGGAGCGCGGGAAGCTATATTTTCGTCAGGCGCCTCGGAGACGAACGACCCGTGGAAACGGTTGGCCCGGTCCGGTTGAAAGCGGAAACGGCGGTTTTCTCGGTTTATCACAGCCCCTTCATACTCGTGCCCTTCGTACGGTTCGCCTGTATCGTGCAGAGAGAGGGATTGACACGGTATCACGAGGTTGCGGAAAAATACCTCGAGCTGGCGCGCACGGTGTACGATCAGAACGAGCCCTACTGGATAGACAGGGGGGAGTACGGGTATTACGTGATAGAGGAGGACCTTCCCTACTGGGCGGCGGGCATGCCCGCGCCTTACAATGTTCAATTCGCGAACGGACTCTTCATACTCTATCTCGCTCGTGTAACCGGATATGAACCCTATCGGGAACGCGCCGCCAAGATCGCCGGTCTCGCGAGGAAGGGAACGGCGCTGACCTCTGACGGTCTGCATACCATTGGCTACTGGTTCGCCGAAGGACAGGAGGGATTTATCTTTCCTAACGGGGAGGAGGGCGGCAGGCCGCCTTCACATTACCGGGAGTTCAGGGGAAACCAAAGCCTTGACGATATCTCCCACGGTTCACATCTTATTCTGTTCGTTCTGGAAGGCGGCAGGGCCGGCCTCTTCGATGATGCTTATACCGGAGGATGGAGCCGGACCGCCGCGTATATAATCGGTACTATCGATGATGACGGATTTGTCCGGGTCCTGCCCTCTTTAAATAAAAGGCGCGACATACAAAGGACTCATAAAATGTTCTATGCACTTCCCACATGGGGACTTCTCTGTCATGAAGATGTGGAGCTGATCGATCGGCTCGAGGCTTATTATCTTTCAAGGCTGAAAGAGCCCACAAGATCGGGAGCCGTTTTCCTCGGCCTGGCTCGGCTTGCTAAAATACGTTCAGGAGTGAGCAATGCATCACGTTGATAAGGTTCCTCTGAATATCTGGCTCATACAGATCGGGGAGCCGCTGCCCGTGGACGGGGAGGGGATACGGCTTTTCCGCACGGGCATACTGGCCGGCATGCTTGCCGAGCGCGGCCACGATGTAACGTGGTGGGCCTCCACCTTCGACCATTTCAACAGGAATCAGAGATATTACCGGGATACTGAGGTCGTGGTGCGGGAAGGCTTAAGGCTCGTCCTGCTTCACGGCCCCGGTTACGGACATAACGTCTCTCTTAAAAGGGCCGTCGACCATGGGATTGTAACACGCAGGTTTCATAAAAGGGCATATGTGGAGAAAAAGCCGGATGTCATACTCTGCTCCTATCCCACGGTCGGCCTCAGCCTCGCCGCGGTTCGATACGGGGAGCGTATGAAGGTACCCGTGGTGCTCGATGCCCGTGACATGTGGCCCGATACATTCTTGAATATTTTTCCCCGCCGAATGAGGCCCGTGGCGGGAATTTTCATTTTTCCTGTTAAGAGACGGGCAAAAAAGGCATTCAGGGGCGCCCATGCGGTTACGGGTATGACATCCTCGTTCGTCGACTGGGGCCTGCATTATGCGGGCAGAAAGAAAACGCCCCGTGACAAGCCGTTTCCCTTCGGCTATCTGGAAGGGGAGCCCGAACGTTCCATGCTCGAACGGGCGGAGGCTTACTGGGACGGTCTCGGGCTGAAGGAAGACGATTTCATCGTATGTTTCTTCGGCACGATCGGCAAACAGTTCAACCTCGAGGAGGTCATCGGGGCTGCGGCCGCCCTCGAGAAAAGGAATGGTAATCTTACGTTCGTACTGTGCGGGGACGGTGAAAAACTCCGCTATTACCGTAAGATGGCACAGGGCTGCCGGTCCGTTGTCTTTCCCGGTCGCGTGGGGAGGCCTGAGATCTGGGACCTCATGCGCAGAGCGTGTGTGGGTATAGCGCCTTACCGGGAGAGTGAGGATTTTACCATGTCCGTTCCTAACAAAATCGTCGAATACCTGTCGGGTGGCCTTCCCGTCCTCTCAAACCTAGAGGGTGAAACGGCGCGGCTCATACAGGAGAATAGATGCGGGACAAGCTACCGGAGGGGAGATGTACCGGGTCTCGAAAAGGAGCTCGAGTATCTCCGTGACAACCGGCCCGTTTTGGCGGAATTGTCCCGGAACGCGTTGCGGCTGTTTAAAGGGCGGTTCACGGCTGAGAAGGTGTACGGGGAGATGACGGAGTATCTTCAGTCGATCGCCCGGCACGGGAAGTGAAAGTTGTTTGATGATAAGAGCTATTCGTTCTATATTATTCTCGTTTCACCCGTTCAACGGCTGGTAACGTATAATTATGGATACCATCGATTTTTCGCAGGTAACCGAGGTGACGGGCAACCGGGTGACCGGAGAGCAGCTGAGCCGCATGTACGCACGGTACAGGTTTGCATCGGACTATTGCTCCGGGGCCGACGTTCTCGAGACCGCTTTCGGATCCGGGCAGGGCCTGGGCCTTTTACTTTCGAGCGCGCGCAGGGTCGTGGGCGTCGAGTACGACGCGGGCCTCTTAAAGAATGCGAAGGACCATTACGGCTCCAGGGTCGAACTCATCCACGGCGACGCCATGGATCTTCCTTTTTCGGAAGAAGACTTCGACGTCATTATACTCTTCGAGGCGATCTACTACCTCAGTGATCCTACGGAATTCGTAGAGGATGCGTACAGGATATTAAGAAAAAACGGTGTTATCATTATATGTACGGCAAACAGGGAGTGGAGCGATTTCAACCCGAGCCCGCACAGCTTCAGGTATTTCTCGGCACGGGAGCTGCAGGGCCTGCTGGAGTCATCGGGATTCAAGGATATCGAGCTTTTCGGACAGTGTCGATCATCGGCGGGCTCGGTTAAGGGGCGTACCGTATCTTTGATCAAGCGGGCGGCCGTCAAGATGGGCGTGATGCCGAAGACCATGAAAGCAAAGAGTCTCTATAAGCGGATTTTTTTCGGCAGGCTCGTGGAATTGCCGCCTGAGTTGCAGGAGGGTGTATACACGTACGATCCTCCGGTGACCATACCGAACGACAAGCCGTGTACGGATTACAAGGTTGTATTCGCGGTCGCCAGGAAGGGCGGGTGAGCGCCGCTTTCCGTGTTTCAGCCGTATTGCCGAGTATTCCTGCGAAGCGATATCCTGTACTTTCGAGGGATGGGGTGTGAAGCGTTTCTTTGACATAGCCTGTTCAGCCGTGGTTCTGATACTGTTCTCACCCCTCTTTCTGCTTGCGGCCCTCCTCATCAAGATTGAGGACGGGGGGCCCGTGTTCTACCGGGGAGCCAGGGTCGGCAAAAACGGTGAAAAGTTCAGGATGTTCAAGTTTCGATCCATGGTTATGAACGCGGACAGGATAGGCGGGCCGTCGACCGCGGACGACGATCCGAGAATCACGAAAACGGGTAAATTTCTCAGGAAGACAAAACTCGACGAAATTCCCCAGTTCATCAATGTCCTGACCGGAGACATGAGCATCGTGGGGCCGCGGCCGGAGGTCGAGCACTACGTCAACATGTTCACTCGGGAGGAGCGTGCCATACTGAGCGTGCGTCCGGGTATTACCGACTACGCATCCATATGGAATCCGGACGAGGGCAGTGTGCTCGCCGGAAGTGACGATCCCGAGAAGGCCTATATGGAGAAGATAAGGCCGGAAAAGATCAGGCTCCAGCTCAAGTATGTGAGGGAGCGGTCTCTCGGGGTCGATTTGAAGATCATTCTGCTCACTATCAGGGCGGTTGCCGGGAAGGGTGCGCCGGAGAGAGAAAGGGAAAATGATAGTTGAACAAAATTGCGGTCCCATCGGTAGAGAGTCGATAGAGGGAATCTCGCCGGATTTATTGAAAACGATGTACAGGGACATGGTTCGTATAAGGCTGTTTGAGGAAGTCGTCGCGGGCCTGGTGGAGGAGAGGAAGGTTCAAACGCCCTGCCATCTCTATATAGGCCAGGAGGCGGTGGCGGTCGGTGTGTGTGCCCGGTTGAACCGGGATGATTTCGTTTACAGCACCCATCGATCCCACGGCCACTACCTCGCGAAAGGAGGGGATCTCAATGCCCTGATGGCCGAGATATTCTGCAGGTCGAACGGGTGCTCCTTCGGATACGGAGGTTCCATGCATATATGCGATCCCGGCCGCGGCCTTCCCGGAAGCTCCGCGATAGTGGGAGGGACCATCCCTGCTGCGGTGGGTACGGCTTTTGCTTTCGATTATGAAAAAAACGGGGGTGTGGCCGTTGCATTTTTCGGAGACGGCGCCGCGACCGAGGGTGTCCTCTACGAATCGCTCAACTTCGCGATGCTGAAAAAATTACCCGCGGTTTTCATCTGTGAGAATAACTTTTATTCCACGCACATGCATATTACGAAGATACAGTCGAATACCGGTATTGCGAAGCGGGCGGAGTCGTTCGGCATTCCCGCCTCGACTATTGACGGCAACAATATTGTCGAGGTTTACCGGGCCGCGGGTGAGGCGGTCGAACGGGCGCGTGGCGGTGGAGGACCCTCTTTTATCGAGTGCCTGACCTACCGCTGGAGAGGCCACGTGGGCCCGAACTGGGATATCGAGAAGGGTATCAGGGAAAAGAAAGAGGTAGACTGGTGGATTGGTAACTGCGCCATAGAACGGCTGCGCGACCTGCTCGATCGGGAAGGAATTCTTAAAAGCGGCGAGAAGGAGAAAATCCGCCTGGTAATAGAGAAGGAGATAGACGAGGCGCTCGTTTTCGCGCAGGAAGGCCCGTTTCCGGATCCTGCCGGAATGAACGGACGGGTTTTCAGGTAAGGGGAAGGAATGAGAAAGCTCAGCTACGCAGAGGCACTGAACGAAGCCCTGCATCAGATCATGGAAACCAGGCGGGAGGTCGTTCTCATCGGCCAGGGGGTCAAGAGTCCTTGGTACGTGGGCACCACCACGGTCGGACTCATTCAGGCATTCGGCGAGCGGCGTGTCGTAGACACCCCCGTATCGGAGAATGCAGTGACCGGTATAGCGGTCGGTGCCGCATTAAAGGGTCTTCGGCCCATTCTAGAGCACCCGCGTATGGATTTCATGTACCTCGCTCTGGACCAGATAGCGAATCACGCGGCAAACTGGCACTTCATGTTCGGCGGGCATCTGAGCGTACCGCTGACCATCTGGGGTATCGTGAACCGGGGCGGGGAGCAGGCGGCCCAGCATTCACAGGCGCTGCACGCGCTCTTTGCCCACATACCGGGGCTCAAGGTCGTGGCCCCGAGCACGCCCTACGACGTCAAGGGGCTCCTCCTGTCGAGCGTCGAGGACGACAATCCGGTTCTTTTCGTCGATGACCGGTGGCTTTACCCGCAAGAGGGAGAGGTGCCCGAGGAGCTCTACAGGGTGCCCCTCGGCAGGGGTGAGGTGAGGCGGGCGGGAAGCGATGTTACGGTTATCGCCTCATCGTTTCTCGTGCACGCGGCCCTCGACGCGGCCGATACTGCAAGTCCGGATGCGGATGTGGAAGTTCTGGACCTTCGTTCCCTGAAACCGCTCGACAGGGATCTCATTCTCGCGTCCGTTAAAAAGACGGGAAGAGCGGTAGTGGTGGACGGAGGCTGGAAAACCTGCGGAATGAGTGCCGAGATCGCGGCACTGCTCGCGGAATCCGGGTTTTCCTCCCTTCAGGCACCCGTGATGCGCGTGGCGCTTCCCGATACACCGGCGCCGGCAAGCGCCGTGCTGGAGAAGGCATATTACCCGGGCATGGACGAAATCGTATCCGCGGTTCGGGAAGTAATAAGCTGAAAAGTAGAATGGAGCATCCTATGGCGTACAGAGTACCCTTTGTGGATCCGGGTAAGAACTACGAAATGATCAGAGAAGAGATAGACTCCGTGTACAGGGAGGTCATGTCCGCCGGGGACCTCATCATGCGGAGTCAGCTCGAGGACTTCGAGCGCAGCTTCGCCTCCTTCGTGGGAGTTCGATACGCAGTCGGTTTGAACAGCGGTTACCACGGCCTCTATATATCCATGCTTGCCGCCGGGGTCGGCAGGGGAGACGAGGTTATCGTGCCCGCGCACACCTTTCTCGCAACTGCTTCCGCTGTAGTAAACGCGGGCGGCACCCCGGTACTCGTGGACGTGGGAAAGGACTATAACATCGATCCGGACAGGGTCGAGGAAGCCATTACAGAAAGAACAAAGGCGATCGTTCCCGTTCACCTGAACGGGCGCATGGCTCGCATGGACCGTATCGAGACTATCGCCTCGAAACATGGCCTCACGGTCATCGAGGACGCGTGCCAGTCGCTCGGAGCCACTTACAAGGGGAGGAGTGCCGGCTCCATCGGGCTGACGGGCTGCTGGTCCTTCTATCCTTTCAAGATGCTCGGAGGCTACGGCGACGGCGGGGCCATAACGACGAACGATCCCGATGTTGCCCGAATGGCCAGGCTCTACCGGTTTAACGGGGAGGACCGCGAAACCGGGGAATACCACATGCACGGGGAAACCTGCCTGCTCGACAATCTACAGGCCGCTTTCCTACAGGTGAAGCTCGCCCGTCTGCCGGGGTGGATAGAGCGAAGGAGGGCGATCGCATCGAAGTACAATGAGGGCTTAAGTAATACGGGAATCGGGCTTCCGCATTTCGATGACGAAGGATTCGAGGACGTATATCAGAATTACGTGGTCAGGACGGAGAGGCGCGACGAGCTTCAATCCCATCTTCGAGACCGCGGGGTCGAGGTCCTCGTGCACTGGCCGAAGCCCTATTACCACCACGCGGCCCTGGAAATTAAGGACAGGGGCTTTCCGGAAACCGAGTCCATTTCCCGGGAGGTACTCTCCCTTCCCATGAATGTGGAGATCACGGACGAGCAGGTGGAATATGTAATAGAGTCCATTCGCTCTTTTTTTGAATAAGGGCGTAAAAAAACGCTGAAACGAGAGTCTTCAAAATAGAGAATACGGGTGAGATAAATGGTGAAGCTTTCCTATATAACCGAGCGGTTTACGGAGTCGGTCATAAGGGAGATGACGCGCGTGTGCGATGCTGTGGGGGGGTACAACCTCTCGCAGGGAATGCCCGATTTCGAGGCGCCCGAGGAGATAAAAGAGGCGGCCGTCGAGGCGATCCGAAATAACCTCAACCAGTATCCGGTCACTTTCGGCGAGCCCGTACTGCGTGAAGCCATAGCCGAAAAAGTGCTGAAATACAGCGGGATTGACTGTGACCCCGCAACCGATATCACGGTAACCTGCGGTTCCACCGAGGCGATGATATCCACCCTCAAGGCGGTTATCAATCCGGGCGACGAGGTCATCATATTCGAGCCCTTCTATGAGAATTACGGTCCCGACACCATATTGTCGGGCGCGAACCCCCGTTACGTGACGCTCTACCCCCCGGACTGGCGTTACCGTTCGGAAGAGCTGGCCGGCGCTTTCAATGAGAAAACCAAGGCCGTTATCATCAACACGCCGAACAACCCGACAGGGAAGGTCTTTTCCAGGGAAGAGCTCGAGGAGATCGCAGCTCTGTGCATGAAGTGGGACACGCTCGCGGTAACGGACGAGATATACGAGCACATCGTATACGACGGCGAGAAACACGTATCGATCGGTTCCATAGACGGTATGGGAGATCGAACGGTAACGGTAAACTCGATTTCCAAGAGCTACTCGGTCACCGGCTGGCGCGTGGGCTGGGCCGTTGCGAGCAAAACGATTACGGACAGAATTCGCAAGGTCCATGATTTTCTCACCGTGGGGGCTCCGACACCTTTTCAGCACGCGGCCGCGGTCGCCCTGCGCATAGGCGAAGATTATTATGAAATGCTGAGGGCCCGTTACGAACGGGCACGGAGGACGCTCTACGGACTGCTGCAGGAGGCAGGGTTCAAGCCATGCCTGCCGAAAGGCGCCTATTACATCATGACCGAAGTGGACGAGTTGATGAAGAGATTCGATACGACTGATGACTTCGCGTTCAGCAGGAAGCTGATCGAATTGACCGGGGTCGCGACAGTACCGGGCACGTCTTTTTATTCCACACCGGACAAAGGCGCCTGCGAGGTGCGTTTCTGCTTCTGCAAGCGGGAGGAAACACTGCAGGCCGTTGAGCGCAATTTCAGGAAGGCCGGCCTGTTGTAAATCCTCGGATGGGTAACGATCCGGACCGTGCACGATTATAAGTAAACGTAACGATTTAGGGTGTACTTTGAGTTTTTATTTTTTACTAGAGGGTAATTATTTAACATGATATTTATATATTTCACTAATTACTGAAGTCCATCGGAACCGGCAATAGTGTGTCTTATCTATGTGAAAGCTCCACATTATATATATTTCTTGAAACTTGAAATTTGCTCTATTTATTTGAATTTCATCGTAGTATAGAATATTCACAGTGTTCCGGGGTGAGCGGTGGGAATAAGACACGCAATAAGTAAAAGACGTTTTTTTTACGTTCTCATTGACTGCGCCCTTATCGTGGCTTCCTATCTTCTCTCCTATGTACTGAGATTCTGGCCGGAGCTCGATACCCATCTCCACCTCCTGAAATTTCATTACTTTCTCATATTCTGCGCCGTCTATTTCCTCTCCTTCCTGCTCCTCAAGATCTACCGGATTATCTGGGAGTATTCCAATATACGGGACGTGTACAAGCTGGGTATGGCAAACGCCGTCGCATTTACATCATACGCGTTCATCATTTTCATCTTCAGCTTTCCCTATTCGAGGCTTCTTTTCATACTTGCATTTTTCTTCGTGCTTAGCGGCACGGTTTTCTACCGTGTACTCATCAGGGATTATTTCTCAAAGGAGACGGGAAGGGGCGAGAAAACGACCACGGCCGAGCAGTTGAGTACGGGGCGTATTCTGCTCGTGGGAGCCGGGGAAGCGGGGAGGACCATACTCGCCGAGCTCTTCAAGAACGGCCTCGGAAGAAACGTCGTGGGGTTCGTGGATGACGACGAGCAGAAAATCGGAAAAATATTTAACGGCAAGAAGATCCTCTGCGGAACGGGTTACACCACCGATATCATTTCGGCTCATAATATCGATCAGGTCCTGATAACCATGCCCTCGGTTAGCTCCGACGTGGTCAGCGGGATCGTTACGAATATAAAGAAGAGCTTCAGCGACGTTTCGATAAAAATATTGCCCTCCATTATTGAAAGCCTCGGGCGCAAGCCCCTTATACAGTCGCTCCGTGAAGTCGGAATAGACGATCTTATCGGGAGGGAAGAGGTCAAGGTCGATATAACGAGTATCCGGGAAAGTTTCAGCGGAAAGACCGTCGTGGTCACCGGGGCGGGCGGGTCGATCGGCTCGGAGATATGCAGGCAGTTGTTGGGCTTCGATATTAAGAAGCTCATTGCGATCGGGCGAGGTGAATTTTCAATGTACAACCTCGTCAAGAACCTCGACGGGCACGCCCGCAATTTAGATATCTCTCCCGACATTACCTACAGAATCGCGGACGTGAAGGATTTCGGGCAGATGGACGAGGTGTTCCGCTCCTACAAACCGGATGTCGTATTTCACACGGCCGCTCACAAGCACGTTCCGCTCATGGAGTACAACGAGTCGGAAGCCCTGATGAACAACGTGCTTGGGACTCTGCAGGTGCTCAAGGCTTCCCTGAAAAACAATATCAGCAAGTTCGTTCTCATCTCAACGGACAAAGCGGTCAATCCCGTGAGTGTCATGGGCGCTTCGAAGCGCATAGCGGAGCTCATAACGCTTTACTATCACCGTGAGCACAGCCTCACGACAACCATCGTCCGTTTCGGAAACGTCATCGGGTCCCGGGGCTCGGTCATACCGCTCTTCCAGGAGCAGATCAGGAATGGAGGGCCGGTCACGGTGACTCATCCGGAGATAAAGAGGTTCTTCATGACTATCCCCGAAGCCTCCGTTCTCGTCATCAACGCGGCGTCGTATTCGAAGGGCGGAGAGATCTTCGTTCTGGACATGGGTAGGCAGCACCGAGTCGTGGATATTGCCAGGAACCTCATCAGGTTTTACGGTTACGAGCCCGACCGGGACATCAAGATTCACTTCACGGGCCTTCGCCCCGGTGAGAAGCTCTACGAGGAGCTCTACTACGAAAACGAGGATCTCCTTAAAACGGGGAACGAGAAGATATGGATGCTCGATGCGAAGAAGCTCGACTATGAAAAAGGGGAGATCGAGCGGCTCATCGATATGGATTTCAGCAGTATCGTTGGGTACGATCCCGTTGCGGTCCGTACCTTCATGCAGAGGATAGTCCATAATTACGATTTCAACGGTTACAACCATCTGATGCGCGATACGAACAAGTTCGTGAACTGACCACATACCATGACTGATGACGTCAGATCCATAAGAATGCGGTATGCCGTTCTCATATTCGGCGTGATCGCGGTATCCATCGGGAATCTCATAAACTACCGTTCCATCACGATATACAAAGTCTTTGCCCTCCTCCTGCCGTTTCTCTCAATCTACATATTCGTACGGTGGCGGCACAGGCCTGCCTGGGACAGGTACTTCACCCTGTTCGTTCTCTTCATTGGAGCGAATCTCTGCTTGTTCGGTGTTCTGAAGAATCCGCACTCGATACGTGACAAGCTCTTCTTCATAGGGCGGCTTGCCGGGCACTGCGCGGTCATGTGGATGTTGTACAATCTCGTGCGGGGGCTGGAGGAGGGCCGTATAAACAAACTACTCGCCCCGATCCTCTATGTTTCGTCATCCGTGAACGTGGTGTTGGGCGGGCTGCAGGCGGTGAAGGCTGGATTTCTCCCCCCTCATCTGGGTCCGTTCCAGTACCGGTACTACCTGCGGTGCACGGGCCTCTTCATGGACCCGAACTACAACGGTTTCTTCATCTGCATGTGCATATTCCTCCTTCTCCATCTTCGCAGAAACGGCGTCCTCCGCGGGGCGGCTTTCATCGCGCTCCTGATCGGAAACGCTGCGGCGCTCTGCCTTTCGCTCTCCATCGGATCCTTCGCCGGGCTTCTGATCGCGGGAACAGCCGTTGTTTTCATCGATTCCGGGTGGAAGAAACGGGTCGTCTTCGGGGTGCTCGTTGCGGCCGCGATCTTTGCGGGTGTATTCGCTCTCGGGTTCGTCAAATCCTACGAGATGGAGGGACGCGACAGGAGGACGATACAGTACAAGGTCATGCACTATGCGAGACGCAAACTCGTCACCGGGAGCAGTGGGGACAGGCTCGACCACTACAAGATATCGCTCAATGCCTTCGTGAAGAACCCGGTCTGGGGTATAGGAACCCTCGGATTCCTGGAGAACGAGAACTATTTAAAGTACAGGCGGGGCCTCAATCTTCACAGGGAGTTCAGGCGGGGAACGATCATACACTCCAATCTCTTCGCCGTGCTCGGCGAGAACGGGATACTCGGTTTCGTTCCCTACGCGATCCTGGTCTTCTGCTCACTCCTCCTCTCCTGGAAGCTCTACAGGCGCGAAAAGGATTACATTCACCTCTTCGGTCTCGGGATCGCGGTACTCATAAACTCGAACATCATCAACACGCTCTATTTCAACTTTTACTGGTTCGTTTTGATGATCCCATTTTTATATACCTCCGGGATCATGGGAAGGTCTCCGGGTATGCCGGAGAACGGGAGGGTGCAGGATGAGCTCTGATCGTGAAACGGTTGCTGTAAAATCTTCGGTGACGCCTGATGCGGGTCGCTTGAGAATGTTACTTGTGCTCGGTGTCGTGCTCTCGGTCTCGATCGGGAATCTTATAAACTACCGGTCCGTTACCGTATACAAGGTGTTTTCCCTATTCCTCCCGTTCCTCACCATCTACCTGTTCGTGCGGGAAAAGCAAAGGCCCTCCTGGAGTATTTTTTTCACCCTGTTCGCTCTCTTCATTGTGGCGAATTTCTGCATGTTCGGGGTTCTGAAGAATCCGCACTCGATGAGGCAAAAGCTGCTGTTCATCGGGAGGCTCATGGGCCACTGTGCCGTGATGTGGCTGCTGTACAACCTCGTGCGGGGGTGGGGAGAGGGCAGGATAAACAAATTGCTCGCCCCCGTTCTTTACGTTTCATCCTCGGTGAATATTGCGGTGAACGGGCTGCAGCTGCTGAACGACAGGCTTTTACCGGGATACCTGAGAATCCCCCACGATTTCTATATAATGAGGGGAAACGGTCTCTTTATGGACCCGAATTACAATGGTTTCTTCATCTGCGCATGTGTCTTCCTCCTCCTCTATCTCTATGCGACCCGTACGATGTCAAAAAGGTTGTTCTGGATTTTTCTCATCCTGAACCTGATTGTACTGTTCTTTTCACTTTCAATTGGAGCCTTTATCGGGCTCATACTCGGATCACTCGTTCTCCTCTTCATGCACCTCGGGAAGCGGGGAAAAATAATCCTCGGGACTATAATCGCCGTGTTGATCCTCATCGGGGTGCAATTCGCGTTATATGTCCGGGGCTACGATTTCGGAGGGAAGGATATCAGGCTGTTCCGTTACAGGATAATCTACTACCTGCAGACAAAACTGAGCGCCGGGAGCAGCGGGTCGCGGATCGATCAGTTCAGGGTTGCGTGGAGGGGATTTATAAAACACCCGCTTTTCGGAATCGGAACCACGGGTTTTCTGAACGTCGAGAACTACCTCGCATACGGCTCCGGGCTGGACCTGCATTATGAGAATCCGCGGGGATGGATCATA
>CAYWUT010000065.1:0-18203 GCA_964460545.1 uncultured Spirochaetota bacterium
TAATGGGGCCTATACCGGATGTTCCGGCCAGTAAATGGTCCCAGAACTTTTTTACGCCGATTCCGATGGGAGTTGCCACTCCCATACCGGTAATGACGACTTTTCTTCTTTCTCCTGCCAAACCGGCACCTACTTGTGGGTATCGATATATTTTACCGCATCCCCGACCGTCGTGATCTTTTCCGCCTCCTCATCCGGTATCTCGAGCCCGAATTCCTCTTCGAGCGCCATGACGAGCTCAACCGTATCGAGCGAGTCGGCTCCGAGATCGTCGATGAATGACGCGGCCTCTTTTACATCTTTTTCATCAACACTCAACCGCTCAACAATAATTTCCTTTACCTTGTCAAAAGTAGCCATCGATTGTGCATCCCCCTTGATAATTTTCTTTGTAAAGATGAAACATATCCGCACGCGGACTTGTACCTGGCAAAGAGACAAACCGTCACGTGTATCGTTTTTATTAAACCCTACATAACCATACCGCCGTCCACAACGAGCACCTGGCCTGTCATATAGGAGGCCAAATCCGACGCGAGGAAGAGTACCGCGTTCGCCACGTCCGCGGGTGTACCCGGTTTACCCAGGGGTACGTTCTGGAGCATGCGCTCCTTCACCTCATCCGACAGCACTTCCGTCATTGCGGTCTGAATATATCCGGGCGCGACCGCGTTAACCGTAATATTCCTCGAGGCGAGCTCCCGTGCGGTCGATTTCGTCAACCCGATTATTCCGGCCTTGCTTGCGGCATAATTGACCTGGCTGATGTTTCCGATTAAACCGATGACGGACGATATACTGATTATCCTTCCGTAATGCTGTCTCAGCATGATCCTGGATACGACCTTCGTGCAGTTGAACGTACCCTTGAGGTTGATGGCGATAACCTTATCGAAGTCATCCTCTTTCATCCGTAGGAGAAGGTTGTCCCTGGTAATTCCCGCGTTGTTGATGAGTATATCGATACGGCCGAACCTGTCAATAGATTTACCGACCGCCTCCTGTACACTCTCCATCGAGCTCACATCGAGCTTGTAACCCTCGCAGGATACGCCCCGCCCCTCAATCTCACCGACAGCGGTTACCAGGGCCTCCTCGTCTATATCCCCCAGAACGAGATTACATCCGTTGTCCGCGAAAACAGAGGCGATATCCCGTCCGATTCCGCGTGCTCCGCCTGTGATGAGCGCGACCTTGTCCTTTAAAAGACTCATTTTCGTCTCCATCGCACCCCCCGCACCAAATCTCTATCCCTCTAATGTATTCAAGTCGTCAGGTTTTTCAACAGAAAAAACATGCGCCTCGCGGGAGTATGCTCTGAACAGCCCTTTCAGTACACCGCCCGGTCCGGATTCGATAAAACGGTCGCCCTCTTCGAACAGTGTTTTCATGGTCTGGTTCCAGAGAACGGGTCTGTAGAGCTGGCTGACAAGATTGGCCTTTATTACGGCCGCGTCACGCGCGAATCGGGCCGTCACGTTGGACACAATGCTTCCGCCGCCCCTATGCCATTCTACCGCTTCGAGCTCTCTCTCCAGCTCATGCGCCGCGTCCTTCATGAAGTGAGAGTGGAAAGGCCCTCCCACTTTGAGCGTAACCACGCGTTTGGCCCCCAGTCTTTTCAACTCGTCAGCGGCCCTGTCTACCTTTTCCTTCACGCCGGTAATGACGGTCTGAACGGGACTGTTATAGTTCGCGGGATAAACATCCCCGATCTCGCCGCAGACCCTCTCTATAACCTGGATATCCATGCCGATGACGGCCGCCATTCCTCCCCGTGATTCAGGATCACAGTCGCGCATGAGCTCTCCCCTGCGCCGTACTACACGCAGACCGTCTTCAAAGGAGAGGTATCCGGCCGCCGTCACCGCGGTGTATTCACCGAGAGAATGACCGGCAAAAAAATTACCCACTATTCCCATACCGGACAGCACGGTAAATACCGCATAGGAAGCCGTGAACAGGGCCGGCTGCGTATTTTCCGTTTTTCTCAGCTCATCCTCATCAGCCTCGAAGCAGAGCCCGGATACGGAAATATCGATCGCACTGTCGGCACGTTCGAACACGGAACGGGCCTCTTCGTATTGATCGTAAAAACCTTTCCCCATTCCCGGACGCTGCGATCCCTGCCCCGGAAAAAGGAAAGTATAGTCATTTTGGGACATCGAAGATTGACCTCGGTTTCAAACAAGCCTGTGAAGTCGACTGCTAAGTCGACACGGAGTGCGTCTGCAACCGGCTCTCAAGCGCTTCATAATTAATACATACCGCTGTATTATACATTAGGGTCTCATGAGCTTAGAGTTTCTATTTTATACCATGAAACAGTTATTAGATATGATGATCACATCTTTTTTATTCAAAAAAAACTGAAGCTCACCTGCAATAGTATGTCTTAATTGTGTGCAAGCTCCCTATTACATATATTTATGAAACTCAAAATTCGCTCTAATATAATTCCTTTGACGATTCAAAACAACGGCTAAGAATCCCCGCTCCTACCGGGGTCCGGTAGGCCCCTAGGCAGTATTTTCCGATTACATCGTTCATGTATGGGATTAGTACTGGATGATCGCGGATGCCCAGGTCAATCCGCCTCCAAAAGCCGCGAAACCGATGGTGTCTCCCCTCTTCACGAGTCCCTTGGCCTGCGCCTCGTCGAGGGCGATCGGGATACTGGCCGCCGATGTGTTCCCGTACCTGTCAATATTGGCATAGACCTTTTCCTTGGGCAGCTTCAGGAAAGAACGCAGCGATTCTATAATACGCATATTGGCCTGATGCGGGATGAGCAGATCTATATCGCCGGCTTTGATACCCGCCTTCTTCATCGATTTCTGAAAGGTTTCCCGCATCTTATTCACCGCTATCTTGAATATGGCGTTTCCGCTCATGTGAATGGAGTGGAGGTGTTCCCTTACCGTTTTCTCGGAAGCGGGCATTCGCGAGCCTCCCGCCGGAACGTTGAGCTGTTTTTCGTAAGACCCGTCAACGCCGAGGTCGAACGAGAGAAGCCTGCTGGAACCGTCCGAGGGCATGATCACATTTGCGCCCGCGCCGTCGGCAAAGATAACGCAGGTGGTCCTGTCCTCCCAGTTCAAGAGACTTGTCAGCTTCTCGGCACCGATGATGAGCACGTTGCGGCAGCTTTCCGTGACCAGGAAATTATTCGCGATAACGAGCGAGTATATCCAGCCGGAGCATGCGGTATTCAGATCCATCGCAGCCGCGTTTTTCGCGCCGAGTTTGTTTTGAACAATGCACCCCGTACTGGGAAAGAACATATCAGGGGAAACGGTTGCAACCAGTATGAGATCTATATCGGCTGGATCGAGCTGCGCACGCTTGAGAGCGACCAGAGCCGCTTCGTATGCCATGTCGGACGTGGCCTCGTCTTCAGCCGCAATTCTCCGTGTTTTAATACCGGTCCTGGTGGTAATCCACTCATCCGTGGTGTCGACGATTTTCTCGAGATCGAAATTGGTCAGTTCGCGTTCCGGAAGGTATGACCCGGTACTCTTTATTATGATATTTCCCATAAGATTCGTTGCCTTTCCTCAAACCCCGTTGATAGTCGCAATAAAAATGACCGTTCTAATATGATAATAAGGCACCCCTCTATCAAGTATATTCCGCCCGGACGGCCGGTACGGTCACTTGACAGTGTGCCGTTGTTCATACCCGGAGCCATGGCGGGAACGAATCCGAACGTTCCTCGGCTTCGTTTGCTTCCGGGGTACGGAACATCTATCATTGCTGTTCCGCGGAAGACTTCTTCAGAAGCCCGAAATGATCGAGCCTCTTGACCATGAGATCGTTGACCTTGTTTTTCACGAGATTGTTGACCATCTGCACACCGTTGTACGCTGCAAGCGCATCGGATGAACCGTGCCCTATAACGAGGCTTCCGTTCAGCCCGAGTACCGGAGCGCCTCCGTAATAGCGGGGATCCAGTTTCTTATAAACATTTTTAACCGCCGGATAAATAATGGCATAGGCCAGCCTCTTTATCAGGCTCCCCTCAATCTCCTGGCCGACGAGCTCAATGGTCAGTTTGAAAACGCGTTCCGTGATCTTGAGGGCGACGTTTCCCGTAAACCCGTCGCAAACGACCACGTCGATATCACCGTCCGAAACGTGATACCCTTCTATATTGCCGACAAAATTGCAATCGAGACCACTCAGTATTTCGTTTGTTCGAAGAACCAGCTCGTTTCCCTTCGATTTCTCCGAGCCGATACTGAGCAGACCGATAGAAGGATTTTTCTTCCCCTGAACCTTGTTTGCGAACACCTCTCCCATAATGGCAAACTGGGCGAGGTATTCAGGGATACAGTCCATATTCCCGCCTGCATCGATCAGAATGCTGTGTCCCTTGGCTGTCGGGAGATAGGTCGACAGAGCCGGACGGTAAATCCCCTCAATTTTCCCGAAATTCATAATGGACGCCACAATTGTGGCACCCGTATTTCCCGGTGAATAGATGCCCTGTGCCTTGCCTTCACTTACCAGACGCGTGCATACCACTATGGAGGCGTTTTTTTTCTTCTTGCAGGCTATCGTGGGTTTTTCATGCATGCGGATCACTTCGTCCGCATTGAAGACCTTGAGGTACTTCCAGTTATCGAATTTGTACTTGTTCAGACTCTTATAAATGAGCTCCTCATCCCCGACAAGGGCCACCCGTATGTGGAATTCATTCAGCGCCCGTATAGCTCCCCTGATATAAGCTTCAGGAGAGCATTCACCGCTCATGACATCAACGGCAATCATCGTTATTATTCTTCCTCTGTCGAGACGACCTCTCTGTCCTTGTAATGTCCGCAGTGAGGGCAGACGTGATGGGGTTTCATGTATTCACCGCAGTGAGGACACTCGACGTAGGTTACACGGGGTGCGCGGTCGTGATGAGCCCGCCTCGATCTTGTCTTTGATTTTGACTTTTTTTGCTTCGGTACCGCCATTCATCTTCTCCTTACCGGCCGGTAAAAACCCGTCGCGCCACGTCCCGGAAATCACACATCCGTGGCGAAACCGGGTATTCCGATCATACCGACGTATAATATACAGAATAATTATCTATTCGTGAATATTTTTCCCTTTTCAGAAAAACCGCACCCAAACCGCCGACAGTGCCGCCGTGATCGCAATGACGTTCGCTCAAACCGCCGACTGTGCCGCCGTGATCGCAATGACGTTCACGATGTCTTCCGCGGTGCACCCACGCGAGAGATCGTTTACCGGTTTCTTGAATCCCTGGAGAACAGGCCCATAAGCACTGGCGCATCCCAGCCGCTGAACGAATTTATAGGCTATATTTCCCGCCTGGAGGTCCGGAAAGATAAATATATTCGCCCTGCCCTTAAGTGGAGAATCGGGACATTTCTGCGCGGCAACGGATTCGACAATCGCGGCATCCACCTGAAGCTCGCCGTCGACGATAAGATCGGGACACCTCGATCGAACGATCTCGGTCGCCTGAACAACCTTATCTATCAGATTGTGACACGCACTCCCCTTCGTGGAATAGGAAAGCATGGCGATTCGCGGTTCGAGACCGAGGAGTGTTCTGCCGGTTTGGGCCGAAGCGATGGCAATCTCTGCGAGCTGATGGGCGTCCGGGAATGGAACAGTGGCACAATCCGCAAAAAGCATATGGCCCTCATGACCCCACTCACGGTTCGGATGTATCATAATAAAACAGCTCGACGCGGTCTTGATGCCTTCACGCACACCTACAACGGTAAAGGAAGCCCTGAGAAGATCGGCCGTTGAATTGACCGCCCCGGCCACCATGCCGTCGAATTCTCCCCTCCTGAGCATCATGGCCGCATAGTAGAGGGGGTCTTCCAGTTTCTCCTCTGCTTGCTCCCGGGTAATACCCTTGTGTTCTCGAAGGGAATAGTACTTGTCGATGGATTCCTGAAAATTCGATGCCTTGCGGTGATCGATTATCGTGATACCTGATATATCGATTCCCTCTTCCTTCGAGGCCTGCTCGATCGGACCGGGGTCCCCGATAAAGGAAACCGCCCTTACGAGTCCCTCCCGCAATGCCGTAACAGCGGCCTTCTGCATTCGAGGATCGGTGGATTCCGGAAGTACGATATGCGCCTTCGCTTCACGCGCCCTGCTCCAAACACTCTCTGAAAAACCCATAACACTTTCTCCCGTAAACGGATGGATTCGATGCACTGCATTCCTTCTCCATCCTGCGATTTTCCTTCACCACCGTCTTCGATGCTCTTCGCAGCCGCCGTAAAAATCGACGGAAGCCGTAATTCTCCTTTTCCTTTTTTTACGCCCGTGATTGAGAGCAATTCTGTCTCTCGGAACGGATTTTTTACCCGGAGTAAATGCGAAATGAAAACCGCACTGTATTATGACAGCCGACCTCACCGCCGACTCCAATGGGCTACGAAAACCTCTTTTTAAGGTACTTTTCAACAATCGGGGGGACTTTATCGGAGATATCTCCTCCGAGACGAGCAACATCCCTTACGAGTGAGCTCCTGATGAATGAATAGTGCTCATCCGTCATCATGAAAACGGTGTCGACTCTGCTATTGAGATGCCTGTTCATGAGAGCAAGCTCAAGCTCGTACTCGAAATCGGAAAGAGCCCTCAGGCCCCGGAGAATCGTAACCGCCCCTCTTTTATCCGCATACTCGACGAGAAGCCCGTTGAAATGGTCGACCTCGATATTGGGATACTCCTTTACAATCTCACGCAGCATGGACATACGTTCATCAACCGAGAAGAACCTTTTCTTATTCGGGTTCTGGGCAACGGCGACGATTACATGATCGAAGAGCCGTGAAGAACGCTTGATAATATCGAAATGTCCGTTCGTGGGCGGATCAAAGCTTCCGGGATAAATCGCAGTCCTCATTTGCCTAGTGCACCCCTGGAACCGGTATTCTTACCCGCCTTTTTGGTGTTCTTCCCTCTTTTTTAAGTAGGGTCTCAAGAGCTTCGAGCTTTTATCTTTTACCTTTGGGCAATTATTAAAAAAAATTATTATTTTTATAAAATTTCTTTAATTACTGAAGTCCACCGGAACCGGAAATAGTATGTCTTATTAATGTGAAAGCTCCTCATCCTTCATATTTCTTGAAAATCGAAGCTCGCTCTAAGTATACTAATTGAACTTTAAAGATTCAATAAAATGACGAAATAATAACTGTGCACCCCCTGGGGGAGGACCATCCGCTCTCCCGCCACTCTTCCATGGCTTTTCTGCGGAGAGAATATGCCGCCTCAGGGAATGCGGACCGAACCCGCGAGGTCTCTGCGATGGGAAAAACCGGAGGGAAGGAAAAAAATGCCATTCGTAATGGTCGCGCGTATTTCACGCTGCGGGACCTCCTCTCGAGCGGCATCTTCATCATAGCGGAAGCCGGTTCGAACCATGACGGAAACCGGGATAAGGCTGTCGAGATGGTCTGGAAAGCGAAGGAGGCCGGAGCCGACGCAATCAAGTTTCAGGATTACAGACTTGATATACTCTTTGCTCCGAAGCACTACTCGAAAGTGCTCGGTCTTGACGGGGAGGGATGGAAAAAAACCATCGATACGCTCTCTTTCAAGGCTGGCTGGTATGAAACCGTTTATCACGCCGCGCACGAAGCCGGAATACTCTGTTTTGGAACACCTTTTTCGCTCGAGGCCGTGGACAGGCTCGAGCGCCATGCTCCCTTCTATAAGGTTGCGTCGGGCGATATAACCTACATCCCCCTCCTTGACCACATAGGTTCCAAGGGGAAGGGGGTATTCATCTCCACGGGGGGTTCAACCCCGGCAGAGATCGACAGCGCGGTTCAGACGCTTAAAAAATACGATCTCCCCTTTGTCTGCATAATGCACTGTATAATGCTCTATCCGCCGCCCCCCGATTCACTCGATCTCCGGTTCATCCGGACCATTCGGGAACGATGGGGAGATCCCGTGGGTTTTTCAGACCATACCAGGGGAATAGACGCCGCGCTCCTCGCGACCGGAGCCGGAATAAGCGCACTCGAGAAACACTTCACCCTGGACTGTAACCGTGAAGACGGCGATCACCCCATTTCACTCGATCCGGACGGGATGGCGGAGCTGGTTGAAAGGATCCGGGAAGCCGAGCACATGCTCGGTTCGTCCGAAAGGGTGCTGACCGAGCGCGAGGCGCTGGAACGGGTATACGCGAGACGCGGAATATATGCCTCACGAACGATAAAAGCCGGTGAGCTGATAACAATCGAAATGCTCGCTTTTTTAAGACCAAACACGGATTTAAGCGCCGAAGAGGCCGATAATATCATAGGCGGTAAGGCGATCGGAGACATACCGGCCGGCACCCCTCTTCAAAACGGGATGATCGAACGAGTATGATACCTCCGGAGCATAATTACATCACGTTCTATCAAGCGGACGCCCATTTCAGTTAAAGTGATTTTTGGTTGCAAATGCGGGCGATCCGTCTATAATGGAGAGGGAGAATGGTATGAAAAAGTATATTATAATTATAATGATCGGTGTTTTTTTAACGTCGGCCGTCCTCTGCTTCGGCCAGGAATCGAACGAGCCGGAACAGTCGATGGAAGAATTCCTCCAGGAGTATGAAGGCCCGGGTTCTGACGATTACCTGATGCTTCTCTACGAAGGCTCCTATGAGAACCAGATCCTCGCCCTTCAAAAACTGCGGGAAGCGGGAACGGGCGGTGAAGAGGTCGTCAAAGGGCTCATATTCGGTCTCCACCAGGGTACGTTCTTCGTAAAACGGGAGAATAACAAGGTAGCGAACGATTTCTGGGACGTAAGGGCAATGAGCGCACAGGCCCTTGGCGAGCTCGCGGAACCGGACGACGCACAGGTATTATATGAGCTTCACATGACGCTCAGGTACGATCCCGAACCGGCGGTTCGAAGCGCGGCCGCCGCAGGCCTGGGTAAACTGGGCAATAAACAATCCATATACCATCTGTCAAGGGCGATCCAGGTGTCAATTCCGGGCGGTCAGGACGACTTTGTCGTATATGCATGCGTCGAGGCCATCGGCGAGATCGGCGCCCGGGAAGGCCTGGTCCCGCTCATCGAAGTGATGCGGGGAAGGTTCAGAAGGACCATCAAGATAGCGGCACGGGATGCTCTGAAGAAAATCGAGTGGTAGTATTTCCCATCAATAGGTGAAGGGTATCCCCCTTTCCGAGAAGAACCGCTTCAGGTCCGTCACCTCTCGCGACAACGTTTCAACATCCAGCGGACGGGCCTGAAGGAGATCCTCCATCTTCTTCGCCTTCTCCTTTACAAGCCGGTAGCTCGAACGTGCCTCTCCCACATTTCTCCTCAGGTAATCGATGAGTTCGTTCATCCTTTCGGCAAGAGAGGTGAACTCGTCCTTTTTTCGCAGGGTTATGACGAAATCCATTTCACCGTTCAGAATAAGCTCCAGACTCTGCTCGAGGCGGTAAATGGGACCGGCCACTCTGTGGGAATAGAGAAGGGAGAAGGGCACGATTATGCAGAGAACTACGAGATTCGCCCCTATCAGCGGTGTCAGGATCACCTGGAAGATGCCCGTAACGCTCGTGGAGCCTTCATCACCCATCACTATAATGGCGCTCGACAGGTCGACTCCGCTCAGATAGTACTTGAGGAAGAACAGTCCGATAATGGCTCCGGTCGAAAGCAGTGTCGCCCCCACGATGACGAGCATAAATCTGAGGATGAATCGCGTTTGAAAGTTGCCTTCTATGATGAACCGCTTCCTCCTGTACTTCATCGCTCACTCCTCCCATGCTGGGATTGCTCTTCTCCGGCAAACGTCGCCGACGGGCGAAACGTCGCCGACGGGCGTTGGGTCGCAGACCGACGCAGGCGCCAACTTTCATCTCTTCCCCATTGATCCGGTCTCGAAGCGAGAAGAGCATCGCTTATAATAAAGCGCCACTAACATAGTATATGAATGGTGATTACTTTACAAGGAGAGTCTTTCCGCGGGTAACTGCATCTTGCTGTTGATCGCGCTCACAATCTTGAGAGTAATATCGAGGGTCTTGATATCGTCGTCACCGCCGAAAATGGGTTCGGTTTTTTCCAGTATGCAGTCGATAAAGTGCTGGAGCTCCTCCTCGAGCGCATTCTCCTTCTGTACGCGTACGCGCTCTACAAAGGACTCGTGCTTGTAGGTGATTTCCCGGGGGCGCACGAAAAAGCTCGCGGAGGCGCCCCGGTAGATGTTGATATCCTGGGTTTCGAAGTCGAGGAGGATAAAGGCTTTTTCCTGGGAGACGGACATGGTCCTTATCCGCATTTCACTGAGCCTGCTCGATGTTATATTCGCCATTGCACCGTTCTCGAACTGCAACACCGCAGTGGCAAGGTCTTCATACCCGCTCTTCACGCACCTTCCGATTCCGTCGACATGCGTCACTTCGCTCTTGATCAGGCTCAGGACAATATCGATATCGTGTATCATGAGATCGAGCACGACGCCCGTATCCCAGTCCTTGTCTATCCAGGGGCTTATCCTGCGTGCCTCTACGAGGTAGGGATTTTCCACGATCTTCCGCAGTTCGGCAACCGCGCCTTTGAACCGTTCCACATGCCCGACCTGAAATATGAGTTTCTTTTTCTCCGCGGTTTGGACGAGATCGCGCGCCTCGACAACGCTCCTGGCGAGTGGTTTCTCTACGAGGGTATGTACGCCCGCATCGAGCGCCCTCTTGGAAATTTCGTAGTGCAGGTGAGTCGGAACCGCAACACACACCCCCTCTGCGTCACACAGAAGGTCGTCCATGGTGGGAAAGGCCCTTGTTTCGTATTTCTCCGCGATATACTGCGAGCGTTCCTGATTTATATCGTAGATCCCGATGAAATCCACGTCCCGGTTCATGGTCGAGAGCGTATTCGCGTGGTACGTTCCCATCTTTCCCACGCCGACTATTCCGACTTTGATTTTCTTTTTCTTTACTCGGCCTGATTTGTGCATGGATACCTTCTTCCTACAAACCGATTATTCGAAATCGCTGACCTGCAGGAGCTGGGGTTCATCGTTATCACCCCGTTCACTTTGCAGCTTCTGGAGAATTTTTTTCTGGCTGGAGTTCAGGTTCTTCGGTATACGCACGATTATCTTAACGAGCAGATCACCCCTTCCCCACCTCCTCAGGTAGGGAATCCCCTCTTTCCGGATCCTGAATACCCGTCCGCTCTGCGTACCCGCCGGTATGGTTATCTTAGCCATTTTACCGTCGAGGGTGGGGACCTTTATCTCCGTGCCGAGCATAGCCTGAAACACGGATATGGGCACCTGGCAGAGGATATCGTTACCGTCGCGCCTGAAGTACTGGCTCGGTTTCTGATGGATGACCACTATGAGGTCTCCGGGAGGCCCCCCGTTTTTGCCTGCGTTTCCCTCCTGCTGGAGCCTGAGCATCGTACCGTCCTCGACACCCGGTTCTATATCGATGACGATCTTGCGGGATTTTTTTATAACACCGCCGCCCTTGCACACAGGACAGAAATCCTTGATTATCCTTCCGGCTCCGCGGCACTGAGGACAGGTCGATGCAATGGTGAAAAAACCCTGGGTCCTTCGCACCTGGCCGCTCCCCCCGCATTGCGGACAGGTGGCCGTGCCGGACCCTTTCGCTCCGCTTCCGTCGCACTCCTTGCATTTTTCGTCACGCGTCAGCTTGAGCTCGGCCTTTTTTCCAAAAGCGGCTTCCTCGAGGGTCAGGTTTAAATCATACCTGATGTCCGGCCCTCTAGAAATGCGTTCACGTCGTCCGGCCCCGGTCCTGCGGCCGAACATGTCCCCCATACCGAAAAAACTCTCGAAGAAATCCGAGCCGAATATGTCACCGAACCCTCCAAAAAGGTCCTCGAAATCCGCCGTATTTCTGAAACCGCTGAATCCCGGTCCCGCCTGCGCGTTCACGCCCTCGTGGCCGAACTGGTCGTAGAGCTGCCGCCGCTTCTCATCCCCGAGTACTTCATACGCCTCGGTCGCCTCTTTGAATTTTTCTTCAGCCTGTTTGTTATCGGGATTCTTGTCGGGGTGATACTTGATGGCAAGCTTTCGGTAGGCCTTCTTTATTTCTTCCTTTGAGGCATTCTTCTCTATACCGAGCACCTCATAGTAATCCCGCTTCGTCGTCATTCCCACTTTCTCTCCAAATACCGGCAGGAGGAGGGTATATCCCTCCTCCTGTTATCAAGCTGTATTAATAATTTATAGATGCGGGAACTCAATTCGCGTTCTTGTCGTCGTCTACGACCTCATACTCGGCATCTACAACATCTTCTTCCTGTTTCCGGCCGTTCTCCCCGGTTTCTTCGCCGCCTGACGGCTGAGCGGTTTCCTCGCCCGCTCCACCGGGCTGCTCGGATTGCGCGCTCGCGGCTTCCTTGTACATGGATTCCGATATCTTGTAGGAAGCCTGTGTCAGGGATTCGACGGCCTGTTTGATCTTATCGGCATCGCCGTCATTCACGGCGCTGCGCGTATTTTCAATCTCACGCTCGATATTCACCTTGTCCTCGGCCGATACCTTGTCACCGTAATCCTTCAGCATCTTTTCCGTTTGATAGACAAGGCTGTCAGCCTGGTTTACGGCTTCCGCCTTCTCCTTCGCCTTCCGGTCGTCCTCCGCGTGCGTTTCAGCGTCCTTCACCATGTTCTGTATCTCGTCTTCACTCAGACCGCTCGAGGATTCGATCCGGATCTTCTGCTCCTTGCCGGTAGCGAGGTCCTTGGCGGATACATGGACTATGCCGTTCGCGTCGATATCGAAGGTAACCTCGATCTGCGGAACGCCTCTCGGCGCGGGAGGAATACCGACGAGGTCGAATCTGCCGAGGGTCCTGTTGGCCGTTGCCATCTCCCGCTCACCCTGGAGCACGTGTATACTCACCGCCGTCTGATTGTCCGCGGCAGTTGAAAAGATCTGGCTCTTCCGCGTGGGTATGGTGGTGTTTCTATCGATCAGCCTCGTCATGACACTGCCGAGCGTCTCGATCCCGAGTGAGAGCGGAGTAACATCGAGAAGGAGCACATCCTTCACGTCACCGGCGAGTATGCCGCCCTGTATGGCGGCTCCGAGCGCAACCGCCTCGTCCGGGTTAACGCCCTTGTTCGGTTCTTTTTTGAATATCTTCTTGACGATCTCCGCGACAGCCGGTATCCGGGTGGAGCCTCCCACGAGTATGACCTCGTCCACCTCATCCGCGGTTACGCCCGCATCCTTCAAGGCGCTTTCACAGGGGGCCCTGGTCGACTCAACCAGATCGCCCACGAGCTGCTCGAACTTGGCCCTCGTCAGGCTGTAGTTGAGATGCTTGGGTCCGCCCGAATCGGCCGTAATAAAGGGCAGATTGATATCCGTGGACATGGTGCTGGACAGCTCTATCTTCGCCTTCTCCGCGGCTTCCCTGAGCCGCTGAAGCGCCATCTTGTCCTGGGAGAGGTCGATCGAATAGTCCTTTTTAAACTCGTCTATGAGCCAGTTCATGACGCGCTGGTCGAGATCGTCACCCCCGAGATGGGTATTGCCGTTCGTGGATTTTACCTCGAAAACGCCGTCCCCGAGCTCGAGTATGGAAATATCGAACGTCCCCCCGCCGAGATCGTAAACGGCGATCTTTTCATCCGTTTTCTTATCCAGGCCGTATGCGAGCGATGCAGCGGTCGGCTCGTTGATGATTCTTTTCACGTCCAGGCCGGCAATCCTTCCCGCGTCCTTCGTCGCCTGTCTCTGCGAGTCGTTGAAATAGGCGGGAACGGTAACAACCGCCTCTGAAACCGGCTCACCGAGATAATCCTCGGCCGTCTGTTTCATCTTCTGAAGCACACGGGCCGAAATCTCGGGCGGCGAGAATTCACCCTGGCTCAGCTTGACGCGTGCATCGCCTCCCGTTCCCTGCTTGACCTCATAGGGAACCATGGCCTTTTCTTTTGATATCTCGCTGAACCGCCGACCCATGAACCGCTTAATCGAATAGACGGTATTCTCCGCGTTGGTGATTATCTGATTCTTCGCGGGTTGACCCACGAGCGTTTCACCCTTTTTTGTAAAAGCCACAACCGACGGTGTTGTTCTCTGTCCTTCCGAATTCGTTATGACCTTGGCCTCGTTGCCCTCCATAACCGCAACGCAGGAATTGGTGGTGCCCAGATCGATTCCAATAATCTTACCCATGGTCAATCTCCTTTCTCAGAGGACTTGTCCTCTCCGTTATTTGAGGAAACGTCCTCACGTGCTTCATCGCCGTCTTCTTCCACAGGGGATACACCCTTTGCGACCTTCACCTTTGCGGGCCTGATAACACGTTCGTTCAGTGTATATCCCTGCTGGAACGTCTCGACGACCGTATCCTCTTTGTACTCCCCGGACTCCTCCATCATGATCGCGTCGTGAACCATCGGATCGAACGGAGTTCCCGCGGTTTCCACCGTTTCCACCCCGTACTTGTTCTGGAGTACCGTTTTGAGCTGTTTCTCGACGAGCTGTATTCCCTCGAGCAGCGTGCCGAAATCCCTTGATGACTCGGCGGACTGTATGGCGCGCTCGAAATCGTCTATGATGTTTAAAATATCAAGGATGATCTCGGAATTCGCATACTTCCTGAAATCCTCCAACTCCCGCTGTGCACGCTTCCTGTAATTCTCGAAATCGGCCTGTTTTCGCTTGAGCAGGTCTTCGTACTCCCTGACCTTCAGTGCCTGCTCCTCTATGACGGCGTCGCGCTCCTCGACCATGCTCCGAATCTCGAGAAACACGTCCGGATTATCATTATCCCGGGATTCAGTCTCCTCCGCCTGTTTTACATCATCCGGGGAGACATCGCTATTCTTTCTTTCATCAGTAATTATACCGTTTTCATCAACCTCTACCGATGACTCTTCCCTGTTTTCAGCTTTAACGTCCTTCTCCTTTTTCCCGTCCTTCGATTTTGTTTTTCCCATTAAAAAATACCCTTCTGATTCACATCCTGAAAAGTCAAAAAAAAGATAAATTTAAAAGAGGGTATCGTCAACCAAAACGTATTAGCAAAGTCTTAAATACCTAATTACAAGCACTGACGATCATCTCCATGAGGGTTCGTATCTCCGGCCACGTGATATCGAAGTCGCGGTCCGTATCGACACGGTGCACGAGTACGAGCATCCGGTCCGGCAGTACGGCGAGCAGATGAACGCCGAGTCCCGTGTGGTAGAAGCCCTTTCCGAAACCGTCCTCCGGAGGAATGATCCTCCACAGATAGCCGTAGGGATCACCCCGGGAATTTTCAGAAGGACGGACCTTTGTGCTTTCCCGTATCCATTCCGCGGGCACGATCTGATCTTCTTCCCACCTTCCGTAATTCTGATACAGCAGGCCGAAACGCGCAAGGTCGCGCGAGGACATCCGGAAAAAATACGCGGGATGCTCCGATTTGGACCGCTCAAACGCGTAGGTACAGTCCGCGGTGGTGAAGTCCTTCATGCCGATCTTTTTCGCGATATCCCGGTGGAACGCGTCGAAGATACGTTCGCCGGTGAGCTGCTCGAAAATCGTGCCGAGCGCGTTGAAGTCCCAGTTGTTGTAGTAGTAAAAGGTTCCGGGAGGGTGGCTTCCCCGTTCGGGCCGCGCGTCGATCATGGTCTGGTGCTCTCCGGCGGCTTCGTGATAGATTCCCGACCGCGACCTGAGCAGATCACGGATCGTGGCCTGTTTTTCGGCGGCGGTGAGAGACGGAGGTATGTCGTCGATACCCAGCCCCTCCAGGGTGGTCGACAGGTCGATGATCCCACGCTCGATATAGATACCGTACAGCGCGCCGAGGAGCGGTTTGCGGATCGAATGACACATGTACCTACGCGATACGTCACCGAATGAGAATACCGTCCGGCCGTCGTGGAGGACGAGCACGGCGGCGGAGCCTATCTCCGCTGCATAGTCAGCGGCCCTGGCGAGCTTTTCTTTCGACCACGAATCTTTTTGCTTACCGGATGACCCCGAAGTACCGCGTGATGACGAAGATCTGGAGCCTGTTAAAAAAATACACAGAACGGTAAGAAGAAGTACGGCCTTGTACGGCAGCCTTATATTCAAACATGGGATATGAAACTCTTTTCGTCTCTTTGTAATCACGTCACCTCTCCCTCCGATCAATGGGAAATTATAATCAGGCACCCTCAATCATGCCAGCGTATCTTATGTAAGTGAAAGCGCACCGTTATCCCTATTTCCTGAAAATCGAAATTCGCCCTGAATTGCGTAAGAACAAGACATTTTAACGAACCGGTTAGTTAGGCAACATGTCCCCATAATTCGGCGCAGATGGAGGTGGAGCGGAGCAGGCCGCGGGGCGTAAGCGCGAGCCTGCCCTCTTCGAGGCGGGCCAGTCCCTGGCCGGCGAGCATTCCGGCCGTTTCCCGCCACCCATCCTCAGGGCCGTGCAGCTCCTCCAGCAGCGATACCGGAATCCCCTCCCGCGTTCGAAGTCCGAGCATAATCCTTTCGCGAAGCTTCGTCCCGGGGTCGAGTATCTCCGCCTCCCCGGGGACCTCCCCCCCCCGCTCCAGGGCCGAAAGGTACAAATCAAGGTCCTCCGTGTTCTTCAGCCGCCTGTCTCCATGTGTGGAAACCGCGCCCAACCCCAGGCCCGTGTAGTCGTGCCCCATCCAGTAGTGGATGTTGTGGATGGACTCGCGGCCGGGTTTCGCGAAGTTGGAGATCTCGTACTGCTCGTACCCGGCGGATTCGAGAAAATCGACCATGGAGAGGTAGAGCTCCTCGTACGTCTCGTCGGAAAAGGGGGTCAAGTCAAAACCGAATTTTTTACCGTGCAGGGTCAGCATGTACACGGAGCAGTGTCCCGGGCCGAGCTCGGCGAGCCGATCCAGGTCGTCCCTGAAAACGTCCGCCCCCCCGTCCCCGTGAACGGCCTGGAGCCCCAGGATGAGGTCGATGCTCAGGCTGAAGTCCCCCAGGATCCCGGCGGCCCGGATTATATCCTCCTTCCGCGCTCCGCGGCCCCAGCGGACGAGCACGAAATCGTCGAAGCTCTGCGCGCCCAGGGACACCCTACTCACCCCGTATGCCTTCCAGATATCCGCTTTTTCAGCATCAACCGTCTCGGGATTCGCCTCGACCGTGAACTCCCTGAGAAGCGAAAAATCCACACGTTCACCGAGTCCCTCCAGCAGCTCAACCCAAAGGTCGGGACCGAGCACGGACGGGGTCCCCCCGCCTATATAGAGGGTCTCGGGAGACAGGGGGACGGACAGAGCAACTTCGGACAGTAAAGCCCTGATGTAGCACGCGGCGGTCTCCTCATCCGGCAGAACCATGGAGAGAAAATCGCAGTAGGAGCACCTGGACGTGCAGAAGGGGATGTGAAGGTAGAGAGCCCTCATCCGGCCTCCTTGACTAAAAAGTTCCTTTCCCTTAACTTATCCGGTGGCTGTGGCTACCCGCCCCGAAGGGGATTCGTAATCGTAAAGAATACGGGGAAGCCGGGTCGAATACCCCCTTCCCCTTAATGTAAAGTAAGTATATCCTAGCATACAGACACGAAAACAATCCGGCCGGGGAGTCTTATAAATTACAATTGCAATAAAAAAACGTGAGGCATGATGCAGTCGCAGGAACACACGGAAAAGGTCGTGGCGCGGAACAAGCGCGCCTATCATGACTTTACCATTCACCAGAAGATAGAGGCGGGCATATCCCTGCTCGGGACCGAGGTGAAATCCGTGAAGAACGGCGGCATCCAGCTGAAGGACGGTTTCGCGTTTATCAGGAACGGCGAGGCCTTTCTCCGCAACATCCACATCAGCCCCTACCCCTACGGAAACAGGATGAACCACGACCCCCTGCGTCCGCGCAAGCTCCTGCTCCATAAAAACGAAATCAAGAAATTGGGCGGAAAGATCAGGGAGCGGGGATTCACCCTCGTCCCCCTGAGGGTTTACGTGAAGAAGGGGATCATCAAGGTCGAGCTCGGGCTCGTCAGCGGGAAGCGGCTGCATGACAGGCGCGAAGATATTAAAAAGAAAGACATTGCCCGCGATCTCCGCTCCATGTCGGGGTTGTCGGGCAATTTGAAATGATCGGGCTACTTCTTTAAAAGTCCCAGTTTTTCACGAAGGGACTTGAGCTCCTCCTCCTCGAGGCTCTTGTCATCCTTCAGTGCGTCGTCCACTATTCCGAGAATCCGGTTGAGCTCCTCCA
>CAYWUT010000066.1:0-18081 GCA_964460545.1 uncultured Spirochaetota bacterium
ACCGGATAAGGTTATTAAACATTTTGCAGTATTTCGAATCGCACTCTATGAATATACCATGCGGCCTTTCGAATAACCGAGTGTGAGCACGGTTAAATCATCCAGTTCCTGTTCCAGTATATGTTCCCCGAGACTTCTGAAAACGTCGGTGAGATCGGTAAGAAACAGCCCGAATTTTCCCGATCCGCGGGAGAGGTCGCCGCTGGCGGCAAGTGCTCGTTCAACGACTTCCGCCGTCGTTTCCGCCGAATCGACGACGTTCACATCCCGGACACACGCCTCCACCTGCCGGAGGATGAGGGGATAGTGTGTACACCCCAGGACCACGGTATCGACTTCCCCTTCCGTAAAATCCCTCGCATACTCTTCGAGAACGAGGTTCATAACGGGATGTGCTATCCACCCTTCCTCTATCAACGGTACGAGAAGAGGGGTCGCCTTTTGTATGACAACGGCTTGAGAATCGATTTCGTGAATCGCATCGGCATACGCTCCGCTCCGAACCGTTCTTTCGGTACCCATAACGCCGATCCGTCCGGTTCCGGATACCCGGCACGCCGCACGTGCTCCGGGTTTTATGACTCCGACGACCGGAATATCGATCTCACCGGCAATAATATCACCGGCAATGGAAGTGGCGGTGTTGCAGGCCATTACGAGCAGTTTTATATTTTTACGCAGCAGGTATCCGACCGCCGCCCGGGTAAAATCGAGCACCGCCCTGCTCGACTTGGAACCATAAGGGAGGTGGAGGAGATCGCCCAGATATATTATATCCTCAGCGGGCAGCCGTTTCCTGATCGCCGCGACTACGGTCAGCCCCCCGACACCCGAGTCGAACACTCCGATCGGTTTTTTCGCCATATATTCCCTCCGGCGACAAGAAAGTACTATCAGCCCATGAACGGGTCAAGCCCAATGGATTTAAGCCTTGACAATGGAAAAATATTTTACGATGTTAAAAACTCTTAAAAATTATCGTACAAGAGGATTCAAATGAACAAATCCCGCCATCTCTTTACCTCCGAATCGGTTACAGAGGGACATCCGGACAAGGTAGCGGATCAGATATCCGACGCCGTTCTCGATGCGGTTCTCGAGAAAGACTCAATGGGAAGGGTTGCCTGTGAAACACTCGTTACAACGGGCCTCGCATTCGTGGCCGGCGAAATGACCACCCAGGCCTATGTGGATATTCCAAAAGTGATAAGAGGAACAATCAAATCAATCGGGTATACGGAACCCGATCTCGCATTCGACTGGGAAACCTGCGCGGTCATAACGAGCATAGACGAGCAGTCCCAGGACATTTCCCAGGGCGTCACTGCGGGAGAAGGCCTGCACAAGGAAGAAGGAGCGGGCGATCAGGGTATGATGTTCGGGTATGCCGTAAACCAAACCGATGAGTTGATGCCGCTCACCATTCAGCTCGCCCATCAGCTCCTCATACGTCTCTCCGATTTGAGAAAATCCGGTAAAATACCCTATCTCAAGCCGGATGGAAAATCACAGGTTACGGTGGAGTATGATGACGGAAAACCGGTGAGGGTGGATACCGTTGTCATTTCCACCCAGCACTCGGCCGACGTTTCGTATAACGACATCTACAACGATATGATTGAAGAAGTAATAAAAAAGGTCATACCCCCCAGGTATATCGACGGGGACAATATCACCTACCATATCAATCCCACCGGACGTTTCGTCATCGGCGGACCCCACGGTGACACGGGCCTTACCGGTCGAAAGATCATGGTCGACACCTACGGCGGATTCGGAAGCCATGGAGGCGGATGTTTTTCAGGCAAGGACCCGACAAAGGTGGACAGAAGCGCCGCATACATGGCGCGGTACGTTGCCAAGAACATCGTCGCTTCCGAGCTCGCGGAGGAGTGCGAAATCCAGTTCGCGTACGCGATCGGAGTTTCCGAACCCGTATCGATCAACATCGACACGCACGGTACAGGCCAGGTCGACGACGAATCCATTGTCCGGGCCGTTAAAAAGGTCTTCAACCTCACACCGCACGGGATTATCGAAACACTCGATCTTCGAAAACCCATTTTCAAGAAGACGGCCGCGTACGGCCACTTCGGAAGGCCTGAGTTTTCATGGGAAAAAACCGATATGATTGACGCGATCAAAAAGGCGATCAAGTAGGCTCCTGTTTCCCGCCCTTAACGTTTCCTCCGTGAATCAATTTCGGAGATAAAGGTGACGATATAAAAAGGGGAGGGTCGGGATACCATGAAAACTTCAAAATCGCACCCTGTCCGGTTGTGTTTCTTTTTTACCGCTCTTTTTGTCCTGTCGGCCTCGGGGAATTCATACGCGCAGGAAACCCCGTCCGCCGTCATGAGCCCGCTTCGTATCAGCCCGAAATATGAAAACGGAATAATTTTACTCACCTTCGAACCCGTGCCGGGGACGGATGTCCGGTACAGAGTTTACCGCTCGACGGAACCCATGATCACCGAAGCGGACCTGCAAGCCGTTTCAGTCGTCGCCGAGATCACGGCCGACCGGCTCCCTCTGACTGACAATCCGGCGGAGAACGGGAGGTATTACTACGCGGTCACGGCCGTGACCGGAGGGAATGAGATCGTCAATCTCATTCCCTATCAGAATACGACGCTCAAACCGGTCCGGTTCTCCCCCCTGCCGCAACCCGTTCAATCCATCACGATCGTACCGATCGACGACCACGCGGCTCAAGAGCCGGCGGCTCAAGAACCCGCCGTATCCATACGCTTCGACTATCCGGAGGAGGGCCTTGCCTACAACCTCTATACGAGTAGAGAGCCGAGAGCCGATCTGAATGGATTACTACCCGTAAAAACACTCGAGGACATTAAGGACGGGGACGGAAAAAAGAAGAAAGGGGAATTCATTATAAAGGTCGAAACGGACCGTCCCTATTATTTCGCGGTTACATCCGTGAACAGGCTCGGTGCTGAAAACCGCTCTCTAAACGTCGGCCGCAACACCAGCTCCTCCCCTCTCATCTTCGTACATCCCAAAAAGAAAGCGAAGAAGCCGCCCGTTCGTAAAAAGACGAACCGGGAGATCATCGAGGACAACCTCAGGAACAACTTCTACAGGGGAAAATATAAAAACGCCCTGAACGTCTTTGAAAATCATCTGAAGACGATGCAGCTCACATCGAATGAAAGGGCGCTCGTAAACTTCTCAATGGCCCAGTGCTTCTTCTATCTCAAACAATACGACAAAGCGGTGAAATACTTTATTCTCAGCAAGGAAGATGACGCATTCAGGGAGATGGCCGACGCGTGGACTGAACGCTGTCTCGAAAAAATAAACGGCGGATCTGAATAGAATGACGCTCGTATATATGATTAAATGAAGGTGTTGACCTCAACGTAACGGTAAAGAACCATACTCTTGTTTAAATATCCGAACCGCTTGGATTTCAAATCCAGAACAAGGTAGAAATATCCGCCCTCCTTCTCATACTCGATTTCCTTGAGCCGTATGGTGTCTCCTTCAGCTATCCCGGCACCGCTCGCAATCGAGTTGTAGAGCGTTCTGGCAACGACGTAATCCTTTTTCTTCGCCCCTTCGATCTGTGTGAGCACCATGCCGAAAAGAGGGGTGATGATGTTCTCGTAGGCGTCCCTTTCATATATTGAGAGAGACGGATATACGGGCCGCTCCGTCACATATACCTTCTTTTCAATTTCATTCCCTTCTCTTTCGATAACGATCGTGCCGATCATACCCGCTGAAAGATAGGAGAGCGCGTTTTGAACGTCAAAGGAGGTTCCGGGATGTATGCCGTTTACCTCCCTGATGATGTCCCCCTTCTCCAGGCCCACCACCCGGGCCGGCCCTTCCGGTACGATGTACTCAACGATGAGATCGCCTCCCTCTTCGCTGAGAGAGCACCCGATCCAGCTCCTGGCGACCTCTCCCCCCTCGAACAGCCTGTTCATAATCGAAAGCATGTGAAGCGATGGAATGGCGAAGTTGAGGTTTTCGAAGTTTTCCAGGCCGGCAAACGCGATACCTACGAGGAAGCCCTGCTCGTCGATGAGGGCCCCTCCGCTGTTCCCGGGATTGAGGGCCGCGTCGATCTGAATGATGTCGCCGATCTGAAAAAACGGCCTTTCCACCGAGCTGACCACTCCGGACGTCACCGTATTGGTGAGGCCCGCAGGATTGCCGATCGCCACAACGGACTGCCCCTGCTTCAACCTTTCGGAATCACCGACCTTAATATACGTTTCCATCTGCTTTTCTATTTTAAGGAGAGCCAGATCGAAAACCTGGTCATAGCCCACAACACGCGCCACGAACCTGACACTGTCGTCCTTTCCGGGTATAACGTAAATACGCGAGTAGCCCTCGTAGGCGGGATCCACGCTCGACTCGATGATGTGGTAATTCGTGATAATATATCCCTCGCTGTCGATGACGATACCGGTACCGATGGCCTGGTCAGGGAGCCCGACTCCTCCCTCCGTCTTGATTCCGCGGTCGACCATGATTTTCACGCTGCTCTTGATGATACTTTCTATAAGCTCGCCGCGGTCTCTTCCCTTCGATTCCGCCGTGATTCTGAGGACCTGCTCACGCAGTTCCTCAGAATCATCATCCAGGTACCTGGAGGCGAGCACGCCGTTCCCTCTCGAGATAAAAAACTCCGTGAGCTTCCTTCTTATCTGCGGCGAGCCGGAAAGCCTGGAAAAATAGATGAGCCAGGAGGCGTTTCTGAGCCCGCCCATGCCTTCAAGGTTCGTATCGATATAGTCAATAATATATCCATCGAGCTTCCTGCCCAACTCCGCCAGGTCCTCCCCTTCCAATCCTCCCCGCATGAGGTTGATATATGAAAAAGTGTATTCTATGGAGGAAAGGCCGTCGTTTTCCCGTGTAAATCCCTCGATTTTATCTTCATACAGCCCCGTCAGATCACCCCTGAACTCCTCTTCCTTGCCGTCGCCGCAGCAGTTGAGGTACTCGATGAAGCTCCCGCCCGCGCCGTAGAAATCCCCGTTTCGAACATGCTCGTGGAACTCCTCTATCACCTTTGTATCAACATTCTTGACCTCGACTTCTTCCCGGGGTGCCATGGAGATACAGGAAATTAAAAAAATGAGACACAGGCTGATAAAAATCGTGAGCAACCGCACGCGTACCCTCTTCCAATCCGATATTCATCGTTAACATAACACCCGTATTATGAAAATGCAACCGGTTCAAACCGGCCGGTTCGAGCGAGGGGTTAAAAGGCTTGACGCTGTCGCTGATACAGAAGTATAGTGAGCATACTCTTTTCACCCCTGTGGAGATATGTATGAAAAAGTATAACTTTGCTCTCGCCGGTCATACTTCTGTTGGGAAGACATCCTTTATCGATACTCTTCTGTTCGACGTCGGCGCTGCTGATTCTCTTGGCAAGGTCGATGAGGGCAAATCCCTGAGCGATTATGATGAAGAAGAGATAAAAAGAAAAATATCCATAAAATCAACTGTATTCAGCACACCGTATAATGATTGTACCGTTACTATTGTCGATACACCCGGTTCCTCGGATTTTGTCGGAGAGGTCGTATCAGCTTTTTACGGAATCGACTTCGTTGTCCTGCTCGTGGATGCCGTAAGCGGCGTGGAGATAGAAACCACCAAGATATGGAACAGGGCCCTGAAAATGAACCTCCCCGTCCTGGTGCTCGTCAACAAGATGGATAAGGAACGGGCCGACTATGAATCCACCCTGCAGAATATAAAGGAAAACCTGGACGCCACCTTTATACCTGTTCAGATCCCGGTGGGACAGGAAAACGATTATAGAGGAGTTGTCGATCTTGTCCGCATGAAATCCTTTCTCTACGACGGAAACGCCAAAAAGGGCAAGGAGCAGGACATACCGGCCGATTTGAAGGATACGGCCGAGAACATGCGGAACGAAATCATTGAAACCGCAGCCGAATCGACCGACGAGCTCACGGAGAAGTATCTCGAAGGTGAAACGCTCACCGAGGAAGAGATTATGACGGGTCTGAGGGAAATGATCGCTCAGCGATCGGCCGTCCCGGTTCTTTTCTGCTCCAGCGGAATGAACAGGGGTGTGACGGAAGCTCTCGACATGATCACCATGCTCGCACCCTCCTCGTGCGACGGAGCACCCGTGAAGGCCTTTGACGCGGCGGACGAAACAAAAGAGATCGAGATACCACGCAGTAACGACGCCGACTTCACCGGTATAATCTTCAAAACGGTCGTGGATCAATTCGCCGGCAAGATCAACTTCCTCAGGGTGCTCTCCGGCACCCTCAAATCGGAGGAGGAGGTTTTCAACACCACCCTGGACCGTAAAGAAAAGATGTCCAAACTGGGTGTACCGCTCGGGAAGAATCAAAGTGCGCTGGGCAGAGACGCGGAAGAGGGAGACATAGTCGTTCTGACAAAACTGCCGAACACGGAAACAGGGCATACCCTCTGCTCCATTGCCAGGCAGGTAAAGCTCCCGAAAATGGAGCTTCCGAGCCCCGTTTACTCCGTTGCGATCAAGGCAAAGGAGAAAAAGGTCGAGGATAAGCTGAGCGCCGCGCTGCAGCGTGCTACCGAAGAGGACATCTCCTTCAATGTCGAGTTCAATAAGGAAACGAAACAGACCGTCATATCGGGAATGGGAGAGCTGCAGTTCAATATCATACTCTCCCGTATTAAGGAGAAGCAGTCCCTGGAGTTCGAAACGTCCACTCCCCTCATCGCTTACCGGGAAACGATTACCGTTCCGGGTAAGGGCAATTACAAGCACAAGAAACAATCGGGAGGCCACGGGCAGTACGGAGAGGTGCACCTCGAGCTCGAACCCCTCGAACGGGGTACGGGATTCGAGTTCGTGGACAAGATCGTCGGCGGAGTCATCCCGAAGGGGTATATACCGGGTGTCGAGAAAGGCGTTAAGGAAGCCATGGTAAACGGCTCCGTCGCCGGCTATCCCGTTGTCGATGTACGTGCGAAGCTCGTATTCGGATCCTACCACGATGTCGACTCCTCGGAGCTCTCATTCAAGATCGCGGGACGCCAGGCTTTCAAGCTCGCAATGGAGGCAAGCAGGCCGACATTACTGGAACCCGTCATCAACCTCAACGTATACGTCAACGATCAGTATACGGGGGATATCATGAGCGACCTGAACGGTAAGCGGGGCAGGGTACTCGGCATGGACAATATCGGCGGAGGCATACAGCTCATCAGGGCGAAGGTTCCCCAGGCCGAACTGCTCAAGTACTCGATCGAGCTCAGGTCAATAACTTCCGGAACGGGCTCATTCGAGATGGAATTTTCCCATTACGAACCCATAAGCGGCAAGATTGCCGAGGACGTGATAGCGGCAACAGAGAGAAGAAGGGAAGAGGCGGAGTAGCAAAGGCCGGGTTATGATCGGTTTACTTCAGAGGGTCTGCCGGGCCGAGGTTTTCATCGGTGAAGAGCGAATCGCCGGGATTGAAAAGGGGCTCCTGCTCCTGCTCGGCATCGGGACCGAAGACGGCCCGGAAGACATCGGTTATATAGTCAGGAAAACGGCTGATCTGCGGATCTTCAGCGACGCCGGGGGAAACCTCAACCTCTCCATCCGCGACGTGGGCGGCGAAGTTCTCGTCGTGTCCCAGTTTACCTTGCTCGGAAATACGCGAAAGGGCAGGCGTCCTTCCTTTACCGCCGCGGCCCCGCCTGCGGTCGCTGAAAAGCTGTACACCCGTTTCATCAAAGAGATGAGATCGACAGGAATTCCGGTGCAGCAAGGACGGTTCGGCGCCATGATGGAGGTCAAACTCACGAATAGCGGACCCGTCACCCTGATCCTCAATTCACGCGCACAAAAGAGCTGATCCCACCGGATCCGTTCAGTCAAAATCGGAGTATGCAATGGAAACGGTCGTACACCCCGTCGGTTTGCTCGCGGCGAACTGTTATATTTTAAGAACCGAAAATGAGGCCATGGTTATAGATCCGGGCGGAGACACCGAAATAATCGTGTCGGAAATCGGACCGAGAAACCTCGCCCGTATCCTTTTTACGCACGGTCACTACGACCACATTGCAGCAGGAAACGAGCTCAAGGAACGCTTCTCCGCCCCGATTGCGGTACACGAGGCAGATGCCGGCATGATCGCGAATCCCATACTCAACCTGTCGGAAATGGTGGGAGAACCCTATGTCTCGGCCGGCCCCGACATCATCCTTCATGGGGGAGACATCTTCCGGTTCGCTGAAACGCAATTTAAAATAATCCATACCCCCGGGCACACGATGGGCAGCGTATGTATCCTGACCGGAGATGAGCTCTTTGCGGGAGACACCCTCTTCTTCCGCTCAGTGGGCAGGACCGATCTTCCGACCGGATCGATTGACGAGCTTCGATCGAGCATTATTACAAAGCTCTATACCCTCCCGGACACCGTCAGGGTGTACACGGGACACGGCGATGACACGCTCATCGGAGAAGAGAAAAAACACAACGAGTTTGTGCGTGCCTGAGGGCGTCAGGATGACGGCCGTCAGAATGACGCGCGTGCTTCCAATCTCCCGCCGGACCAGGCAGCCGGGCCCGGGATTTTACGAACGGTCCCGCCTGCGTGTACCATGTTTACCTTCACAAAGTCCGCTCCAGGGTTTATGGTTATACCTATTCACCGAGTCCGTAAAATTATAAACCGGGGACTTGCTGTTCAACCTCTCAGTCTATGAAAAATCTCATCAGGAGGGAAATATGAATACGAACTTCAACTACTATATGCCAACGAGGATTTTATTCGGTGCCGGAAAACTTCAGGAGCTGGCAAAAACGGAATACCTTCCGGGTAAAAAACCGCTCGTGGTCATCGGCCATACGGGTGCCATGAGAAAGCACGGTTATCTCGACCGCGTTCTCGGTTATTTGAAACAGAACGGTTCGGAGCCCGTTGTATTCGATAAAATTCTGCCGAACCCGGTCTCCGATCATGTGGACGAGGGTGCGGCCGTGGCGCGGGAAAAGGGATGCGACTACGTGCTCGGGCTCGGCGGGGGCTCCACCATAGACTCGTCGAAATCCATAGCGGTGATGGCGAAAAATCCGGGCAAATACTGGGATTACATCGGGGGCGGCAGCGGCGGAGACAAGTTTCCCGAAGGCGGCGCACTGCCCATCGTTGCCGTAACCACGACCGCGGGCACGGGAACCGAAGCGGACCCGTGGACCGTAATAACCAAATCGGACACGAACGAGAAGATCGGCTGGGGGAACGATCTCACCTACCCCGCACTCTCGATCGTCGACCCCGAGCTCATGACGAGCGTCCCGCCCGGAACAACGGCATATACGGGAATGGACGCCTTCTTCCATTCGACTGAATGCTACATCGCAACGGTCAATCAACCGGTGAGCGACCGGCTCGCACTCGAGGCGATCGGTCTTATCGCACGCGCGCTTCCTGAGGCCGTCAGGAACGGCTCGGATATCGACGCGCGCACCAGGCTGGCATGGGCCAACACCGAGGCCGGCATATGCGAATCGATCTCATCGTGCATCTCTCATCACTCACTCGAACACGCGGTAAGCGCCCACTTTCCCGATGTGGCGCACGGTGCGGGTCTCACCATGCTCTCGGTTTCCTATTTCAGCTTCGTGGCCGAGAAGGCCGCACCCGAGTACAGGGAACGCTTCATCGACATGGCGCGCGTCATGGGTGAGGACGTGGAAAAACTTCCCGAAGCGGACCGCCCCTTCGCATTCATCACGGCGCTCGAGAAGCTCATTAAGGGCGCGAATGTCAGCTCGGAAAAACTGTCGGATTACGGCATAACCTCGGGTGATTTGAAAAAACTCGCGGAAAACGCCTTCTATACCATGGGCGGGCTTTTCGACGTAACGCCCGTTGAGATGACGATTGACGACGTTGTTTCCATATACGAGAAAGCGTTGTAAACCGCCGGGACTATTTTCCGTCGAAGGTCCGCAGGATCCACTCCCTGATCCGGTCCCGTGCCGAACAAAATGCCCGGAGGACCTCTTCATCGGTTCCCCGGGCATCGGAGGGGTCTCCGAAAGTCTTGTGCATCACGTTCTTTCCGGGGAAAAAAGGACATGTCTCCCGTGCACTGTCGCACACGGTAACCACGTAATCGAAGCTGTCCGATCTGAAATCCTCTACGGATTTCGAGTAGTGATGTGATATATCAATGCCGATCCCGGCCATGGCCCGAACAGCATAAGGATTGACCTTTGTTACCTCCGTCCCGGCGCTCGATGCTTCGTGGGTATCGGACATGAGGTGATTCATGAGTCCCTCCGCCATTTGCGACCGGGCCGAGTTGTGAGTGCATATAAAGAGAACGCGCTTTTTCATATCCCTCCCCTGCGGATTTTATACATGACAATAAGACCGCGCCGGTCTCCGGTCAACGACCGGTTTCCGGTAACCGCCGGTAAAGGGATTGACGTTAAATAAAATTATTTGTATTGTTACCGAACCGTAAAGGGGTTGTAAATCTTAACAATAAGGAGAGAACCATGAAAAAAGCCATATTTATCCTAACATTGATTGCTTTCACGGCATGTACGGCCGTCGGCCTCCTGGCAAGCGAAAAACAGGAGGTGGACAAGGTTCGGATCGGTATATCCAAGATCGTCTCGCACCCGGCGCTCGACGCCGCCGAACAGGGTATACAGGACGAGCTCGCGGCCCTCGGGTACGACGCCGAGTTCGATCTGCAGAACGCAAACGGCGAGGCGAGCACCGCAGCCTCGATCGCGAACAAGTTCAAGAACGAAAAGGTGGATATCGCGGTCGGTATCGCGACTCCCACGGCCCAGGCGCTCGTCAACGCGATGGACGAAATCATCGTGGTTTATACCCTCGTCACCGACCCGGTGGGAGCGGGCCTCGTGGATTCGTTCGACAGAGGCGGACCGAACGTGACGGGTATATCGGACATGACGCCCGTGCGCGAGCAGATCATGATGCTGGACCGCATACGGAAGCTGAACAGCCTCGGACACGTCTATTCGAGCAGCGAGGCGAACGCCGTAATCCTCGCCGACATGGCGCGAAAGGCCTGCGAGGATCTCGGCATCGAGTTCGTGGAGACCACCGTAACGAACTCGGCAGAGGTGAAACAGGCGACACAGACCATCGTCAAGCGGGTCGACGGCATTTACGTGAGCACGGACAACACCGTGGTATCCGCCCTGAGCGCCCTGACCGAAGTGGCTGTGGAGAACGGTGTCCCGGTCATGTCGGCCGATCCGAGCTCGGCCGAGCAATTCGACGTGCTCGCCGCGTGGGGATTCGATTACTACAAGATGGGGCGCGCCACGGGCAAGCTCATCGCCGAGCTCCTCGAGGGCGCCGATCCGGCGAACATTCCCACACGTTTCATGACCGAACCCTCGGACATCGACCTTCTCATAAACCTCGATGTTGCCGATAAGCTCGGTCTTGCCATTCCGCAGGATATCCTGGACAACGCGAGTAAAGTCGTCGAGAACGGCGAACTCAAGCAACAGTAGCCCCTTTTCCTCAATAGTAAAGCCTCGGGAGGGCGGCAGTTTGCCGCCCTCCGTTCATTTGCGCTCCCGGGCAGGAAAAATATTGCTCTCCCCTGCCGTTCTGAATATCTTTCTGTATCGGCCTTTCGTCTACGGACGTAAACCGGCGAGAAGAAGGTGCGGTCATGATAGAGGGCATTATCGTCGAGGGACTCATCTACGGTATCATGGTGCTCGGGGTATTCATCACCTTCCGAATACTCGACTTCCCGGACCTCACGGTCGACGGATCCTTCCCCCTCGGCGCCGCGATCGTGGCGATACTCATAACGAACGGCACGAACATGTGGCTCGCCCTGTTCATATCCATCGGCGGAGGCATCGCCGCGGGCCTCGTCACCGCCCTCATTCACAACGAGCTGAAAGTCCCGAGCCTGCTTGCCGGCATACTCACCATGACCATGCTCTACTCCGTCAATATCCGCGTGCTCGGCAACAAGGCCAACCTCCCCCTCCTGAAGCAGGAAACCATACTGACGAAAGTGGTCTCGATGTCGGAAGGATTCATGTCGTCCGAGTACGCCGTTCTTTTATTCTTCGTCATCGTCATGATCGTCATCGTGGGGCTGTTCGTCCTCTTCTTCCATACGGACCTCGGACTGGCGCTCGGGGCCATGGGGTGCAATGAACAGATGGTGATCACCCAGGGAATCAATCCCAAGCTCCTCAAGCTCATCGGAGTGGGCGTGGCGAACGGCCTCGTTTCCCTCTCCGGCGCTTTCACGGCCATGTACCAGGGATTCGCTGACGTGGGCCTCGGAATCGGGATCATCATCTCGGGACTCGCCTCGGTCATGATCGGGGAGTTTCTTATAAAGACCAACAGGATATGCCTCCTCGCTATAAGGGCCGTTCTCGGCTCCATCCTGTTCAAGGGGATCATGTATGCGGGCCGCTACTACGGATACTACATCAAGCTGACGCCCAACGACCTGAAACTGATTACCGGCATACTGATCATACTCTCGCTCGTGCTTACGAAGTTCGGCAATTTAAAATCGAAGAAGCGGATAGTATCATGATTCGGCTCGAGAACCTGACCAAGGTATTCAATCCCAACACGCCGGACGAGGTCGTGGCCATCAGGAACGTCGACCTCACGGTGCGCGAGGGCGATTTCATCACCATCATCGGGAGCAACGGGGCGGGAAAGACCACGCTCTTCAACCTCATAGCCGGGACCTACCCGCCGACGCAGGGGAGGATATTCGTCCGCGACCAGAACGTAACCCGGCATCCCGAGTTCAAGCGCGCGAAATACATAGGCCGCATCTTCCAGGACCCCCTCCTCGGAACCGCCTCGAAGATGTCGATCGAGCACAACATGATGATATGCTTCAAGAAGGGATTCAAGGGGTTGAAGATAAGCCTCAACCGCGGGATGCGGAAATATTTCGGGGACCAGTTGACGCAGCTCGACATGGGGCTGGATAAGCGCATGAAGGACAACGTCATGCTCCTCTCGGGCGGCCAGAGGCAGGCCCTGACCCTACTCATGATGGTGATCTCCAAGCCGGAGCTCATACTCCTTGACGAGCATACCGCGGCCCTGGATCCGAAAAACGCCCAGCTCGTGCTCGACCTGACCACCCGTTTTATCGAGGAGTACGGCCTTACGACCATAATGATCACCCACAACATGGGCCAGGCCATAGAGTACGGCAACCGCCTCCTCATGATGGACAGCGGAGAAATCATACTCGACGTGCAGGGGGAGGAGAAGAAAAACCTCACCGTTGACAAGCTCGTCACGAAGTTCCACGAGATCAGGCACAAATCGTTCGCAACGGACGAGGTCCTGCTTTCGGGCGGCGACTAGTCAACTATCTATCAAATCCTGCCCGGTACCATCCTGTCTCTTTATCCTGACTAAATAGTAGATGATAATAAAACATATTTTTTCATTGACATGTGGTAGATACCACAGTATAGATCATTATAACAGTCAATCACACGATAGAGGTTAACATGAAAACAGCACGCCTTTTTACCAACGGCCGCAGTCAGGCGGTTCGCCTGCCCAAGGAGTACCGGTTTTCAGGAACCGACGTCTATATCAAAAAGCTACATGGAGTGGTTATGCTCATTCCAAAGGACGATCCGTGGGCCTCGCTCGTCAGCAGCCTCGACCATTTCTCCGAGGACTTCATGACCGCCCGGGAACAGCCGGAACAGCAGCCAAGGGAAGCGTTGTGATCGGGTTCATGCTCGACACCAACATGTGCATCTATATCATTAAACAGAAGCCGGAAAAGGTAATCGGAAGGTTGAGGAAAACACGAGTTTCCGATATAGGGGTTTCTTCAATTACACTCAGCGAACTTGCATACGGAGCGGAAAAAAGCTCACGACCCGATCGAAACAAAATTGGGCTGGCCGAATTCCTCGCTCCCCTCGAAATACTGCCCTATGACGATATGGCCGCCCTGGAGTACGGGAAGATTCGTGCCAATCTGGAAAGAAGTGGAAACCCGATCGGTCCCATGGATATGCTCATCGCGGCACATGCGCTGTCCATAGGCTGCACACTGGTTACCAACAACGAACGCGAGTTCAGCCGTGTCCTATCCCTCAAGACCGAAAACTGGGCCGAATAGTCCTTTGTTTTTTCTTCAATCGTCGAATGCGTGAATAACCAGCGCAGGAACTACCCCACACATCTCGTAGCCTCTGCGTCAGGTCATGTAGTCCTCCTCAACTTGACCTCACAATTTGTGATCTCAAGTCGGTAAACTCCTTGTCACTGAGTTGGAACATGAAATCGGCTGTAAAACGATCGATAAAAAAAAGAGGGCTGCCGGAAGGCAGCCCTCTTTACTTTCATGAATGATCTTACTAGGCAGGTGCTGCCGCACCCTTCCTCGTTCGACTCAGTACAACCGCCGCCTCTATGATGAGCCAGACTTCAAGTACAATAATGATCACGTCGATGACGAGCAGATGCACCGTTCCGCCTTTGGCGAAGCTCGAGATGTTGTGTATCATGGCCCATCCCGTTATAACGAGCATGAACAGGAACGGCAGTGAGGTCATCCATATCGGTTTCGCCTTCTTGGCGAGGTAGACCGTGGCGATCAGCAGAGCAAGCGCGGCAAGCAACTGGTTCACCGCGCCGAACAGGGGCCACAGAATAAGCGCTCCCATACCGTCTTTCTGCAGGAAAGCCAGGACGCCGGCCGTGACAACCGCGATACCGGTGGCGATGAAACGGTTGCCGAGCTTTGGAAGCTTTAAGGAAGTAAAGAACTCGCCGATCACGTACCTCTGTATTCTCGTTGCGGTATCGAGCGTGGTCCCGGCAAAGGAAACGACGAACACGCCCATGATGGTGACTCCGATCACATGTGGTATTTTAATGGCTTCCATCATATTCGCCGAGCCTTCGATAAACGCCGTAACCTTACTCCCCAGCCCCGCTGCGGCCTGCCAGCTCGCGTAGTGCGCCTTCCATGCTGCAAGACCCGTGAGCATGTTGCCGTCCGATACATACTTCAACCCGAGGCCCGCGGCGCACGCGACGACCACCAGCGTTGCGAGCGCTCCCTCGAAGATCATGGAACCGTATCCCACGAACTTTGCATCCGCTTCGGAGGATATCTGCTTCGAGGTCGTGCCCGACGACACAAGCGAATGGAAACCCGATATGGCACCGCAGGCTATGGTTACGAAAAGCATAGGCCATAACGGCGGTGCGCCCTCCGGATGCATCTGCAGCGCAGGTGCGACGATTTTGAGTTTACCCGCTCCGAATATCGCCCCCAGAATGAGCAGTCCCATGGCTATGAAGAGCTCATGTGCGTTGATCCAGTCTCTCGGTTGGAGCAGCGTTGTAACCGGCAGGGTCGATGCGATATACGCGTAAATCATTAAAATGATGACCCAGATTGTAAGCGGCGACATACCGAGAAACCCGGGCATCTTGATGGGCATGAATGCCCCGATGACTATGGTTACGTACATGAGCACGATTGCCAGGATGGCCCCGAGGCCGATGTTCATTTTCTTCTTGTAAATCGCCCATCCGAGCCACAGTGCGATCGGAATCTCGAACCAGACCGGAAATACCGCCTGAGGATAGAGGTTGAAGAGGATCCCTATGATCATGGCGAAAATGGCGATAACGATCCAGAGCTCGAAGAAAATGATCACGAAAAACAACGTACGCGCCCGGGGGTTCACTATGTCCGTTGTAAGCTCACTGAGCGTCTTCCCCTTGTTTCTCATGGAAATGACAAGGGCGCCAAAATCATGAACCGCCCCGCAGATGACCGTGCCCGCCACGATCCAGATCATCGCGGGCAGCCAGCCCCAGATGATACCGATCGCAGGTCCGACGATCGGACCGGTCCCCGCTATAGAGGTATAGTGGTGACCGAAGATCACCTCCTTCTTCGTGGGTACGAAATCAACGCCGTCCTCAAATTCTTTTGAAGGCACCTGGGCTTTGGGATCGAGATCGAACACCTTCTTGGAGAGAAAAGATCCGTAGGTTTTGTACCCGATGAAGAAGATAGCAAAAGCAATGATAGCAAGCACCAAACCGTTCATTCATTCCTCCTTGTAAGATTTTTTTCACAGCCCACTATCCGATACGAAAATTGTATACGAGCCGGTGCGTTCCTTCCCCCTCCCTCCGATATACACTGGTCCCCTCGCTTTGATCACCTCCTTTTTACTTTTCAACATACATCGTGGAACAGAGACCTGTCAGCTATGACCTCAAGGGGGAAGACCACCGACGTTTTTCCCGTGCCGTCCTCGTCCAGATCTTTCCTGAATTGTTTCGCCGCCTTCTTCGGGGTTTCGGATTGCCTGATTTCCAAATAAACCGCGGACTCGAGTTTCTTGGAGAGGTTCTTGTGAGGAGGGATCTTCGAAAATACCACGACTTTCTCACACTGACCGCGTTCTACAACAGCCTGTATGAAATCCAAGTCTACAAAACCGAACCGGTCGGTAAAAAGGATATATGTATTGTAGAAACCAGGCATTTGACATTGTACATGCTATAGAAAATGCTATACAATGTCAAGAACATTTGGTAAACTTAACTAACAAATTACTGGGATTTATTATCTCAATTTTCCGGATCAAGATCATGCGGGGATTATTTTTTTAAAATGTTGTGGAATACTTAAAGGGCCAATATCCTTTTTTACCTGCATTATAAGAGGTCGGGAATAATTCTATTTCTATAAGGAAGATCAATGGGACCGATCAAGTTTTATCAGATCCTGCTCATCTTTGCCTTCGGCGGACTCGTCTACCTCGCCCATATGCGGGGTACGAGAAAGAACAAGCAGGTCATCAAGACCATCTCGTCGGAACTGGAGGGGGGGATCAACCCGACAAAAAAGATGTATAAAAACCTCGGCGGCAGTATCGGATACAGGGCCTTTTACGAGCGAAACGGATACCTGGGCAAGGTGACGGCCCTGTTCACCACCCTACCCAGGCAGTCGATACTCGTATACCCCTTCCACATCCTCTTCGGCGGACATGACAAGCTTCAGGTCAATATCTATTCGGAGAATCCAATAAAGGTGAACTGCGTTATTGTCAAGTCCCATAGGAACCACGGGAAGCTGGTACAGAAGTACTGCGACGACGGTTTTATGAAAAAAGAGACCGCCTTTGAGGATACCATTTACTGGATCTATTACAAAGACGATGACTCGCTTCAGTTCGGCGAATCGCTCTTCAAGAAAAATGACATGAAGAATATTTTATTCTTTATGTCCAGTCCGGAAAACAGCTCTTTTCACATTCGAATGATTCCCCGGAAGGATGCCATCGAGCCGTTTCTCAGGAGCTTCCTGTCCTATGCAAAGACCTACGTGAAAAAGTAGATTATGAAAAGCCTATTCTGTTTGTCATCGAACGGTCTCCAGAATCGGCGGCAGGTCTATTTTTTATCATCATCCGGGTGATCCACGATTAAAAGACTGGATGCCCCAGATAAGCTTGCCACCCGACTTTATCGGGTGGCCGGGGCATGACAGAAAGAAAGATTTTCCGGGTGATCCACTAATAGAGATTAAAAATCCTCGCGGGATAAAGCGCTTCCTCACTGCTAATTATCTGATTCCTCTATAACCCAGATTTCGCGGTCGAAGTAGCGTTTTTCGTAGGATTCGGTGAGGTTGTGACCGACGCGGACCCAGAGCCAGAGCTTGTCGCCCTCGGCCCTGAGTATACGGTCTATGAAGATGTTGTACCGCAGCTCGGGGAAGTTGAGAAAATTGATGAACTCTTTTACATTCCATTCATCATTTTCGTTGGCTAATAGGAAGATTGAGCTTTCATAATTAACAATAGAGCCTGTTCTAGAACCTGATCTAAATATATTTATCGAAACCCACATATTATTAAAATCATAAATGTATAAATCTGTATTTTGATAACCTCTATATACCGGTAGATATCCTTTTTCTATTGTATAACCAATCAGGTTTGCCTTTTTTTCCATTTTTTCCTTAACTAAAAGGCCTTGAAAGACTTTTCCATTTTCCATTATT
>CAYWUT010000067.1:0-7861 GCA_964460545.1 uncultured Spirochaetota bacterium
CCTGCTTCCTATCATCGCTCTTAAAGAATAAAGTAATTGAGATAAAAACATTTTATTATATAATGCAGGTATATTTATTATACATTTTTATAATAAATCTCTTTCGGAGTCTATATATGCAAAAAAATAGAATATATCGTGTATCGCTTTTTATTCTGGTGATAATCGTTTTCATTCAGGTTAACAGTTGTTCCCTCTTCGACGGAGGATCCGGTGGTGGGGACGAAGACTCGGATGATGGAGGCGCATCATCGGGGGAAGCCGATTCCATAAGAGAGCTCATCCAGTCTATTCCCCACCTCGACTGGCCGCAGCCAACAAATGGGGAGGTAAACGTCGGATCAGAGGAGGAAGTGGAATCGGGCGATGAAAATTACACCTGTACGAAGCAGAGGAAAGAATACGGCAAACAAACGAATCAGCCGACCCTCATAGACACGCAGCCCGATATCATCTGGCCCGGGGCACTGATCAAGGGAAGGTCTCTTCTTGAAACCGGAGGATTTTCGCCCATCACCGGGGACAGAAACCCGGTAACGATATTCGTTTCGCTGGAAGTTCCGGGTTTCCAGGACAGGACCGTCACGGTTGAAAATCCCGCGGGCTCATCGATAACTGAGGCAATGGCCGAAATACTGGCCTCTTATGCGGGCGATTCCCCGACGACCGCGAATATTTCCTACGACGAGGAATGCGTTCACTCCTACGAGCAGCTGAGCCTCGCGATCGACGCGAACGTGGAGTGGCCGGGAGGGTCGAGAATTTCATCGAAATTCGATTTTACGGACGAAACGGTGAAATCCAGGATGGCCGTGCGGTTTTATCAGGTGTATTACTCTATCAGTGTCGATACACCATCCAGCCCTGAGGGTGTCTTTTCGAACACGGTTACGGTGTCGGATCTGGAAACCCAGATGGGGGCGGGTAATCCCCCCCTCTATGTCTCGAGGGTGGTTTTCGGAAGAATGGTGCTCTTCCTCTTCGAATCGGAGCACAACGCGCAGGAGGTCGGGGCCTCGTTCGAGGCGGCGTACAGCGGATGTGTTGAGGCTGAGGGCTCCGTCGACACACGACAGAAATCCATACTCGACAGCAGTAAAATCAACGCCGTGGTTTACGGCGGGAGCGGAACGGATGCCGCGGAAGTCGTGATAAACGGATACGAGGGCCTCAAAACCTATATCGAGAACGGAGCGGAGTTCGGACCGGATTCCCCCGGTGCTCCCATAGCCTTTGAATTGCGGTATCTCGCTGACAACGACTCGTGCAACATCGTTTTCTACTCCCAGTACGACACGTATGAATACCAGCGAATAAGTGATATTTACAAGGTAACGTTGAAAAACATACATTGCAACGCGGATGATGAAGCGGGTAGTCATGCGGAAATTTACGGCTGGCTGGGCACCTGCATAGCGGGTGATATTTCGTCGCAAATCGTTTTGTGGGAAAAGGATGAAGACGGGGCGGTCGAAATCGAAGAAGGCAGTGATTATCAAATAAACAGCTACGGTTTTCTCGAGTTTCCCTCAGGCGCGGATTACGATGCCGCAATCACGCTTCGCGGGCACCTCTACGAGGACGACACGACGGGAGACGACGATCTCGGTTTCAATTATATAAATGTTCTCCTTTCGGACGACCTGAGTGCCGAAAAGAGTGTTGTTTTTTACGAGGAAGGAGGAGGATCCACGAAGGTTACCGCGAATTATGTAATTGAACCCGTGAACTGATTACTCGATGAACCCGAAGGGGTATCCGCTCACCTCGACCGTCAGCGCTTCTAGGACATAGGATATCGAAGCGTCACCGATCTGGGGAGGATATATCCAGATCTTGATGCCGACCCTGAACAGACCCCGTGACACGATCGGGTATGCGGGGGTGTCCTGATCCACGAAAAAACCGAATTCCAAAACCTGTTCCTCTCCGGGACCGACGGCGTGGTACTCCTTCCGTCCCGCTTCAATTCCGTCGGGATAGAGAGCGTCCTCCGACTCCGCGATGTAACCGGTCACCTCGCTTCCGGGGATGACGACGGTACTCTCGTTTACTATCGTGAGACGACCGTCGATCCTCACCGTGAGACGGACCGGTCCGGGCGGAGCGGGAATGGGAGAAATGATCTGGATACCTTCCCTGCTTCTCTCATCCGGGCCGGCTGAATTCTCATCAAGCTGTATCGAAGGGAGCAGGTATATGACGAGCCCGCCGTTTTGCGGCACCCGGGCGTTTCCCCGTATGCCCGACTCGTCCATGGTTGCAAGTGCGTCAACTTTGATAACATACTGCGTCTGCGCTGCGCAGGAGAGGGTGAGAAGGCAGACGATGCAGGCGATCGTCATGAAGAGGATTCCGGTTTTTCGATTACCGCGTTTCAGGTGCAAGGAAATATCTCCCCGTATGAAAGGCTATTCCGAAAACCATTCCCCCCACGAGCGGCGCTTCATGAGTGGTGAGCGCCAGTTCGAACCATTTTTTCTTCGCGCGTAACCCGAAAGAGGTTCCGAAACGGCTCGCGCCGTCCCAGCCCGCTCCCATTCTGAAGAAGGTCCGTTTCCCGATGACGAGGAACCCCCCGTGCATTACCCACCCCGTGACATACCCGATGTCGCCCGTCAGGACAATCTTCCCGAAAGGTGAACGGAGCTCGTACGCCACGTTGGAGAAGATGCCCGGGAGAAAACGGCTGAAGGTCCTGGATTCCGGCACTTCCTCTTCCGTCCCGTAAAAGCTGAAATCACTCGCGTACCCGTGCAGTTGCGCGAATCCAAGCAGGTTGAGAAAACCGATGCCGAAGGTGAGGGGTCCCCGGTCGAACACCGCGCCCGAGTCGAGCCGCATTCCGTACCCTCCGCCCATGCCCGGATAGAGGTAGAAATAATTCCACTGGATGCCTGCGAACACGGGAAGAGCACGCGCGTCGGTCGCCATGCTTATGTGCACGTCGCCGTCCACGAACCCGGCCATATAGAAGAGAAGGAGACGCGCGCCGAAAAAGGTCCTGCTGTTATGACCTTCAAAAACGGGCGCGGCGAAGGTCAGACTCTGGCTGATACCTGATTGAATGGATCCGCCCCCTCTTATGGAGTATTGGGTATGGGGGCTGAACTCAGCGGCTTCAAGGGCATCCGACAGCGCAGTATCCGGATAAAAACGGTAGCCTCCTCCTCCTCCGAAAAAGCCGGTCTTGAAGTAAAAATTTCCCGTTCGAAGAGGCAGAGAGAGGAGAGGCGGGGGAATGAGCGGGGTGCCGCCGACGCTTATTCCCCGGGTGCCCATGGTCTCACGGAAAACGAGCGGATTTCCTCTTCCGTCCTCGATGCGAACGCTTCCCTCCTCTATGCTCAGCATCACCTTTTCCGGACTGACCGGGGGATTGAGGAGAAAGCTCGACGGATAGGAGACCTGGTCGTAAAATTGAAGAAAATCGAAACGGGAACGGAAAGTATCACGATTGGTCGCATAGAGGAAGGGATTTCTCTCGGCCGGGAGGAGCCCCAAAAGACCGACCGGTAACTGTATTCCAGGATTATAGCCGAAACGGGCGGGATACGCCTCGTATGCGGGATTCTTCGATCCGAGCGAAGGATGAGGAATCACGGCACCGCCCATGCCCGTACCGCCAAAGGGGAAAACGGACCAGGCGGTCAAGAGGATTATGAGAGCAGGCGCTGTACAGACAAACCGCCTCGGTTTCATGCATTCGCCATCCGTAAAAGGGGAAGCCACGCTTCCGGTACAGTATACATCTCATCACGTTCCTTTACAAGCGGGAGGGAAGGCGGGAGAAAAACTTCTATACTTCCACCGTCGAAGGCTCATCGCTACTTCGGACCGGAAGATCGGCCTCGCTCAGGTAGGTCCTGAACCTCCCCATGCCGATTTTCTCCCCGGGGATGTCCCCGGCGATGAGATACTGCCGGTCAGGGTGAAGCCGCCGTATGACATCGGGGTCCGACGCGTAACCACTCACCGCCTCGAGCCCTTCGGGAGTCAGAACGAAAACCGGTATTTTTTTTGTGATCTGGAGGATCGCCTTCTTGCCCACCTGTTCCCTGACCCTGGAAGACCCGCAGCTCCATATCACGTCCGCGTAATTAATCATTTCCTTCACCCTGCTCTCGGACACGCCGGTACAGCAAATCATGAAGATGTAACATTTTACCCCGATGGATTCGTAAAAAATCCTCAGCTCTTTCAGATCCTCCCCCATGTACCCGTTGACCGTGACCGCGACCCGCCCGTATCCGAGCCGCGCGGCTTCCCTAGCCGCCGCTTTCTGGTCAACCCTGCCGTTTTCAAAAGGAACGGCGCACCCTGCGTCCCGCAGGCGGCTGATGACGCCTTGCAGGGGGGTGGTGTGGAAGAGGCCGTTCATCCTGGCGCCTATCCCCTGTACAATCTCCGGTTTACCGGTTATGACGCTGCCGGCACCGTCGCATGCCACGACCGCTCCGTCGATCGTTTTCTTTTTCAGCGCGTACATGAGGAACTCGGACGCCCCGTAGGGAACCGCGATCGTGTTTCTGACCAACTCCCTGTCGTCGGTGAAGAAACCGTATGTGGAAATCTTGTCCTCAACGATCTCTTTAATGGCATTCTTTATATCAGAGGAGGATAAAGCCCCGTTCCATTTATCATGGTAAAAGAACCGCACGAGCGGGCAGTAAGTCATGTTCGGATCCGTCACCGCCAGAACACGGCCGCCGGAGATGCCGACAAACGATGAGAAGAGCCTGATGACATGCAGGTCAGTGAGTAAAGCGGGATCGATACCGAGTTTCGCAAAAATCTTTTTCTTGTTCATTTCGGTTCCAGTATAGGGGGGATGCGGGTGCGGAACAATTCCTACACCCTAAGGGCTGTTCGTCATTATATTGTGCAAATGCCGATCTGCAAATATCTCTCTAATAGTCGCAGACGTAAAGGGGAAATATCAGGGCCGGTTTCGTACCAGGCCCGGTATATTATATGAAAACTAAACTGATCAACGAAGCAACGAAGTGGACACTTCGATCCATGAAGAAGTTCACCTGGGCGGTCGTGGGTATCCTCGCTCTCCAGTTTATACAGAACTACGCGTTTACCCTCCTGCCGAGCGTGGGTGTCAATTTTATTTTCGAGCTCTTTACCCCTGAGAACATTCATCTCATATACAGGTATTTCTTTATCGCCCTGGCGATCGTATTTGTACGGGGCGCCCTTGCCTACGGATCGACCTATTCGATGAGCGTGGTTTCGGAGAGCTCCATAAACAACCTGCGCAACCGGTTTTTCCGGAAGCTCATCTGTCTTCCGCTCAATTACTACAAGCGGAACAAAACGGGCAATTTCATCTCCATGACCATAGACGACATGGAGAAAATACGTATCAACCTCTACGAGGGTATAATCCGTATCATATCGCATGTGGCCTACGTGGTGCTCGTGATCGTCAAGCTTTTGCTCCTCAACTCGCTCCTCACGGTCATCAGCCTGTCCGTTATCCCCGTGCTCTACGTGCTGTTCAAGATACTGGGAACCCGCCTGCGGATTACCTCCCGCAAGCTCCAGCAGAATGTAGCGAACATTTCGACGAACCTCCATGAAACGCTCACTGCCGTGGACGTAGTGAAGGCCTTTGCGAAGGAGGATTACGAGATAGAACGATTCGGTAAAACCGCGGGAAAGTACAAGAAAACAGTGCTCAAGCTGAAAGTCCTCGCGAACCTGGTCAAACCGTTGAACGAGTTCGTCATATACTTCTTCGCCTTCATACTCATCGGGATAGCGGGACTCTTCATTGTCAGGGGCGGGTGGACGGTCAAGGGACTGAGCGAGTACATGCTTCTCCTTGGCATACTTTTTAACCCGATCAGCAATATTCCGAAGACACTGACGAGCTTCAAGGTCGTGAGCGCCTCGGTCGACCGTATCTTCTCGGTTGCGGGAACCGAAAACACGATAAGGGAGATTGAGCGGCCCGTGGAAAAAAAGATCGAGGGAAGGGTGAGGTTCGAAAACGTCTCCTTCGCCTATGACAAGGAGCGGATTTTAAAGAACATCGACTTCGAGGTGGAAAAAGGCGAGATCGTGGCGCTTGTCGGATCATCGGGAGCGGGCAAGACGACCATCGTTAATCTCATTCCCCGGTTCTACGATCCCACGGACGGAAGGGTGGAGATTGACGGCACGGACGTGCGGAACTACTCCATCGGGTGTTTGCGCTCGCAGATTGGAATCGTGTCGCAAAACGTTCTGCTCTTCAACGATACCATATACGAGAACATTCGCTACTCGAAACGTGACGCATCAAAGGAGGAGATAATCGAGGCCTCCAGGAAGGCGCACGCTTTCGAATTCATCAGTTCCCTCCCAAAGGGATTCGAGACCGTGGTGGGAGAGAAGGGAACGAGGCTGTCCGGCGGGGAAAAACAGAGGATAGCCATCGCGCGTACGGTGCTCATTAACCCGCAGGTACTCATCCTGGATGAAGCGACTTCGGCGCTCGATTCGGAGTCGGAGCATTACATACAGGTCGCGCTGAACGAGCTTATGAAGGGTAAAACGTCCGTGGTTATCGCCCACAGGCTCTCCACCATCACGCATGCTACCAAGGTTCTGATAATCGAGAACGGAGAAATCATCGAGACGGGAACACATGAAGAGCTCCTGCAGATCAGCCGGACCTACAAACGGCTCTACGAGCTGCAATATTTCAGGTAAGCACCGGGACCTTTGAATCATTCGATAAATAGGGAAAGACATTCTCATGCATGAAGTACATTGTTCTCCCGTACAGGAGATCGTCGGTGTTCTTAAGGGCGGGCACACGGGCACCATTCCCAGGGCCGTTCTTCTGAACTCGCCCACGGTCGAGATGATGGAGCGGTCCGGAGCCTCATGGCCCGAAGCTCACCGGAAGGCCGAGGATATGGCGCGGCTCGCCGCGGAGATACACAGGTCCACCGGATTCCACGCGGTGAACCTTCCGTGGGACGCGTGCGTTGAGCTCGAGGCGCTCGGCGGCGGCTCGGATACGGGCACATTGCCCACTTCCATACCTGCGGCGATCGAGCCCGCCTTCAGGAACACGGAGGATGTTGAAATCCCCCCTGATATTTTTGACAGGGGAAGGTTCCCCGTTGTCCTCGAGGCCGTGGGCAGGACGAAGAAGATGGTAGGGGACGACGCGGCGGTCGTTCCGCTCGTTGAAGGGCCGCTCAACATCTCCTGCCAGGCGATAGGCGTAAACCGGATGTACCGGATGTTTATCAGGGACCCTGCCGCCGTGGCCCGCATCCTGGATATCTTCGCCGATCTCTGTGTGCGGTACGCCGCCAAGCTGCTGGAGGCGGGAGGCGACGTCATACAGCTCAGCGACCCCTTTACACAGGGGCTTACCGCTCCCCGTTTCAAGGAGATGATGATTCCTGCTTACAGGAAAATTAGCAGCGGGGTTAAAGGTCCGGTCTTTCTTCATATATGCGGTAATACGGGGCACCTGCTGGAGCACCTTCCCGAGTCCGGATTATCCGCGTTTTCATTCGACTCGCCCTGCGTGACCGCAGCACAGGTGAAGGCCGCAATCGGCTCACAAATGCGGGTAATCGGATCGGTACCGACAGTAACGCATATTCTCGAGGGCAGCGAGCAGGATGTCTTCGACGCTTCGATCAAATGCATGGAGGACGGTGTCGACATTCTCTCGCCCTCATGCGGACTGCCCCCTGAAGCGCCCCTTCCAAACCTCAGGGCCATGGTACGGGCGATAGAAAGTTATAACGAGCGGCTGGGGATCACGTGACATTGCATACGAAGCTCTGCTTCATGTCAAAAATCGGAGCTACCTCACGTTGCATATGAAACTTTGCTTCAT
>CAYWUT010000067.1:7961-18045 GCA_964460545.1 uncultured Spirochaetota bacterium
TGCTTCATGTCAAAAATCGGAGCTACCTCACGTTGCATATGAAACTTTGCTTCATATCTGTGTAGGAAATCGAGCACCCCTTCCCCATGGTTCTTTCAGCCTCTTCGACCGCCTCCTCCACCGTTGCAAACGGTTCGAAGCCGATCCTCCGGGCGGTTTCGAAATCCGAAGCTCCGGCAAGAAAGACCCTGCCCGCATACCTGAGTCCGTAGGCCCCCTGTCCCCACAGTATGAGGGGATGCACCCCGTGAAAACCGAAACCGTACCGGTATTTATGTATGTACTCCGGCCTGTGGGCGAATTCCTCCGCGTAGAGCTCCCAGAGCTCGAAGGGGTCCTGCATGACCGGAAGCAGCTTTTCGAAGAACTCGACATACGAGGGGTACTTGACCCCGTCGAATTGTTTATAGCAGGGGTGAACGAGTATGAGCACCCCCCCCTCTTTTACGAGCGGCTTGTTCTGGAAGAGACCGAAGCTGTAGGAGAGTCCGAGGTTTCTCACCAGGACGGGATTAATTATTGAGAGTTTCGAGTAGGGGTCGCGGTCGTTTCCCATTGCGTGTACCACCACGTCGGACTGGCCCTGCACGTCCACGACATGCTGACCCTGTATGATTTTCAGGGAATGTTGATGCGCTTCAGGCGGATGACCGGCCACCACGTTCACGAGCTCCTGGGGCATCGCGTTGTTCATCGTTCCCTCTATGATGAAGTAACGCCTGCCCCGGTCCGCGAGAGCGTTCTCTATGACCTCGCCCATCTCATTCAGCAGCCTGGGGAAGGCCGAACGCTCGGGATCCATGGTTGATTTGCCCGACGCCCTGGGGTAGGGGCGGTGATGATGCCGAATACTCCTGTATGAGCTGAGGCCCACGACCGCGGATTTCCACCCGCCGTTGAAGGGAGACCAGGGATTGCTCACGTAAATGAACTGGTCGGAGTCCGTTACGAGCCTCGAGACCTCGACTTCCATGCCCCGCTTCGTCTCACCCAGGAATACGAGCCCGTCCCTGTCCTCGGCATCGTGGTTGAAGAGTTTGCTCGGCCCCCACCGGTACGCGATGTCGTCTCCAAGGAAGGTCGAAAGCTCCCTGGTCGTCCACTTCCTGTGAAGCCCGACCGCGCATACGAGCCGGATCCGCTGCCTGTCCACACCGATCTTTTCAAGCTCCTCGAGCAGCACTTTGATGGCGACACCCCTGAAATCCGGACCTTTCTGGGCCGGGGCGAAGCCGATGGGATCGTCGAACCCGATAGCGACCGTGGATTTCGGTCCAACCAGCCGTTCGAGCGGCTCATGCGCGATAGGGTTTGCAAGGGCGTCCCGGACGGCCTTGGCCGGGTCCGGAAGGGACGGGAGAGGCTCGGCCGCAGTGCGGATCACCCTCGTTCTTTTTGGAAGGGAGACCGAAACGGCGGAGTCTCCGCTCGGTATTGACAAGCGGGATTCGGGCATGGTTTCCTCCTTAATTGGGGCTGAGTGTGTACTCAGCTCACTATACCGGAGGGTAAATACCGTGTAAAGAAAAAGCCGGTTTAAAAATTACAAATATGTGGCTTTTGAAATATTGACAAGATTTTAGGAACATGGTAGCATAATGCCAGAATATTAGCGTGTTTTGTGTTTTCATGCAGTTATGAAGCATCAGGATTTTCATCTCGTATTAATCAGCGCTTAACACAATCGGGCCATTATAGCCTGGGTGAGGCGGACGCAGTATAAACTCTCATATATGGATACGGTCATGAATGGTAGTATTGAAAAGATACTGGGAAAGAAGGTAGGCGGAGTCAGGGTCGTTCCGCTCGTTACCAAGATTATAACCCTGTTCGTGCTCTTCCTTCTGGTCGCCGGTTTTGCGACCAACTACATCAACCTCCTCCTCAACAGGGGAGAGCAGGTCAAGCTCATGAACCGGCTGCTCGTCAAGGACCTCAAGGACCTCTATGTATTCACCTCGAATCAGCATGAGATATATACCTACAACAACGATTACGAGGGCGCCGTCAACAGCATCGTGGAGAAGGCGCTGCGCGAGCTTAAGGGCGATAGATCGATCGCCATGGGGGTCAAGGACGACGGTACGGTCATGTTCATCGCCTCGAAGACGGTGCGGATGGATGTCTTCGAAGACGGCAAGGCGCTGGCCATGCTTAAAAGTTCAAAAACCGAGACGGGCGGTGAGGGGTCCTTTAATTTTAATCACAGGGGAAAGGAATACTTCGGCCTTTATAAGTACAATGCCAAGTGGGACATATACCTCGTGCGGGCGGAGGAACTCGACGAGTTCTACGAGGATTCGCGGTCTATATTCAGGAAGATATCCTACATCATCATTCTGATTGTCGTCGTCTGTACGGTGCTCGGTATATTCATCATCAGGTTCGTGCTGCGCTACGTGCAGAATATCACGAATGAAATCATGTCCATGCAGGAGAGTCAGAAGATCGGCCTTATCGATCTCTCGAGCGCGCCGAACGACGATGTGACCTATCTCGGTATGGCATTCAATTCGCTCGCGAACACGATCGACAACCTGATGACCATATTCAGGAAGTTCGTTACGAGGGATGTGGTTTTAAAGGCCTATAAGGAGCGGGAGGTCAGGCTCGAGGGATCGAGCCAGGACCTCGCGATACTCTTCTCGGATATAAAAGGTTTTACTTATATGACCGAGACCCTCGGCACCGATATTATTCAGCTCCTCAATATTCATTACAACCGTGCCATCAAGCAGATACACGATCATGACGGCATCATCGGGTCCATAATCGGCGACGCGCTCCTTGCCCTCTTCGGTACGATCCAGGAATCGAAAGGGAACAAATCCCATCACGCCGTGAGCGCGGCATATGAGATACAGGAGGTCGCATCCCAGCTCAGAGAGGAGATGCATCAGCGGAAAGAGGAGATCGTCAAGAAGAAGGGTGCGCTCACACAGATGGAGGAAAATATATATAAGGCCGTTCTTCTTCAAGTGGGCGTGGGAATAGACGGAGGAGACGTTTTTTACGGTAATGTCGGATCCAACGAGAGGATGACGAATACCGCTATCGGCGACAATGTGAACGCCGCCTCCCGCCTCGAGGGGCTTACGAGGATTTACAAGGTTCCCGTTATCTGTTCGAAATACGTAAAGGACGAGGTGGAGAAGGAGACCGGCGATTTTCTCTTCCTCGAGATCGATCAGGTCCAGGTGAAGGGCAAGACGCTCGCAAAGCGGGTATTCTGGCCCGTACCGAAGACGAATATCGACGATGATTTCAAGAGGGACATGGAGCTCTTCTCCTCGGCCCTGCAGCTCTACTACAAGGGCAAATGGAAAGAGGCCCTCGGTATGTTCGAGCGCTGCACGCTCCCGCTGGCGGAGGTCTTCCGCATGAGAACGAAGGATTATCAATGTCCCAAGGACTGGAGTGGAGTATGGACAATGAAGACAAAGTAAAGGACGTCGTAGCTCTGAGCAAGAAGTACTTCCTCAGAGAAATAATACGCGAAATCAGGGAAGGAAGACCCCAGTACGATCTCGAACAGGAATTCGTCCGGACTAAGAAGAACCGCAGGATGGCCGTTCTATTCGTTATCGCGGGCTTCATCGCTCTCTTCGCCGCGGCGTCGATCGGAGTAACCTATCTCATTCAGCGGGAGAGCAGGCGTGTAAAGGTTGATATCAGCGAGTTCAAGGATGTGAATCTGCGGGACGTGCTCGATGTAGCCAAGAAGAACGAAAACGAAATGAAGGTCGCGCAGCGCGAGCTCGAGGATATGCGGGCCGAGATGAACCAGAAAATCATGGATATCAGGAGCGATGCGGATCAGCAGGTCGAGCTTGTCAATAACAGGCAGATTTCCGATGCTGATAAACAGCAGCAGATAAACGGAATAAGGCTCAGGGAGAAGAAGGCGGTAGAGGGGGTCGAATCCGAATACAACGAGCGGATTTTACTCAAGGAGGAGGAGATTTCCGTTATTCAGGAAAAGATAGACGAGTACGACGCGCGGCTTGTCGAGCAGGCCAAGGAGCAGGAGGAGATTTTCAACAACCAGGCGCGTGTGCACGATATCGAGATGGAGAACACGGTATCGTACTACGAGAAAAAGATTGTCGAGCTGAATAGGGACCACGCGCAGGAGCTCGAATCGGCCACGGCCCATCAGCGCGAAATGATAGAGCTGCTGAAAAAGAACCACAAGGCCGAGGTTGAAAGGCTCACCCTTTTGTACAACCCCGTCTTTTCAGAAGAGCGGATAAACGAGGTTCTCGGGCGGGATATGGACGCCGATGCGGTGAAAGTCTCGCCGCTCGACAAATACGAGGCGATTCTGCAGAAGGAGGGGGTGCTGAGCAGGGCGGAATACCGCTCCATGGCCGGAAAGCTGGGGGATATCTCGCTCCTCATCGACCGGCTTCAGGACATACCCTATATCAACTCCGTTCCCGGCGCCATCGACCGTGTCGAGCATATGGGACACGGCCTGATAAGGGACTATGAAAAGATGAAGGGCCGTTTTATCGATACCATAGAGAAGAAAGACGGGACCATTGCCGCGCGTGAGGAAACCATACGGCAGAAGAACGATATCATAACCGCTAAGGACGGGATCATAGAGCAGTACCTCTACTCGCTCGAATATCTTACCCATAATAAAAGGGAAAACGGCTATATCATCGATCAGCGTAATCCCGATGCGCTCGTCGTATACCTGAACGAGATATATAAAATCCAGGACGGAGACGCCGGGTATGTCTTCAGGAAGGAAGACGAGTACATCGCCACGGTCCGGTTTCACGTTTCCGGGGACGTGGTTACGGCATCCGTGGTCGATCTCGGGCAGGAAGACAAGCCGATAGAACCCTTTGACAGGATTTTGATCCACATTCAATAGGAGAAACGGAAATGAGACGAAGAGACCTCACCCTGATAATAGTCATACTGGCCATACTGGTCCCGGCCGCCCTGTTCTCACAGGATCTCGAAGCGGAGGGATATTCCCTCCTGTCCACCAGGCAGAAGGGGGATGCGACGATCTACGAGGTACGGGACCGGGAGGGGAATACAATAACGATACAGTCGGGTACAGCACTTACCCGTGCCACAGTGGGTCTTCTCAAAACCCTTCATGACGACTTTTATACGTGGAACGATATGCGCGTGGATACGATGAGCCTGATCATCTCGGAAGAGACGGCTGAAATAAGCGTCGTGCCTTCGAGTTATGAATACGGCGGTGTCGATCTCACGGACTACATGCCTTCCGGCATGCAGTTCTACTACGACGGTTTCCTCGAGTATGATTTCAGGCTGAAGGTCGAAGCACTCTTTCTCCGCGTACGCGGCAGGTATGAGGGTGAGCGCGAGTTGAGCGAGAAGCTCATCACCGCGATCAAGGACCCGTATGCATACATACAATCCTACGATCAGGAGTTTTTTATCAGGAAGTTCATGGAAATGGACCTGAAGGCCGAGCAGTTCGAGTCCGCGCTCGGCACGCTCGGGAGCGATCTCGAGGAGCTCACCTCTAGGGCGTACGCGGCGTACGAATTTTTACGGGAGGACAATGAAAGGCTCGAGGAAGCGGGCATACTCCTGAGAGACCGTCTGTTTGCCCTGGAGGATGACCACGAGGCATTGGAGAGGGCGCATCAGGATCTGCAGGATGAGGTTAAAACGCTCGAGGGCATGGTCAGGGAAATGGGAGAGGACCTTTCGGGGCAGCACCTGGCGCTCGTGGATGAGTTCGCACTGCTCAAGCAGGCGGTTACTACCCTCCATAACAAGGGATTGTTCGGAAAGGGAAAGCCGATCGCCGCAAGCGCCCGGGACCGTCTCATAGAGATGAAGAAGGCCGAACCTTCACTCTCGCAGGAGGAGGCCATGGCAAGGCTCAAGGAGGAGGAGATAACCATGACGAAGCGCGAGATCTCACTCGTTTTCTCGGTCTATTTCAACGAGTTCGAATAAAGGGGTTTACGCCGGCATTTACTTCCCGGTGTCGTCCGATTCGGGTTCAGTTTCCCCCATCTCTTTCTTAATGAATTCCTCCTCGAGGTTTTTGAGCCCCCCGCCCTTGAACACGAACGCGCTGAGAAAATTGAAGAGAATGCCTATGCCCCAGAATCCGGCCACCCAGAGCCACCACTGATGGCCGCGCGAAGTGACGTTATTGATTACGGCGAGGACGATTATGACGGCAAGGTAGGTGATGAAGTGTCTGATGAAGGATACTTTTCCCTGAGCGATTTTTTTCGCCTCTTCGTAGGTCTTACCTTTGTTTGACATGATTTCCCTCCGAAAGCAGTGGAGCTTTCATACCCTTTTATTATACACCCACCGGGGTGGTCCAGTGCGACAATGAAATGATAACAGCAGACAACCGGCGTGAATAGGGATAAAGGGTCTTCATGGACGTATCCATGGAAGTCAAGGCCGCTATGCCGCAGCCGGTGAAACGAAGCTCTCCGTAATGAATATCTCCGTATTGTCCATGAGGTTGATGACGACCCTGTCTTTCAGCTGTTTTCCCCGGGGGTCGGTGAGGAGCTGTATAATGGGCCGCACCGCTCCTTCGTTCTGCTCGAGCACCCGTGCGATGCTTCCGTTATTAAGACGCACGAGTACCCCGATGGGGTAGATGCCTATCAGCCTCTGAAATATCCCGACGAATTCCGAGTTGAAGTGTGTTCCGCTTTCCGCCATGATGATCATCATGGCGTTGTTCGTCTTCATCGCCTTTTTGTACGCCCTGTCAGAGGTGAGAGCGTCGTACACGTCGGCTATGGCCGTAATGTGTATGGTGTCGGGCATATCATCCTGTGTCAGTCCCAACGGATATCCGCTTCCGTCGCACCGCTCATGATGCCCTCTCGCAACGAGGGCCATCTCTTCGGAGATCCCGTTTTCCTTCAGAATCTCATACCCCTTCAAGGGATGCGTCTTCATCTCATCCCATTCTTCGGCGCTCAGCTTGTCCGGCTTGTTCAGAATGGCCGAATTTATGAGCATTTTCCCCACATCGTGGAGCAGGGCGCCGGTGCAGAATAATTCCAGTTCCTTTCCCGATATGCCGTAGTCGCGCGCAATAATGGTTGCGTAGGCCGCGACATTGACGGAGTGAACGAATGTGTATTCGTCCACCATGCGCATCCCCGCGATATTCATGAATGCCTCTCTGTTCTTCGCGATTGCGTTTATAATTTCCCGGGCAGCGCTGCGCGACGATTCGATATCGAGTGTTTCCCCACTGGATATGGAATGCAGGATGGTATGCGCGGTTTTCACCGCTTTCTTCTTTGTCGACTCGACCACGGGGTCGTCGATCTTCAGTATTGTTATACCGCCCCTGTTGATGAAAATCTTCCCTTCGATTGATTCAGGGAAGGTGAAGGGTACACCTCCGATTTTTTTTGCGTCAGGAGGCATGGGAATGGTGAGGTTTGTATCCTCTGCTTTTTCCTCAACCGGAACCGTCTGAATATTTCTCTTTTTAAGAACGAAAATAAGGTCTTTTGACAGCGGGAGCCCCTTCTTGATAAGCAGGAGCTTTGAATCCGAAGAGTAGATGTTTACTGCAAGGGTCATCCCCGGTTTGAGCAGTTCAACGGGTATCCGTCGTGCTTTCACGTTCGGTTCTCCTCGTAACTTTCAGGTACTCTATCACCATCAGTTTAATTGACGGGGCGGCCGATTTCAAATCATTTCCCCTCCGATCGTTTCAGTCTGAGGAATATATTCCTGATGTAGATACAGGCCCCCATGGACTGCCCGATAATGAAAACAGGGTCGCGCCTCTGTATGGCGTATATCAGGAGCCCGGTCCCGCCGGCGAGGCTCAAATACCAGAAAACCATCGGTATGTAGCTCTCCTTCCTCCTTTCGCTTGCGATCCACTGGATGAGAAAACGCGTGAAAAAACAGAACTGCGCGGTGAATCCGAATACGAGCCAGAAGCTCATATCATCCCCCTTCTGATCAGCTTCTTTATATAAAACGTATCACGCAGTGCCTTAAACATCCTGATATGCCTGCGCATCTTGGAAATTCCATATAATCTCGGCCTGTGGTTGACCTCGATCTCAGTCGTCCTGTACCTGCGGAGCAGGGTGGGAAAAAAGCGGTGCATTCCGTCGAAGCGGGGTATGGTGAGGAGAACGGTTTTTCTGAAACCCTTGACCGGCCCCCCCCGGTCCCGGTAGGTTTCCCCCAGGAAAAGATTGGCAAATCCGTTCGCGAAACGGGACTCAAAGCGCCGTACGAAGGAGTCCTTTCGGATGACCCTGACGCCGAAGACCGCATCAAAACCCCTTTTAAGTTTATTATAGACGCGCGGTATATCGGCAGGGTCGTCCTGCAGATCGGCGTCGAGTGTTGCGATAAACCTGCCCCTGGACATATCGATTCCCTCGAGCAGCGCCCTGCTCTTGCCGGCGTTTCTTTGCAGGCGGATCGTATGCACGCGGTCGTCCTCGATCGAGCACAGCGCCGAGGACGTCCCGTCCGTGCTTCCGTCATCCACGATGATTATCTCGAAATCACCTATAAAACGCAGGGCTTCCGTTAATTTCCGGCAGAGCGGAACGATGGTCTTTTCTTCATTGTAAGCCGTAATTATGACGCTTAGTTCCATTTTCAGCGTACCTTGAAAAGTGCGGAAAACTCGTCCTCGTACACCTTGTAAAAACCGAGGGGATTACTGCTCAGATAGTCGTAAAGACGGGCGTGACGGGGCATGTTCTCGACATGCACGTAATCCGCCTGGAAAACTTCGTGTATGATCGGATAGGGGTCCTTGCGGAGCCGTACGGCATCCTGATAGAGCCCGTACAGCCGGGCGTCATGCGCCTGCATGTAGCCCGGGTCGAGACCGAGCGTGTAGGTCGTGTTCCTGCTGTAGAAAAAGAGCTGGGGGAAGGCTCCGTAGTTCGCAATAAAGACGTGATCGTTTTTCTTCGCCCGGGTATTGAGCCACTCGCCGCTCCCGCTGTTGTCTATGATACCGTTGATATCGAGGGCCTTTTCGACCTCCAGATAATTCAGGCTCAATGCGGCGGCCGTCAGCACGATCATGGATATCACGAGAAGTCTGTGAGGCCTGAAGTCTGCTTCCGAAAATGCCATGGAGCAGAAAAGCACGACGAACGGCGCGAACTGGTCTATACCCCTCGATACCTTGAAGTAAGAGAGGAGAAAAACAACGGCCTGGACAAAGAGGAAGAGAGTGAGAAAGGAGTGCTGTTTCTTCCCGTATCTCAATTCCATGAAAAACAGCGCAGTTACAACAATAATAAAGGGCCAGACCGCGAGCAGGAGATTCCATGAGGAGAGGGGCATCCATTCGAGGTTGATCTCGAGATTCGTGCGGACGAGGCTCGTTTTCAGGTACTGCGCCCCAAGCACGCGGAGATTGCCCGGGAAGTAGGGATTTATCGTTATTCCGGCGGCCATGCCGACCAGTGTCGAGACGAGGGGCCTGTATTCGAATTTTTTAAAGTGATAGAGGTGGACGAGCGTGTAGACCGCCGCGATCACGAGAAACACGATGAACGCGCTGTAGGTAAGTACGAAGAGGTAGTTTATAAAACCGAGCCACAGCCATTTTTTCCGGAGTATGAAGTGCACGCCGAGTATGAAGAAACCTATGGCAAAGGGAATCGGCCTGACCGCGAGGAGACGTACCATGAGCGATTTGCTTCCAAAGAGGAAGAGAAACGTCCAGATAAGACGATACTTCACCCCGTATTTTCCGAGAAACCAGTAGAAGAGATAACCGAGAGCGACGGCAAAGCAGACCGATGCGATTTTTCCCATGACAATGAGGTTACCGAAGGTAAAGGGGATGAGCAGGACATGGTAGAGGAAGTGTTTGTCGTAGAAATTCTCATTCAGGATGGTATGCTTTAGCCACGGGAACTCACGGTAGATCCCGTGGCTGCGCATCAATTGAGCGTACCTGATGTGGAAATAATCGTCCTGCTGCATCCTGGGATAGGAGAGCTGGAGAGAAAGCATGACACCGGCCGTAACCGTAATGAGGAGGACAAGCTGCAGGCTCTTATGGATTGAGCGTTCTTGAAACATCTCAGCC
>CAYWUT010000068.1:0-17797 GCA_964460545.1 uncultured Spirochaetota bacterium
AGAGTGTCTTAAGTATGTGAAAGCTCTACATCCTGCATATTTCTTGAAACTCGAAATTCGATCTAATTATCCACTACGGAAAAAATTGCAGGTACATCCACGACAGGGGAAGGGTTGAACTCCATGAACAGAGGCTTCATCTCCATAGACCTGGGGACCACGAACATCAAGGCCGTGGTTTACGACGGCGATTTTCATGAAGCGGGCTCCGCTTCCATAAAAGTCACTTACGACAGGAAGGGAGCATTCGTCGAGTTCGATCCGGAGGAATACTGGCATGGGTGCGCCGGCTGCATACGGAGCGCCCTCGCATCCACGAAAGTGGACCCCGGGGCGGTCGTGTCCGTCGCGCTCACGGGTCAGGCGGAGTCGATCGTGGTGCTGGACCGGGAGAACAGGCCGCTGCGGAAAGCCGTTTCATGGCTCGACGAGCGCTCCAGGGAGGAGTGCGACATCATCCGGTCGGAGTTCGGCGCGCAGGAGGGTTATAAAATCACCGGTCTTCCCGACGTGGTGACCACGTGGCCCGTCACGAAGATGCTGTGGATGAAGCGGAACGAACGGAAGCTTTTCGACCGCGCGCACCGGTACCTGCTCATTAAGGATTACATCATCTTCAGGATGACGGGGCTGTTCGTATCGGAATACACGGTGTACAGCTTCTCCTATTATTTCAATATCATCGAAAAGCGGTACTGGTCGGCGATGCTCGATTTCGTGGGTGTCGGGGAAGAGCGGCTCCCGCGCCTCGTCGAGCCGGGAACGGACGCGGGTACGGTAACCCCCACGGCGGCGCGGGAACTGGGGGTAAACGCGGGGGTGAAGGTCAACGTTGGAGCGCTCGACCACTTCGCCGGCATGGTGGGAGCGGGAAACATCAGGAAGGGGGGCCTGAGCGAAACCACGGGTACGGTCATGGCCATCGCGACCCTGACGGGCGGGCCGCTTATAAACGAATACGGGCTCCACTGTCACTACAGCGCGATTCGCGGAAACTACGCGCTCCTTCCGGTGTGCGAGTCCGGGGGAATATCCCTGGAATGGTTCAGGGATAATTTTTACGGTCGATCGGATTTCAGCCGGATAAACGAGGAGGTGGAAGCCCGGGCGGATGAACCGAACAACGTGATTTTTCTTCCCTATCTCACCGGGGCGAACTCGCCGGAGTTCGACCAGAACGCGGCAGGCGTTTTTTACGGCCTGAAAATCAGGAACACGAGGGCGGACCTGGCGCGCGCGGTAATGGAGGGCGTCGGGTTTCTACTCAGAAAGAACATCGATTACATCGCCCGCCTCGGTATAGCCGTGAATACCGTCGTTTCACTCGGCGGAGGTTCGAGGTCCCCGGTCTGGAACCGCATGAAGGCGGATATAACGGGAAAGAAGATCATGATACCGGAATACCGCGAGGCGACCTCGCTGGGCGGGGCGATGCTCGCCGCAGTGGAAGCGGGTGTTTTCAGGGACCTGGAGGAGGCGTCGTCGCGGCTTGTACGGTTTTCCGATGTTTATGAACCGGAAAAGCGGGGGGATTACGAAAGAAACTATGAAGTCTTTTCGGAGCTTTATGAACGGCTGAATCCGCTTTTCAGGAAAACAGCCGGATTATAGCCGACCGATCGGGATTGTTCATAATCCAATGGAACGGGGGATCGAATACATGAGGTTCAGTGACAGGGTCGTTTTCGTCACCGGAAGCACGCGCGGAATCGGAAGAGGCATCGCGGACGCCTTCGCGCTTGAAGGCGCGACGGTCGCGATAAACGGATCGAAAGCCGACGCCTGCGAGCGGGTCTCCGAGGAGATCAGATCGCGGGGGGGCAGGAGCCTTGCGGTTCATGGTGACGTTTCGGACGGAGAGTCGGTGCGGAATATGTTCGGGAAAATAACGGACGAATACGGAAGGCTCGACGTTCTGGTAAACAACGCGGGCGTTATATACGTGGCGAACTGCGTGGATACCACGGACGAGCAGTGGGATAGAACGTTCGCCGTAAACTGCAGGGGTGTTTTCCTCTGTTCGCGGGAGGCCGCGCGAATAATGATGGAACAAAAGTCGGGGCGCGTCGTGAACGTGGCGTCTCAGATGGGCAAGACGGGATGGCCCCTTTACAGCCACTACTGCGCGTCGAAATTCGCGGTTGTCGGCTTTACGCAGTCGCTCTCCCGCGAGCTCGCGCCGTACGGGGTCACGGTCAACGCGGTCTGCCCTGGGGTCGTGGATACGGACATGATGAAGGAGGAGCTTGAAGTTCTTACGGCCCTGGAGAATAAGAGCGAGGCACAAATAAGGGACGAGCTGCACGAGCTGATACCTCTCAGACGCTATGAAACGCCGGAGGACGTCGCCCATCTGGTGCTTTTTCTCGCATCCACCGAGGGATCGTATATAACGGGTCAGGCGTACAACATAACGGGCGGAATCGAGGTGCATTGACGGAGGGATTCCCCCGCCCCTTCGAGAGCGGGGAAAGATCGTCATATCCTCTTTACGGTGATATCTCCGAGGAAACGCGCTGCGGCCTGCAGCACGTCTCCGTGATGTCCCCAGCCGAGTGAGAGGTGATGGGGCCAGCCGTTCTCGTTCAGCTCGTACTCGAGCCGGCTCAGCCGCTCCCTTCCGATGCTCGCAAGGCCGAAGTTGCCCCGTATAAGCATATCCTCGGCGACCGATTCCGCCTCCACGATGAGCAGCTCGAACCTTCCCTCCCGGTTCTCGCGCAGTCTTGAAAGAGTGACCGGTCCCTTTTTAAGAGGGCCTTCTATGGTGTATCCGAGGTCCTTATACGTCCACGCCTGGTGATAGGCGATGGTTCCCTTGCCTTCGGAGATCATGGACTTGCACGCGTTACCGCAGTGCAGGAGCGTGTAAATTCCCTCGCCGGCCGCGCCGGGCTTGTCTATCCAGTCGAGGCAGGTGGTGGGGCCGCCGCTCGCGTAATACTGGAGAAGACCGGTCACCGTGTTGAGCACGTCGCCCTCGCACCCTCCCGAGAAAACGATTCCATTGTCGAGAAGACGGGCCAGAACGCCGCAGACGGCGATCGAGTGTTTTTCCTGGAACTCAGGCGCGCAGCGGATAACCACACCCTCCGCGCCCAGTGACTGAATGAGCGTCCTGTACGCAAGATAGAGCCTGGTCGTTTTTTTAAGGACCTCTTCTCCGACCTGAACGGCAACGCCCTTTTTTACAGCCTCGATCTCGCTTTCCAGGTCCTTCATATCCACGGTGAGGCCGCGTGCCGGATAGCTCCCCTCCTCGAAGAGCGTCATGAGAACGGTCGAATCGATTTCCATTATCCTGATGCCTGTCTCCCGGCGAACGGACATGGGATTATAGAAGGATTCCGGGAAATCGTCGAGAATATTGCCTATGACGGCGATCCGCGCGTTCCCCGCCCTCCTGATGAGCTGACACGCGGTCAAGAAATTTCTAAGTTTCTCGCGGTATACCTCGTCATCCGGAACACCCGTTCCGGAGAGTGTCTTGCGGTCCAGCTTGTAGAATATGGAATTCGCGAAAACCTTGCCGCAGTCCGAGTTCTGGGGCCAGGGGTGGGGCGGTTTCTCGTTCTCCGGAAAAACTTCAGGAGAGGCGGATACGAACACGGGTATTTCCCTCAAATACCGGTAGGAAGCAAGGGCGGTAATGGCCTCTCCCGCGGGCCAGGTGAGCGGGTGGAAGATGATGCCGTCGACCCGCGCGTCGGTCATCTTTTCGCACGCGCCCGTCACGTCCTTCTCGGATTCAAGGGACCCGAAGAAGAGCGATTTTTTTGAAATCATGCCCGTATGGATGAAATCGTCGAACATAGTGCGGTAGAGGGACCTGACTTTTTCCTTGAGATTTTTATCGAATTCATCCTCCAGCGTTGCCATGGCGAACCCGATAACAGGAGCGTGCATCGCTTTATAGGATTTTTTTACCATCATCGTTTATCCTCCTCGCGAACGCCGGTATCCCGTTACCATTTTTTTTACCGGGTATCGATAACTGTCGATACCGCTTACTGAATTGTACGGGAACAGGAGACCTTGTCAACCATGTACCCAAAACAATTGACAATCAGGAAATCTCGCACCTATTTTCACACATCAAATCGAACTGAAGAGGGTAACGCACATGAAGACGGTGCTGTGTTTCGGTGATTCGAATACGTACGGCAGGAACCCGCTGACCAAGAAGAGGTTCGAAAGGGATGTTCGGTGGCCCGGAGTAATGCAGGGCATACTCGGAGATGAGTATTATATAATAGAGGAGGGTCTCAACGGAAGGACGACCGTGTGGGACGATCCCGTTCGTCCGGGATACCAGAAGCGCAACGGGGCGATTTATCTGCTCCCCTGTCTCGAATCCCACTGTCCCATCGATCTCGTCACGATCATGCTCGGAACGAACGACTGCAAGGCGATGTTCTCGGTGACGACCTACGACATCGCTGAGAGCATGGGCCGCCTCGTTGAGATCACGCTCGGAAGCAAATGCGGACTGGACGACAACGCGCCGGAAGTACTCGTCATATCACCGCCCCCTCTCGGCAATATGACCGAGTATGCGGAAACGTACGGCGGGGGAGTGGAGAAGTCGAAGAGGTTCGCTGCATTCTACAAAAAGGTCGCCGAGCGGTACGGGGTCCATTTCTTTGACGCGGGTTCCGTTATCGGCTCCAGCTCCGTGGACGGGCTCCACTTCGACGCGGAGGACCATCCGAAGCTAGGGAAGGCCCTTGCCGAGTGCGTGTCCGGTATTCTTTCGTAGCAGCAATGGACGGGAGGGAAGCTCGGTGGGGTAAAAGAGGGAAGGGTCGATCCTTTTTAATCCCGGGATCCGGGCCGTTACGTAATATCGGCCTTTTGCTTTTCGGACATCTCGTGCATCAGGTCGCGCATCGTTTCATAGGTCTGCAGGTACTTGTCGAAGTAGAACCGGTAGAGCTCGTGGTTCTCCCGGTCGGGCTCGATTACCTCTTTCATTCTCACCATCTCGGATGAAGCCTCTGCGAGGCTCCCGTAGAGCCCGGCACCCGCGGCTGCGTTGACGGCTGATCCCATGAGCGTCGCTTCGGGAAACTCCGGCACGTAAACGGGGATGTTGCAGACATCAGCATGTATTCCGAGCCAAAGCCTGCTTTTCGTTATCCCGCCGTTGGCATGAAACGCGTTTATCTGGACACCGTTTTCCCTGAGTACACGCACGATGTTCTCCGTGCCGTAAGCGACTCCCTCCATGATGGCCCGGAAAATGTGGGCGGTTCCGCTCTTGAGCGTGAGGCCCCAGATCGCCCCCTGCAACCCGTAATCGGTATAGGGCGTCCTGTTTCCCTGGAAAAAATCGAGCAGGACAAGGCCCTCCGAGCCGATCGGTATTTTTGACGCTTTCTCCCGTAAAAGATCGAGGAGGGGCATGCCCCTCCTCTCCGCCTCTTTTCTATCGTTGTCCGCGAACTGGCTGATAAACCACTTGATTATGGAACCGGTGGACACCTGCCCGGTTTCTATGACGTCCAGCCCCGGATAGATCGAGCTGTAGTAGGAGCCGAACAGGCCTCTGATATTTTTTGTTCCCTCGACAAGGACAAAGGCGGCGTGCGATGATCCTCCGATGAGGCAGCTCTTGCCCGGGGCCGTAACGTTCGAGCCGAGCACGGCCATGGACGCGTCTATTCCACCCTCTACCACGGGTATCCGGGTATTCAGGCCGAGCTCGCGCGCCGCTCTGCCCGAAAGCATCCCGATGACCTCGCCGACCGGTACGACACGCGGCGGTAATTTTTCCACAACCCCATCGAGCCCGACGGACCGGAAAAAGGATTCCGGCCATTTCCGGAGGTGGCTGTTGTAGAACCACTTATGCGTCGAATGATTCATGGATGCCACGGGATCGCCGGTGAGCATGTAGTTGATCCAGTCGACCTGCTCCATGAACCAGGCAGTCCCGTCGTACACCGCGCGTTCGTTCTCCTTGATCCAGAGCACCTTGGGTATGAGCCATTCCGCGCTCAACCCCGCCTTGCACACGTTCAGCGCCTCGTCTTTCGTTTCAAAAATGCGATCCGCCTGGGAGGACGCGCGGTGGTCCATCCACATAATGGCGTTTCGAAGGCACCTGCCGTCACTGCCCACGCAGACGGTAGTGCTCGATGTGCCTCCCGCGCCTATAGCGGCGATATCTTCGGGATTGACGCCGCTCTTTGACAGGACACTTCCGACCGCCGTTTTGAGGCAGTCCCACCAGGTTTCCGGGTTCTGCTCGACCCATCCGTATTTCGGAAATTCAGTCGCGCATTCCGTTGTGCTGAACTCAACGGGACGGCCCCTGCTGTCGAACAGGCCGGCCCTGATACCGCCTGTTCCCGCATCGATTCCCAGTAATAACGGTTTCCTGTACCCCATGGATTATTCCCCCGAGAAGAGAGGCTTGGGTCCTTCCGCAGCCGTAATTAACGATAAATGTTTTTACCTTCCGCCCGAAACCGAAATGAACTGGCCGGTGATATAGGTCGCGTCCTCGGATGCAAGAAAAACCACCGTGCTTGCCACCTCTTCGGGCTTCCCGAGCCTTCCAACGGGAACGGACTGCCGGTGTTCTTCTTTAACCTCTTCATAGGGAATGTTGAACTTTTTAGAACGTCCCTCGAGAACCGAATGCAGCATGTTTGTCATGACCCTGCTCGGACAGACGGAATTCACCGTAATATTGTCCTTCGCCACTTCCAGGGCAAGCGCCATGGTGAGCCCGTTGACACCGAACTTGGCCGCCGAGTAAGCGGTCCTGCGGGGTCTCGCGTTGATACCCGATTTTGAGGATATGTAAATGATTTTCCCGAACTTGCGTTCCTTCATGGACTTCAGAACCGGCCTTGTGATGAAGAAGACACCGTTGAGATTGATATCGATATGCCTCTGCCACTCATCAAGACTGATATCCTCGAGTTTGTTCTCTATGGACAGTCCCGCGCTGTTGACCAGGACGTCTATCTTTCCGTGTTTCTCGATCATCTTCGGAATGATGTCGTCGACTTCCTTGACATTGGTGATATCCAGCAGGTAGCTTTCCGAACTGCCCCCGACGTTTTTAATTTTTTCGGCGGTTTCCTTCAAGCCCTCTTCTCTGATATCTGAAATCAGGGTCAGCGCCCCCTCCTGGGCGAACCTCAATGCGCACGCCTGACCGAGACCGCTCCCCGCACCTGTCAGTAAGACCACGTAATCCTTGAATCTGTCCTTGCAAATGTACTGTGCCATCATCTACTCCTTGTCTTATTATGGTAGTGTTTTCAACACCAGTGGATTCACTATACCGCCATACCATACAACCCGTAATAATAATTCGATGCATCACCCCCTATATATGTTGGAAAAATAACTTATTTTGCTTGAATATTTACTTGACGACTTCTATGACCTGACAATATAATTAGTTTCTAAAACTAACAAATGTTCTTTCAAAAAAAAAAATAATAACAAATCACCATTATTTCCACTGATTAAAGGGAAAAAAACAAAAAAAATTGTAGAAAAAAGCGGAATTTGTGGTTCGGTTCACAGGAGGGAATTTCACACCTTATGCATCATCTTCATGCAATTGAAAAATCGGGGATTTTCGTTCTTACCCGGTTCAAATCCCATAAAACCATTATAAGGAAGGAGATAGTGAAATGATAAAAGTCTTTTATTGCGGAGACGAGGTGACGCTCATTACCACCTATGTCAAAGGCATGAGTTCGTGGACGGACGGAGTCGTTCACAGTGAAGCGGGTCATTTGCGCGACGCGCTTACCAGTGATCCCGATATCGATTTGACCTATGTTCCCACACACCGCGTACAGCGGGAATTTCCCATGCCCGATGAGATTTTAAAGTACGATGTCGTCATATTCAGCGACGTGGGAACGGATACCGTGATCATGTACGAGGACCGCTTCCTGCACTGCCCGATGGGCAAGGACAGGCTCGGGGGCATGAAAAAATTCGTCGAGAAGGGCGGCGGTCTGGCCGGGGTCGGGGGCTGGGTATCCTTCGGCGGGATGTTCGGAATGGCGAAGTGGCACAACACGGTGGTGGAAGAGATACTCCCTGTGACGTGTTTCCCCTATGACGACCGGGTGGAGCTTTCCGAGGGAATGACGCCGGAGATCATTGTTGAGGATCACCCCTTCTTTGAGGGCGTTGATTTCAAGAATGCTCCCGTACTCTTCTCCGGGTATAACCAGGTCGTGTTGAAGGAAGACGCTACGCTTCTCGCGAAGTACAAGGATGACCCGATCATCGCAACCGGGCAGTTCGGAAAGGGCAGGACCATGATACTCGCGTCGGATCCCGCTCCGCACTGGGGCAGAGGAATGGTTGAATGGGAGGGCTATACGAAGTTCTGGCTCAATGTCGTGAAGTGGCTTGCAAAGGAAAAATAGGCTTGAGGTCACCATTTACCCTGTGAGAGGGATAATACGATGAAGACGGAACCGGGTTCACAGCTTGAATCTCTCTTGTCGGCGAAGCAGAGTTGAATACGAAGAGAGGAGGTGATTTGGCAGAGGTGTAAAGCCTATTCAGTAATAATGCAGCAGCAAATATATATCTTTTTTAAGGAGGAGCACATGTCTAAAAAAACATCTTTACTCATCGCTTTAACCGTTGTTGTTGTTTTCATGGCAAGCGCTTTCATCGGTTTTGCGGACAGTTATCCCGCGCCCCGCGTCAAGCGCGACGGGAAACTGACGGTAGCGGTATGCTGCCATGGCCTCGAGGCCGAGTCGTGCCAGCGTGATTTCCAGCAGTACAAGATCGAGTGCGCGCACAGGGGATGGAAGATGATCGACTGCATGACCGCCGGTTTTACCGGTGAGCAGCATCGGAAAACCATGGAGACCCTGATCCAGAAGAACGTCGACGCCATCGTTATCACCTATTTTGATATGGAAGCGGTCGCCGACCTCGTCATAAAGGCCAGGCAGAAGGGCATCGGTGTGTACAATCTGGACACGGAAGGCAGACCCGGCGTTATCCTGAACGTTACCCAGAATAATGCGGTTGCCGGATCGATCATTGCTTACTGGGGCCTTCACAGGATGAACCTCAGGGGCAACGTCGCCATCCTCAGCGCCAAGTGGCACATACTGAGAAGGCGCGGATATGCCGCGGCCACTCTTTTCGAGCGGGATTTCCCCGCGGTCAACCTTCTTGCCGAGGAGTTTCTCATCATGGAAGGTTATCCCGAAAAGGCCTACAACACGGCCGCCAACTGGATGACGAAGTACGGGAACAAGCTCGACTGGATCTTCGCCGCATGGGACATTCCCGGCATCTATGCAGCGCGTGCCTGTGAGCAGGCCGGCTTCACGAGGGACGATATCTTCATCACCGGTATCGACGGCGGATCCCAGGCCTACTCGATGATCCGCAAGGGGAGCTGCTTCGCGGCTTCCATCAGCCAGCCTTTCGAGCTCTATGCACACACCCTGTTCGAGGCGATCGACGAGGTACAGGTCAAGGGTATCGCTCCCGGATCGTCACGATCGATGGTTCCCAAGTCAGCCGTTATCTACCAGACGCCTGTTCTTACGGACGAGACCAATTGCCCGACACCGGGTGATTCGATCCACTCCGTGTTCGATTACTACGGCGGCAACCCCAATGACAAAAACGCCTGGTACAACTGGCAGGACAAGGGCGGACCGTACACAATCAAGAAGTAACAGCTGTATATAAGGAAAAGTTCCGGAGGACGTGCAGGCGTTCCTCCGGGGCTTCTTTTATCTTTACACAGTCTCCAAAGCAAAGGGGCGTTTCAATATGGAAAGTACAGGGGAAAAAGAGGTAAGAGTTCCCGTTAAGGAAGCAGCGAAGGTCCTCGAAATCAAGGGTCTGACCAAGAGATTTCCGGGCGTACTGGCTCTTGACAATGTCGACCTCGAGGTAAGAAGGGGAGAGGTTCATGCCATAGTGGGGGAGAACGGTGCCGGAAAATCCACGCTGTGCAATGTCATAACGGGATTGCTGGCTCCGGATGAGGGCGAGGTGCTGCTGAACGGCGAGAAGGTTGAATTCACGCATCCGGCCCAGGCGCTCGAAAAGGGCATAAGGATGGTACACCAGGAAAGAAACCTCGTTCCATTTCTGACCGGTGCGCAGAATATCCTGCTCGGCGAAGAGCCGCAAATCAAATCGGTTTTATTGGATGAGAAGAAACTGCTCGCTAGGGCGCAGGCCCTCTGTGATGAGTTGCAGGTCAACGTACCGCTGAACATCCCGGTATCACGGATGAGCGCGGCGCAGAGGCAGATGATAGAGATACTCAGGGCCCTGCTGTACAAACCCGGTCTTCTCATTCTCGACGAGCCGACCTCGAGCCTTACGGAAGCCGACGTCGAACTGCTTTTCAGCACTATTAACCGGATTAAACAGGAAGGTATCGTCATAATATTCGTATCGCACAGCATGGACGAGGTTTTTACCATATCGGATAGAATAACGGTCTTTCGAAACGGGCGCAGGATCGTAACGAAGAATAACGGGGAGATGGACAGGGGGGAGTGCATACGGCACATGGTCAACAGGGACCTCTCCCGCCTGTTTCCCGAGGTCAAACCGTCGGCCTCCGAAACCATACTCAAGCTCGAAGGTGCGGCGGATTTCGGTTTTCTCCATGACATAAACATGCATATAAGGAAGGGCGAGGTGGTCGGGCTTTACGGCCTCGTCGGGTCCGGGCGTACGGAGCTTGCAGAACTGCTCTACGGCCTGAGTCCCCTCAGGGACGGAAAAATCGTCTATGAAGATGAAGAGGCAACACCCGGAATTGTAAGCAATATCAAGCAGAAGTTCTTCCTCATTCCTGAGGACAGGCGGGAAAAGGGGCTTTTTCAAAACATGAATCTCAGGATGAACCTCGACATATCCTTTATTGACCGGTTTACGCGGCTGTTCGGAGTGATCAAGCACAGGGAAGAGGCCGCGCTTGCACAGAAAATCGCGGACTATAAAAACCTAAAGGTCAAGTACACGGAGATGAGCCAGAAAGTCGATAACCTGAGTGGAGGAAACCAGCAGAAGGTCGTGATTGTTCGATGGATCAGCCATGAGGAGGTCAAGCTGCTGATCATGGATGAACCGACGCAGGGCATAGATGTGGGCGCCAAGTACGAGGTCTATACCATAATCCGGCATCTCGCGGAGGACCGGGGAACGGGCGTGCTCTTCATCTCTTCCGAGCTGCCCGAGCTGATCGGCATCTGCGACAGAATATACGTCATCAAAGAGGGGACCATATCCGGCGAGGTGATCAGGGAATCGTTCGACAGTGAAGAAATACTGCACCTCGCTTTGAAATAAGGAAAGTATACGGAGGATAGCTGATATGAGTGAAGCTGTTGAAGAAAAGAAGGGCCAGGTTACAACCTATATAAGACAATACGGCGTGCTCATCGCGCTCGCCGTCATATTTGTCATCTTTGCGGCTATAGAACCTGCCTACTATTCCGTTGAAAACATACTTACCATTATCCGGCAGGCGAGCATTGTGGGAATACTGGCAATCGGCCTCACAACCGTGGTTATTTCCGGCGAGTTCGATATGAGCTTCGCCGCGATTGCGAGCCTCACCGGTGTTTTGAGCGTGTTTCTCATGGGAAGGTTCTACATTCCTGCAATTCCCGCGTGGATCATCGCATTGATTGCAGGCGTTGCGGTCGGTGCGCTGAACGGATTTATCATCGTGTACCTCGGGGTCCCGTCGATCATCGAGACGATCGGTATGATGACGGTCCTCGCCGGTGTGACGAAGTTCATAACAGGCGGGGCTTCGCTCTATTACGCGACCTTTCCCGATATCTTTCCGGTGCTCGGGAGGGCGTTCGTGTTCAAGATCGTGCCGACCCCGGTCGTTATCTTCCTGCTCGTCATCATCTTTTTCGTTATCGTTCTCGAGCATACGAAAAAGGGCCGCTACCTGCACGCGGTGGGCGGGAACCCGACCGCGTCGACGCACGTGGGGATCGATGTCAAGAAGATCAAGTTCCAGTCGCTGATATTCTCCAGCATAACCGGCGGCCTGGGCGGGATCATGATAGGGTCGCTCCTCGGTTCGGCGGTACCGGGAATGGGCGAGGGTAATCTCATTCCCGGTATCAGCGCCATGTTCCTCGGTGCGGTATTCTTAAGGGACGGCCAGCCCAACATCTGGGGTACGATTGTGGGAGCCCTTCTCCTGGCGGTTCTGGAGAACGGGTTCGTAATGGTGAATATGCCGTTTTTCATGAAGGAAATCGTACTCGGAGCGGTATTGATCATATCCGTTACCATCGTCGCTGTATTAAAGAAGGGGTCCATACCCGGAGTTAAGATGGTTTAACGGTTTTTCTGAAAGCATATAACGGTTGAACCCATAGAGACGGAAGAGGGATCCATGGAATTCGAGAAGCCCTATGTGATGGGAATAGATGCGGGTACGGGCGGTATACGTGTCGGTGTTTTTGATATAAAGGGAAGGCCGCTCGCCTTTACCTCGAAGGAATACGGTACCCTGTTTCCCAGGCCCGGCTGGGCGGAGCAGGATCCTGGCGAGTGGTGGAACGCGCTCGTCGGCGCGGCCCGCTGCGCGATCGATGAAAGCGGGGCGGACCCGGAGGATATCGTCGCGGTCGGTGTGGACGGTACCTCGAGTACCGTGGTGTGTCTTGATAAAAACGGACGAATGGTAAGGAACCCCATTCTCTGGATGGACAACAGGGCCTCAGTGCAGGCGGAGCGTATCTCCAGCACGGATGACAGGGCGCTGAAGCGCTTCCAGGCCGGGGTCAGCGCCGAGGGAATGATTGCAAAGCTGCTCTGGATGAAGGAAAACGAGCTCGAGGCATACGAATCGGCGCACCGGTGCATGGAGCAGGTTGATTGGATCAATTACCGGCTTACCGGGGAAGAGGCGCTGAGCATCAACCACGTGACGCACCGGTGGTTCTACAATTCACGCGAGGGAGGATGGCCGATCGGATTTTATAGGAAGATCGGCCTTGACGGGCTGGAGAAGAAGTTCCCGGAGCGCGTTCTCCCGCTTGGGGATATAATCGGAGGGCTCGCAGGAAGTGCCGCGGCTGAAATCGGACTGAAACCAGGAATTCCGGTCGCGGAAGGCGGAACGGACGCGTACGTGGGAATGCTCGGCTTGAATGTGACGCGTCCCGGACGGGCGGCTCTCATCGCAGGTTCATCACACGTTATTCTCGGTATGCTCAATAAGGATATATCCATAAAGGGAGTCTTCGGAGCTTTCCCGGATTGTGTACTGCCGGGATTGTACGTGGTGGAGGGAGGACAGGTATCCAGCGGATCAATAATGCGGTGGTTCATGAATAATTTCATAGCGGATTACGGTAACGCAAAAAGCGGCGGGACGGATCCCTATAACGAGCTGAACGCAAAAGCATCCTCCATTCCCATAGGCTCGGAGGGATTGATCCTGCTGGACTACTGGCAGGGAAACAGGACCCCGTACACGGACTACCAGCTACAGGGAGCCATCTGGGGCCTGACGCTGAAGCATTCACCCGTGCATGTGTTTCGCGCAATAATGGAGGGGGTGGCCTTCGGCACGGAGGATACGCTTCGCACGCTGTCTGAGAACGGAAGAACGGTCGATTCCATCTATATATGCGGCGGAACGGTAAAGAGCGAGCTGTGGCTCAGGATACATGCTGATGTAAGCAATCTTCCTTTCTCGATCACGGAGTTCACGGAGGCCACGACGCTCGGATCGGCGATCTGCGCGGCAAAGGGAAGCGGTTTCTACAAAGACCTCGTAGAGGCTTCCGAAAACATGGTAAGGGTGAAGCGTGTCGTGGAGCCGGATCAAAAAAAGCACGAGGAGTATGAGTTCTACTTCGACAAGTACAGGAGGACCTACGGCGCTTTGAAGGACCTCATGCACGATATGGCCGCTCACGAGCGGGCCGCTCAAGAGCGGGCCGCACATGTGCGGAGCTTATACTGATCTCGTTCAGTTCTTTCTATTAATAAATGCCCGGGTATCCACCCCGGGCATTTTTATTAATTTCCTATTGACACGGTATAAAATAATAGATAAAATCGTAACAGATCTTGTTAGGATTAACATAATATTAGTAAGTAAAGACAACTAACGATATGAATATAATGCATTGAAGGGAGGATGAATAATGGCTGGAAAGATCAAGGTGCTGTTTGCCGGCGAGGGTATATACAGTTTAACGAAGATCTACAAGGGATGGGATGAATTCGCGATAGGCAAGTATTTCGAGCACGGCCACTATTTGATCAAGGCCCTTGAGGACAACGGCTTTGATTATGACTATATCCCGACAACCAAGGTGGCGGAGGAGTTTCCCTGGACCGCTGAAGACATGAAAAAGTACGATGTCATCGTGCTCAGCGATGTCGGAAGCTCGACCATGCTGATTTCGGAGAGGTGTTATGCCGGGGAAAGAACGCCGAACAGGCTCATCGAGCTGGAAAAGTACGTTGGCGCGGGCGGCGGATTCGTCATGTTCGGCGGATACCTCTCGTATTCGGGAATACACGGGAAGGGGATGTACAGGCGGACCGCTGTTGAGAAGCTTCTTCCGGTAACGCTGGAAATAGGCGATGACAGAGTCGAATGTCCCGAAGGCGTCGTTCCCAAAGTGCTCAAGCAGGACCATCCGATACTTACGGGTATCCCGGAGAAATGGCAGGGCTGGTTTGTCTCATACAACAGGCTGACCGCAAAGAAGGAAGCCACGGTCATAGCGCAGATTACGGAGTACGAGAACGATCCCTTCCTGGTGGCCTGGGATTACGGCAAGGGCCGGTCCGTTGCATCGGCCGCGGATTGCGCGCATCACGGCGCGACTCCGGCGTTTCTGGAGTGGGAACACACGAGTACCTATTTCGGGAACATAGTGAAGTGGTGTGCGCGGGAACTCTAATCCTTTTAACTGTGCAGGATGAAAATGGCTGACAATCAAACCAGTACAACGGAAGAGCTGCTCCATTTACGAGGCATCCACAAGAGGTACGGCAAGGTCGAGGCTTTACGCGACCTGAATCTTGTGGCCAGAAAGGGCGAGATCCTCGCGATTCTCGGACCGTCCGGGGCCGGGAAGACAACGACCCTCAAGATCATCGCCGGGCTCGAGGTGCCGCATTCAGGCGAGGTGGTTTTCAGGGGGAATCTCATCAACCGGCTGGAGCCGAAAGAAAGAAACATGTCCATGGTTTTCGAAACCTACGCTCTTTATCCCCATATTACCGTCTTTGAAAATCTCGCGAGCTCTCTTTCCGCAATGAAAGTCCGAAAAGACCTCATAAGGGAAAAGGTCGAAAGCATAGCGGGTCTGCTCGGTATCGGCCAGTTTCTCGACAGGAAACCGGCACACCTCTCGGGTGGGCAGCGGCAGAGGGTGGCGCTGGGACGCGCCATGATCAAACCGGCCGACCTGTACCTGATGGATGAACCGATCGCGCACCTCGATGCAAAGCTCAGGCACCGAATGATAGGTGAATTCAAGCATCTCCAGGAATCTCTTCAATTGTCCACCGTATACGTTACGCACGACTGGCAGGAAGCCATCAGCCTCGGGAACCACATCGTAATCCTCAACAAGGGGAGGGTGGAACAGTATGGGAGCAAAGAGGAAATATACGAGAAACCGAAGAACACCTTCATTGCAAAGCTGATCGGTGACCCTCCCATGAACCTCATACCGGGTTCAATTATCAGGAAGGGAGGGCGGTCCTTCTTCACGGTGGACGGCATCCGGCTCTCCCTGACTGAAAACGCGGACGAGGGAGAGCGTATCCTGGGGATCAGGCCGTACAATGTTGAGATCGTATCAGGGTCTTCAGAGGACTCCATCAAGACGGAGGTTTATTCCTTCGAGCGATACGGCATGAATACCGTAATCTCGGTCAAGATCGGGGAGGGAACCTACAAGGTAAAACTGGACGGAATGCATCGATTCACCATAGGCGAAAAAGTGCAGGTGCGCTTCAATCTCAAACATTCGTACCTCTTCGACAATGAGGGCCTGCTCATCAAAATCCTTGGGAATGGAAATGGATAAACTGATATTAGACAATGTTTTCAAGAACTACGGCGAAGTAAAGGCCGTTCAGGGCATCTCCTTCAGTATGGAGGAGAAGGAGTTTATCAGTATTGTAGGCCCCTCGGGATGCGGTAAGTCTTCGACCCTCAGAATGGTTGCGGGACTGGAGGAGATATCGAATGGAAGCATTTTACTGGACCAGGAGAAGATAAATCATATTCGTGCGAGGGACAGGGACGTCGCCCTCGCCTTCGAGAGCTATGCGCTCTACCCGCACCTTACCGTTTCCGGCAACCTGGCGTTCCCGCTGGAGGTAAGGGGATTCAAGAAAGAAGAGATAGCTGAAAAGGTGGATGCCATCCTGGAGCTCCTGGATTTGGAGCCGTACAGGGATATGACGCCGACCGAGCTGTCCGGGGGTGAACAGCAGAGGGTGGCGCTGGGGCGCGCCCTCGTCCGGAAGGCTTCCCTTTACCTTCTTGACGAACCCTTTTCCCATCTGGACGCACAGCAAAAGATCGATCTCAGAACGCGTGTGCTCAGAATTCAGAAGCTCAACGGCCTGAGCGTCATCCTGGTTACACATGATCAGCTCGAGGCGCTTGCGATGTCCGATCGCATCATTGTGATGAATGACGGGAAAATACAGCAGTTCGGAACCCCCGAGGAGCTCTATGAGGAACCGGCAAACCTGTTTGTCGCGGATTTTATCGGTGAACCGCCCATGAACTTCATAGGCGGTTCCCTCGTCCGGGGGGACGGCGGCGGGTATACGCTGCAATGCGAGAACATACGGTTTCCGCTTCCGGAGCGGAGTACCGAGAAACTCGCCGGATACCTGGAACGAAAAATCCTGATGGGCGTAAGGCCGCAGCACATTTCCCTGGCGGATAAAAACAGTCAGGGCGCGTTTGAGGGAGTCGTTTTTTCCTACGAATACCAGGGGGAAATGGGGTATCTCTCACTTGACTGCAAAGGGGAAAGGGTCCTGATCGAGCTCAAGCATACGATGCACTATACGACCGATACGCGGCTGTGGTGCCTGTTTGACGACACGCATATATACCTGTTTGATCCGAATACCGGCGAGAGGCTCATGTAGGGGCCTTGCTGCAGCGGAATAATATATGGTGCGGGAAAGTAAAAAATAAAACGATGGGTGGATGCACGGGTAAAAATTCTGATAAGGGAGGAAGTACATGAAGAAAATTCTGCTGATCTTGTTGGTGCTTGTTTTTGCCACGCCGTTTGTTCTCCTGGGATCCGGAAAGGATAAGGAGGGAACTGCAGGCGGTGAAGAGGCGGTCGAGGTATCGGAGATAGAACCCGGAACACAGATAAACGTGTTTGTGGACGGCGGTATCAATATCGTGCCGTTCGAGCTCTTCAAGGCTGAGATCAAGGAGAAATCGGGAATTGACGTGGTTGTCAATCCTGTTTCGCAGGTCGATGTCTATCCGAAACTGGTTAATGAGTTCGTCGCAGGCACGGGAGCGTTCGATATCGTAATCTATCCTCCGGGATATCTGCCGGAATTTGCCAATAACGGCTACATTGTTCCGCTCGATCCCTACTTCGGAGTAAGGGACCCGAAGCTGGACGATATTGTCGGTTCCTTCAGGAAACTGTACTGCGAGTACGGTGGAAGCACCTACAGCGTACCGTATGACGGGGATATCCATATTTTCTACTACCGCAAGGACCTCGTGGAAGACCCGACTGAAAAGGCGAATTTCAAGGCG
>CAYWUT010000069.1:0-17785 GCA_964460545.1 uncultured Spirochaetota bacterium
AAGCCGCAAGGCATTATTCTCTAAAGATCGCCGGTATTGTAATGAATACTGGTTTTCAGCAGCGCATATATTATTTTACTATTATAAGGAGGTGATGCAAAAGGCACTGAATAGGGAAAAGTGGTGATTGAGACCAACTGAAAGGAGGTTTCACAGCAATGAAAAAAAGGATACGTTGGGTTTTTACACTGGTCCTGTGCTTCACCGTGATTGCGGGGTTCGCGTTTGCCGGTAGTAAGGAAGAGGCCGGGAAACCTGCGGAAGAGCAGTACATTACGATACACTGGGCACAGTGGGCACCGGCCGATTACCTGCAGAAACTCTCCGACGGTTTTACGGCGGAAACCGGAATCAAGGTGATCGTGGAACAGACTCCGTGGGAGACATTTGTCCAGAAGTACAACACGGAGATGATCGCACGAAGCGACGCGTGGGACATCATAGTTGGAGACAGCCAGGATATCGGTAACATGGCGGTCAACGGCCACTATGTTGAGCTCACCAAATGGATCAAGGAGAAGGGTGTGGATAAAACCTTCACACCCGCCTCACTCATGAACTTCGCGGAATACCCGAAGGGAGGGAAAAAATACTATGCGGTACCGTGCGAGGGCGACGCGCTCGCATGGGCATACCGAAAGGACCTCTTCGAGGATCCGATGAACATGGAGGCGTTCAAGAGGGAGTACGGCTATGACCTCGGCGTTCCCAAATCATGGGATATGCTGAAGGATATTGCCGAGTTCTTCCATGATCCGGACAACGGGTTCTACGGTATTGCGATATACGGCGATAACGGCTACGACTCGCTTGCCATGTTCGCGGAGCAGGTTATCTGGTCGTTCGGCGGTGAGCTCGGTGATTATTCGACCTATCAGGTGGAAGGCCTTCTGAATTCAAAGGGGTCGAGCCAGGGAATCGAGTATTACCATGAGCTCTTCAAGTTCACACCGCCCGGATTCGGCGACGCATTCTTTGTAAAGAGCAACGACGCCTTTACAGCGGGTATCGTTCCCATGGCGTGCAATTACCTTGCATTCTTCCCGGCCCTGGCGAACGAGGCGACGAACCCCTATGCCGACGACACAGGCTATTTCGCCTGTCCGCCGCAGAAGGGATATGACGGCAAGACCCGCCAGTTTGCGGCTCTCGGAGGACAGGGAGCGTCCGTGGTGACCTACTCGAAAAAGCAGGACCTCGCCATGCAGTGGCTCGACTGGTTCATTAAAAAGGACACCCAGATGGAATGGGCGAGACTCGGCGGCTATACCTGCCACGCCGAAGTCCTGAACTCTCAGGAGTTCCTCAACGCGACACCGTACAACCCCACCTTCAAGGTCTCGATGGAGATCTTCAAGGACTGGTGGGCATGTCCCGAGTATGATATACTGCTTCGGACGTTCAGCCAGTATATAGCCGATTACGTGGTCGGCGGGGAAGGGACCGCGCAGCAGGCACTCGACAAGTGCGCAAAAGAGTGGACCGCGATTTTCGATAAAGCGGGATACTACGACTAAGGGTCGTTTGAACTGAAAGCAGGTTATACAACCCCCCGGCGGGGCTGGGGGGTTGCCCTTTTTACACCATATCTTGAAAGCAAGGAAGAGGTAGATGGGAAAGAACGCTCATGAAACCCCGGGTGTGACGCTTGAAAAGCACTATCACGGCATGAAGGATAAAAATCTCATGCGACTCTTCATTCTCCCCACACTCGTGCTCCTCATCGCGATAAACGTGTTCCCCCTGATCTGGTCGCTCTTTCTCTCCTTCACGGACTACAGTGCGAAGATGGTAAATGTGTGGGGGAAAAACCCCGCGTGGATCGGATCCGGAAACTTTGCGCGCATTCTCAGTGACCCGGAGATGTGGGAAAAATTTATCACCACTGCGAAGTACGTTATCATGACGGTGGTGGGGGAAATGATACTGGGGTTCGGGCTTGCACTCCTGCTCCAGCTGGAATACAGGGGGAGGGGTCTCATCACGACGCTCCTCGTGCTGCCCATGACGATGTCTCCCGTTATCGTGGGCCTGATGTGGAAGCTGTTCTACGACCCCAACTGGGGCATGTTCAACTTCCTCCTGGGGCTCGGGCGGATTGACTGGATACAGGACCCGGCCCGAAACCTGTACTCGATCGTCATCGCCGACATTTGGATGTGGACACCCTTTGTTATGCTGCTCTCTCTCGCGGGTCTCGGCGCGGTTCCGAAGTACCTCTACGAGGCGGCGGAGATAGACAGGGCATCATGGTGGTTCAAATTCACGAGGATTACGCTTCCGATGGTTTCACCGATTCTCATGCTCGCGCTGATATTCAGGATTATTGAGGCATTCAAGATATTCGATCTTCCCATGGGAATCACGGGACGGGGCGCGATGGCGCCGCCGCTGCTCGCCATGCACCTCTATAATGTATCGTTTGTGACGTGGAATACGAGCTACGGATCCGCCATCGGCTATATCATGCTCATCATGGTACTGGCAATTACCCTCGTTCTCGTCAAGTACCTGAACAGGGCGAAGCAGTAAAAGCCGGTTGTTCCGGTTTTTTTCGAAGCCCGGAGGAATATGATAATGAACAAGAAGCTCATGAGTACAAAACAGAGAGTCCTGAGATCGGTGGTTATATTCCTTACCTGCGTCATAACCCTCATCTATCTCATACCCATTCTTTTTGTAATACATACATCAGTAAAGCCGTGGGATCTCATAAAGGAGTATCCGCCGAAAATCCTTTTCAAACCGACTATTGCGAGCTATGTACGAATATTTACTGCGCGCACTCCCCTTCCTCCGGGAGTCGAGCTCTCCGAGGAGAAGGTCGAGGCCATGAAGTGGTATGAAAGGCTGGTGTACAGGGATACGAACGAGGAGATAGTGCGGCGGGGAGACCTTCCCCGAAGGTACCTTAACTCCATCATTACCGTGATAGGAAGCACGGTTATAACAATCGTTATCGGCACGTTCGCGGCATACGGATTCTCACGCGGCAGAGTCAAGGGCAAGGATGACTGGCTCTTTTTCATACTGACCACGAGGATGCTGCCCCCCGTTGTGGTGGTTATCCCCGTCTTTCTCATGTTCAGGAGCTTGAGCCTCACTGATACGCATTTGGGGCTGATCCTGCTCTATACCGCGTTCAACGTATCGTTCGCCGTATGGGTCATGAAGGGTTTCATCGACGAGATCCCCATCGAGTACGAAGAGGCTGCGCTCGTTGACGGTTATACCCGCTTCGAGGTGTTTTATAAGGTCGTGATTCCCCAGGCCATGACCGGTATCGCCGCCACCGCGGTATTCTGTTTCATTTTCGCCTGGAACGAGTATGCATTCGCGTTTCTGCTTTCACGGAAAAATGCGCAAACCGTACCGGCATGGCTCCCGTACCAGATGGGGGTTCTCGGGTACGACTGGGGTGCTGCCGCTGCCGGGACATTCGTATTCCTGCTGCCCGCCATGGTGTTCACCATCATACTGCGGAAGCACCTCGTCAGAGGCATCACTTTCGGTGCAATAAGGAAGTAGGAAGCCATGATAAAATTACTCATCGTCGTCGGGATCTGGTTCGTAATCGGGGTGGTTTTCGCTGCATTCAGAATACTGAAGCGCAAGTATCTGGAACCCGTGTTTATCGGAATCATGCTGTTTGGAATCGTCGCGCTCAGTCAGCCGCTTATTTTCCCCCTCTACAGCTTCGGGTTCGCCATTCTCCTCATGGGGGTTGCAGGTTATATGTTCGTGTCGCATATGAAGGCATGAACGTGGGGGTTGCGGTATAATCGAGAAGACGTTCGGTAATGGAGTGGCTACATGGCTGAAATAATCCTTGAAAAAATCGTGAAGAGGTTCGATGAACTGATCGCCGTCAAGGACCTCAACCTCGATATAAAGGACAGGGAATTTCTTGTGCTTCTCGGACCCTCCGGTTGCGGAAAGACAACGACGCTCCGTTGCATATCGGGTCTCGAAGTGCCGGACGAAGGGAAAATAATACTCGATGGAGAAAACGTAACGAAGCGGCGCGCCTCCCAGCGTGACATCGCTTTCGTTTTTCAGCTTTATGCGCTGTATCCGATACTCACCGTGTATGAAAATATCTCCTTTCCCCTCAAGGCACAGAAGTTCGATAAGAAAAAGATCAGGGAAGAGGTGAGCAAAGTCGCGGAGATCCTTCAGATAACGCACATTCTGAATAAAAAGCCGAAGGAACTCTCGGGCGGAGATATGCAGCGTGTCGCGCTTGGGCGGGCAATGGTCCGCAGGCCGAAAGCCTTCCTGCTCGACGAGCCGATTGGAACGCTGGATGCGAAGTTCCGGGAAGAGATGAGGGTCGAGCTGAAACGGCTTCACATCGATATCGGAGCAACCACGGTGTACGTGACGCACGATCAGGTCGAGGCGATGTCCATGGGAGACCGGATCGCGATCATGAATGCCGGAGTTCTGCAGCAGGTCGGCACTCCCTTCGAGGTCTATTCCATGCCGAACAACCTGTTTGTAGCGAATTTCATAGGCAGCCCGGGGATGAACTTCATTGACTGTTCACCGGTTAAGAGAGAAGGGAGGCTTTTACTCAGGCTGGAGCAGGATGATATTTTCGTATCTTTGAATAAGAAGCTCCAAACCCTTGTAGAAGAGGCCCACGGCTCGTCCGGACTCGTGCTCGGTGTACGTCCCGGGGATGTTGCTTTTAAAAATACAAAAACCGAAGAGGGTCTCGAGGTGTCGGTATACGTGAACGAGGAGACGGGATCGTATAACATAATAGACGTTAATCTGGGAAGTCAGAAGGTAAAGGTCCGGACCCTCCCGACACTGAAGCCGAAGATAGGCGACCGCGCTTATATAGAGCTCGATATGGATCGTGTTACCATTTTCGATAAGGAGTCAGGTAATTCAATCATGAAGTAGGAGTTATGGTAAATGGCAAACGTCAAGATCGTATCCCTCACCAAGAAATTCGGTGATGTGGTTGCCGTTGATAATATGAATATCGAGATAAGAGACAAGGAGTTCTTCGTTCTCCTTGGACCCACCGGCGCGGGTAAGACGACGACCCTGCGGCTCGTCTCCGGTCTGGAGAGACAGGACCAGGGCGATATCCTGTTCGACGATAAACTTATAAACGATCACTCCCCCGCGGTACGGGACGTGGCTTTTGTTTTTCAGTACTATACGCTGTACCCGAACTTTACCGTTCGACAGAACCTCGAGTTTCCTCTCAAATCGAGGATGCGGACCTTTACGAAACAGCAGATTATCGCAAAGGTCGATGAGGTAGCGAAAATCCTCCATATTAACCATCTCCTGGATCGTGAGACGGTCAATCTCAGCGGAGGTGAGATGCAGCGGGTCGCACTCGGGCGGGCCATGGTAAGAACTCCGAAAGTATTTCTCATGGATGAGCCGCTTTCAAATCTGGACGCCAAGCTTCGAGAGGAGATGCGAAGCGAAATAACACGTCTTCACTTTGATCTGGGCTCGACGTTTTTTTACGTGACCCATGACCAGGTGGAAGCCATGACCATGGGTGACAGGGTGGCGGTTTTAAACGAGGGCAGGATACTGCAGGTGGGAACGCCCGACGATATATACAACAGGCCGAAAGATGTTTTTGTCGCCAGGTTCGTCGGGAGCCCGGCGATTAATCTCCAGGAAGCGCGGTTAACGGGAGATTCCATAGTCATAGGGCGAAACGAGCTGAAACTCACCCTTACCGGAAAGCAGAAGGAAACACTGAAAGATTACAGGAAAGACACGGTTATCTTCGGTATTCGGCCGGAGGATATAGAGGTGAAGCGGGAAAAGAACGGTGCACGCAGGTGCAGCGTATACTTTACACAGAGCATGGGGGCTGAAGACGTACTCAACCTCAAGATCGACAACGTGACCTGCAGGGCTCTGGCTGCTCCACGGCTGATGATAAAACTCGGCGAGAGCGTGAGTGCGAAATTCAAAATGGACAGGGCGCATCTTTTTGACAGTGAAACGGAAAAGTGTCTCTATTAAAACTCCGTTATTTTCTCCTGAAAAGGTCTTTTCCCTTTGGAGTGTAATTTTTTTATAAATATATTTGATAAATAAACGGTGTGGAGGTGGAAGAGATGAAGCTTGGTGTGTTTTCAGCCGTATTCGGTGATAAGTCGTGGGAAGAGGCCTGCAGTGCAATAAAGGCCGCGGGACTCCAGGCGGTCGAGGCTGGAGCAGGCGGTTTTGTAGGCAAGAACCACTGCGATCCCGCCCTGTTGATCAAGGACGACGACAAGAGGAAAAAGTTTATAGAGGCGTACGAGTCGCAGGGCCTGGTGCTCAGCGCGCTGTCCGCGCATGGGAACCCCCTGCATCCCGATTCGTCGTACGCGGACGAGCATAAGCAGGACCTCATAGACTCAATAGTACTTGCGAATAAAATCGGCGTGAAGGTGGTCAACGGGTTTGCCGGGTGTCCGGGCGCCGGTCCCGATGCGAAGTATCCGAATTGGATCACCTGTCCCTGGCCCCCCTATTTCATAGAGGGATTCGAGTGGCAGTGGGAAAAGAAGGCCATACCCTTCTGGAAGGAGATGGCGAAGCGGGCGAAGGACGCAGGCGTCAAATTCGGCTTCGAGATGCATCCCGGAGACATGTTATACAATCCCGAGGCTCTCCTCAAGCTCCGGGACGCTGCCGGGGAGGAGATATCGTGCAACTTCGACCCCAGCCACCTCTTCTGGCAGGGCATGGAACCGGTCGAGGTGGTGAAAAAACTCGGAAGCGCCATCGTGCACGTACACGCCAAGGACTGCAGAGTGGACGAAGACGTCGTGTCATGGCGCGGAGTAAACGACGCCAAGCATTACGGCGATATCGCCAACAGGGCGTGGACATTCAGGGCGTGCGGTTACGGTCATGACAAGCTCTGGTGGAACAACTTCGTAAGCACCCTCAGGCTCGTAGGGTACGACGGGGTCATAAGCATAGAGCATGAAGATCCCCTCATGTCAGGGAATGAAGGGCTTGACAAAGCGGTATCGTTCCTCAAGGACGTCCTGCTCTACGAGGACGTGGGAGAGATGTTCTGGGCATAGCCCTCAAATATCTTCGGCAGGCTATGAAAGGGATTTTCCAGACGGATACGGTACGGGGCAGTTTGGGTTTCCCGACACTTACCTGCTTTAAAAGTGGAAGGAGGTCGTGGTGAAGTTCGGAATCAACACATTTCTTTTTGCATCGCCTTTTACGGACGAGAACGTCAGGCTCTTTGATCTGTTCAGGGAGATGGGTTTTGACGGTATCGAGATAGCGCTCGAAAACGTCGGTGATTTTGACCCGAAAGCCGTACTAAAGGAGATGAGGAGCCGGGGGCTTGAGTGCAGCTCCGTATGCGGGGCTTTCGGTCCTGACCGTGATCTCAGGGGCACGGAAGCCCGGCAGGAGGCGTCGAAACGGTATGTGCGCGAGTGCATAGACGCATGTACCGATCTTCAGACCGATCTTTTCGCGGGTCCGCTCTACTCTTCGGTAGGAAGGGCGGGTATGGAGGATGAGAAGAGCAGAAAGTTACAGTGGGAGACTGTGGTTCGCAATATTAGGGAGCTGTGTTCCTACGCCCGGGAGCGGGAAGTTTACCTGGCGGTCGAGCCGCTCAACAGGTTCGAAACCGACTTCATCAACATCACCGCGGATGCGAAAAAGCTCATCGAGGATGTGGACAGTCCCATGCTGAAGATACACCTCGATACCTTTCACATGAACATCGAGGAGAAGAGCCCGGTATCCGCCATACTGAACGCGGGCGATCTTCTCTATCACGTGCACACCTCTGAAAACGACAGGGGGGCTCCCGGCACGGGAACCGTTGACTGGAAAGGGGTTCGGGACGCCCTCGATTTCATTTCTTACGATCGCTACCTCGTTATTGAATCATTCACCCCGGAGGTGGAGATCATTGCAAAGGCGGCTTCCATCTGGAGGATGACCGAGGAAAGCGGCCGGGCGCTCGCCGGCAAGGGACTGGCCTTTTTGAAGGCGCTTTTTTAATAAAATTTTTTTTAAGAATACGGACCTTGTTTTTAGTAGAATTTTCAGTAAGCAAGATGCATTTTTTTAACATCGATATGCGAAACAATTTACCGAGGGGGAATTGAAATGGGAGTAAAGATATCAATCGGGACATGGGCGTATACATTCGGAAAATATGCGGATAACCCGATCAGCATGGAAGAGGCTGCTCGGCGGCTCTCCGAGCTTGGATATGACGGGCTGTCTCTGGGCGGTTTCAAGCCGCACGGCCATCCGGACCTGTATCCGAAGAAGAAGGACAGAAAACGGCTCATGAAGCTGTTTAAATCCTACGGACTCGAAGTCAACAGCTATGCCGCGGACCTGTGGGGGTTCCCCTTTGCAGGGGCCGGAGACGAGGCAGCCCGCAAATACGAGGATGCATTCGACCAGTCGCTGCAGATGTGCGTTGACTGCAAGATCCCCATCATCAGGGTCGATACTGTCACGGAAACTCCCTATCCGAAGGACTTCGAATACGAGCGGGCATGGGACGACGTCGTCACCATGTTCAGGAAGATCACGGCAAAGGCGAAGAAGGCCGGCATCCTCGTGGTATGGGAGTTCGAGCCCGGCTTCATCTTCAACAAGCCGTCCGAGATCGTCAAGCTGGTGAAGGACGTCGGGGACGAGAATTTCAAGCTGCAGGTCGATACATGCCACGTGCAGATGTGTGCGGTTCAGGGAGTGCAGCAGTACGGTGAAAAGGAAGTGCTGAAGGGCGGACAGGTCGAGTTCTTCCGGATGGTGAAAGGGATGATCGGAGACATACACATCATAGATTCGGACAACTCGCTGCACGACAATCATACCTCGACGCACGCTCCGTTCGGAGACGGGGTGATAAACTTCGAGGAGGTCATTCCGGCGATCCGGGAAGCGGGGTGGGACTCCGAGTGGTGGACCATCGACCTCTGTTTCTGGCCGAACGCCTGGGAAATAACAGAGGCCTCGAAGCGCTATGTCGACGAGCTCTTTACCAAGCTCGGCATGAAGTAGTATAAAACGTCATCACTCTGTCCTGCGGACAGGCCGCCGCTTCATGTCGGTCGGGATGTTTGACCACAGGGACTTTGCGGTGGTTAAGCGGGGAAGAGGGACGGTTTATCCGGGAATTAAATAATGTGATTATGATTACAGGGGGTACAATCGATGCAGGGAAAGATGAAGGCGTGGGTTTTTTATGAACCTGAAAAAATGAAGCTGGAGGAAATCGACATACCGCAAATCGGTCCTGACGAAATCCTCATTAAGATCAAGGCCTGCGGAATATGCGGGTCGGATGTCGCATACTACTGGGGCAACAGCTCGCTCGAGACGGAAAACGGCAAGGGCCCCCTCATACTGGGTCACGAGCTGTCAGGCGAGATAGTTGAGGTGGGCGATCTTCCCGCCCGGCTCGGCCTCTTCCAGATAGGCGACAGGGTAACGGCCGACCCGGTCCAGTACTGCAACACCTGCGAGGCATGTAAGAAGGGGCAGGTGAACCTGTGTGAGTACAAGACCGTTCTGGGCGTATCGGTCGACGGGGGATTCGCGGAGTACATGAAGGCCAAGTACACGGCCGTATTCAAGCTCCCGGAGAACGTTACCTTCGAGCAGGGCGCCTTTGCCGAGCCGCTCGGTGACGCCGTGTACGCGGTGCAGAACCTCGAGGTGACGCTCGGGGATTTCTGCGTCGTAATCGGGCCCGGCCCCATAGGGCTTGCCCAGGCTCAGCTCATCAAATCCTCAGGCGCGGGCACGGTCGTGGTCGTGGGCACGCGGGACTACCGGCTCGAGGTGGCGAAGAAGAACGGTGCGGATCACGTATTCAATACGGCGGACAAGAAATCGTCCTGGTACACGGATGATATCGTAAAGTCGATCTCGAAGCTCACGGACGGGAAGATGGCTGACCGGGTCCTGGTGGCCACGGGAAACCCCGCGTCCATGGAGCTGTCCTTCGAGATATCGGGGAGACGGTCGGTCATCGTCTTTTTCGGCCTTCCCGGAGACAAAGACCTGGTCAGGGTGCCGGCAGCTCAGACGATATTCTGGGACAAGAAGATCAGGTTCTCCTGGCTCGCGCCCCTCACCTGGACCAGGGCGCTGAATGCCATATCCAAAAAGCTCATCAATGTGGATGAGCTCGTCACGCACCGGTTCAAGCTCGAAGAGCTCATCACCGCGCTCGAAAAGGTGAAGAAGCGCGAGGGGAATCCGCTCAAGGCTTTGATCGTACAGTAGCGCTGTTCTCAAGCCGGATCATCATCAATGCAGGGAAGGCCGGGGAAACACCGACTATGCAGCGTTTCTTTGCGGGGCGACTTCTTGGAAGAAAGACACTCCTCGGCCTGACCGTGCTGACGGGCATGCTTATCTTTTTCGCGTCCGTAGTTCCCCATGAAACGGTGGAAAAGAGTTTCTACCCGCAGATATCGGACCTGTTCGACGCGTCGGTCCATTTCTGCGGTTTCTTTTTATTCAATTTCCTGCTCGCGGGGTGTGTTTCCGCCGTCTTCCGTGGAAGACTGACGGGGAAGGCGGTTTTTCTCTACTTCCTGGTCGGAATTGGATGGGGTGTCTTATGCGAGGGCTCGCAGCTTCTGGCAGCGACGCGCGGTTTCCAGATCATGGATGTTGCGGCGAACACGCTCCCCTCGTTAGCCGTGTTTTATATATTCAGGCGGATCTTTAGAAGCCCGCATTTCTAGTATTTGTGTCCCGGCATGTCAGAGGCTCTCCTTCAGCCGCTTGATATGCCCCCTGCCCATGCCCTTTACCTCGCAGCCGAGTTTCAGGTACCGCTTGATTGCTTCGTCCTCGAGTATGCAGAAGCAGTCGATGACGGCAAAGGGCTTTCCCACGGCCTCGAATACCCTGTCGGGGTCCAGGTTCAGGTACGGGCTGTGCCGCACCGCGAATACGACGGCGTCCACGCCACTCAATCCCTCCCATATGTCCTCCACCATCCTGAGCTCCCGGAGCCTTTCCTGGCGGTGAAAAAAGCGGGCCTTGGAGTACCCGGCACGGGGGTAGGAGTCCTGTTTTTCGAGCTCCCACCACTGCTCGACATAGGGATCGTGCACCCGTATATCCGCGCCGATCTCTGCGAGCTTGCGCACGATGAGCTCCGAGCCGCTGTACCGTGTGTCTCCCACGTCCTCCCGGTAGGAGGCCCCGAGGATGAGGACCTCGGCGGCCGCGATCGGCTTGTTCATGTTCCGCAGCGCGTCGCGCACGAGCTGCGGAACGTGCAGTCCCCTGGTGTCGTTTATGTTTATGGCGTCCGCGGTGAGGTGAAAGATCGAATCCTGCCATCCGAGGTTGTGGCTGTACGCCCATATTCCCAGACCCCCGTCCTTGGGAAGGCAGTAACCGCCTATGCCCGGGCCGGGAAACATAATATTCGAATGCGTGGGCCGGACCTTGATGGCCTCGATGACCTTTTTCAAATCGATTCCGTTCCGCTCGGCAAAGAGTGACCATTCGTCCATGAAGGCGAGTATGGTCGCACGGTAGCTGTTCTCGACGATCTTGGCGGTCTCCGATTCGATGGGCCTGTCGAGCACGGTGAGTGGATAATCGTCCGTATTCAGGACATCGCCGAGGAATCGCTCGACCATTTCGCGGGCCCCGGGGCTGATGCCGCTGCAGACCCTCCAGAAATCGCGTACCGAGGCAACGTAGTCCCTGCCGGGCATGACCCTTTCATAGGAGTGCGCGAGGAGCGGTTCATCCTCGATTCCCCTCCTCTCAAAGTGTTTCTTGATGATGGGGTAGGCGACCTGTTCGGTGGTCCCGGGCGGAACGGTCGTTTCTATGAGAACGAGCGTTCCGGGGGCTATATACTTCCCGATGATGTGAAAGGTCTCCTCGAGCGCGGCCATATCGACGTCGCCGTTCTTGACGTCGGCGAGTGCATTCTTTACGTAATCGCACTGGACGTCGATGACAACCACGTCCGCCAGGCCGAGCACCTCATCGGTAAAAGTCGCGATCAGGGTCTTTTTTTCCAGAACGCAACGCTCTATCATGCGGGCGACCTCCGGATCTTCGGCCTTGATCGGGGATATGCCCCTGTTGATGATCGGGATCTTCCAGTAGCTCCTTGTACTCGGACGCTGTTTGCCGATGACGAACTTGCCGGAATTGCCGTCTTTGTCGGTCGAGTCGGCGACGATCGCGGCCATGACCGCGCCGACGAAACCGAGGCCGAGTACCACGACGATTTGCTTTCCCTCCTTTCGTTTTTCAGACACGATTTTTTCAAGACGTTCGATTTCTTTCCCGTAATCACTCCTCGACGGGAGCGGGAAGGTTTCTCCGGACGGGCTCGTGGAGGATTCGCTCTTCTGTTTCACCGGGTGCTCCTGTGTTAAAGGAATGTTGGTAATGAGGGTGACCTTGGAGTTTTCTTTAATACCATGCAATGGTTATTAGACATGATGATTATTTCTGTTTTATTTTATCAAATAGCAAGGTTCACCTGATCAAGCGTATTTTATATATGTGAAAGCTTCATATTAATTATGCTTATTAAAACTCGAAATGAGGTCTAATTATGTCCCTTTTTTTCGGCATGGTCAAGTACGAGGGCTGATTGTATATTAGAGTGAATCGGGGACGAATATTACAATAAATAAAATGGGCCGGTTGAGTAAAAGGACTCTTTTGATTAGAATGTCAATTTAACATGAGGAGTCTATTATGAAGGGAATCGTACTCGCGGGCGGGTCCGGAACACGCCTCTATCCGGTTACAAAAGCCGTGTGCAAGCAGCTTCTGCCCGTATATGACAAGCCGATGATATACTATCCGCTCTCCATTCTCATGCTTGCGGGCATACGAGAGGTGCTCATCATATCCACTCCGATGGACCTCCCGCGATTCAGGGACCTGCTCGGAGACGGTTCACGTATCGGACTTTCCCTCTCGTACGAGGTCCAGGAATCCCCGAACGGACTCGCGGAGGCCTTTATCATCGGCGGACGGTTCGTCGGAAAAGACCCGGTATGCCTCATCCTGGGGGACAACATATTCTACGGCCACGAGCTTCCCTCCCTCGTGCGCGAAGCCGCTTCCCTGCGGAAAGGCGCCACCATCTTCGGATACCGCGTGAAGGACCCCGAACGGTACGGCGTTGTCGAATTCGACGATGAGGGACGGGCGCTCTCCATCGAGGAGAAACCAAAGGTGCCGAAATCCAACTACGCCGTGGTCGGGCTTTACTTTTACGACAACGGCGTCGTGGATATCGCGGGGTCCCTTACCCCCTCGGCGCGCGGAGAGCTCGAGATCACGGACGTGAACAGAGTTTATCTGGACCGCGGTTCGCTTTCCGTGAAGCTCCTGGGACGTGGTTATGCCTGGCTCGATACGGGAACGAACGAGTCCCTCATGGAGGCCTCGCTCTTTGTAAAGGCGATAGAGGACAGGCAGGGTTTGAAGATCTCCTGCATCGAGGAGATAGCCTATCGGATGGGTTTTATTAATGAAGAGAAGCTCAGGGAACAGGCGAAGGAGCTCATAAAATCCGGATACGGGGAATACCTCCTGAGCATACTGGAAGCGGAGTAAGCTGATGTTTACCACGGGCGAGATCGATGGGATCGTTTTACGGGAGCTGGTAGTCCACAGCGACAATCGGGGCACCCTGGTCGAGACGTACAGGGCGGACGAGCTTCCGGTTTCACTTCAGCCGCAGATGAGCTATGTTTCCCATACCGTGCCCGGCGTGGCGCGCGGTCCTCACGAGCACAGAGACCAGACCGATATATTCATTTTCATGGGGCCCGGTGATTTCGAGGTTTTTCTCTGGGACAACAGGAAGGAAAGTGCGACCTACGGGACCCGCATGATCGTGGAAGGGGGCACTACGCGCCCCATTTTTCTTATGGTGCCTCCCGGAATAGTACACGGCTACAGGAACGTCTCGAAAGAGGAAAACGGAATGGTCCTCAACTACCCGAACAGACTCTACCGGGGATGGAAGAAGGAAGAGGAGGTCGACGAGATACGCCACGAGGACGGCAGGGACCAATTCTACGAGGACTTCGTCGCGGGCGGGGAGAGAGGATCCTGACGAATAGATACCGGTTTGCCCGGTAATAACGTACTGACAAAAGCCCGGGTTTCATTATGTCCGGGCCTTAATGTTTTTAAAGGCTGTTAAAACAATGGTGTGGCTCATCGGAAATCGCGGGATGCTCGGATCTGATGTGGCAAAAGCCCTGGCCGAATCGGGCATTTCATACAGAGCTTCCGACGCAGAGGTCGACATAGCGAACCCCGGGGCGATCAATTCATTTATCTCCGGTTTCCGGGATCAAATACCCGACTGGATCGTCAATTGCGCAGCGTGGACGGATGTTGAGAAGGCAGAGGCGAACCGGGAGGAAACGTACCGGATCAACGCGCGCGGTCCGGAGAACCTCGCCCATGCCTCCCGGCGGCTCGGCTGTGCGCTCATTCACATTTCCACCGATTATGTATTCGACGGGAGAAGCGCGGTCCCCTATAAGGAAACCGACAAACCGAACCCGGTCAACGTTTACGGGAAGAGTAAGCTGGAAGGCGAGCATTGCGTGAGGAGATCGCTCGACCGCCATTTCATTATCAGGACGTCCTGGCTTTTCGGGTTAAACGGTCGTTCCTTTCCCCGGACGATGATAGAACTCTTCTCCACGAAAGACACGGTACAGGTGGTGTCCGATCAGAGGGGGAGCCCCACCTATACGCGGGACCTGGCCCGCGCGCTCCTTGCGGTTATGAAGCCCGGAGGCGGCGAACCGGGAACCTACCATTTTTGCAACGGGGGGGAGACAACGTGGTATGGATTCGCTCTCAGGATATACGAAAGGGCCCGTGCGCTCGGTATTGTCAATCGCACGGTCGATATCAGGCCCGTTAAGGCAGCGCAGTACTCCTCTGCCGTACTGAGGCCCGCCAGCTCGTGTCTCGCCACCGATAGGTTCTCCGAACAATTCGGCTGTAAGATTCCGGAATGGGGGGACGCGGTCGAACGTTTTCTGACAGGGTATAAAAAGGGAAGGGATGAATGAAGATGAGAGAACTGCGAAGCATACTTGTTACCGGGGGATGCGGATTTATCGGCTCCAACTTCATCCGCCTGCTCCTCAATGACGGCGCGTTTACCGGAACAGTCGTCAACGCGGACAAGTTGACCTACGCGGGAAACCCTTTGAACCTTTCCGGCATAGACGAAGTTTATCCCGGGCGGTATACGTTTTACAGGGCGGATATATGCGATCATGAGGCAATGACCGGGATATTCGAAAAGCACCGCATCGACACGGTCGTTCATTTCGCCGCGGAATCGCACGTCGACCGGTCCATATTTGGACCCCACGAGTTCGTGCGGACCAATATAAACGGGACCTTCACCCTTATCGAGACCGCCCGCAGGTGCTGGGAGGGGAAGGACGGCGTTCTCTTCCACCACGTCAGCACGGACGAGGTGTACGGCTCTGCTGCGGAGGGCGAGGAATTCTCCGAAACGACCGGGTACGACCCGCACAGCCCCTATTCGGCGTCAAAGGCGGCGTCGGACCACCTCGTCAGGGCCTACGGCCATACCTACGGCCTCCCCGTCACCATTTCGAACTGCTCTAACAACTACGGTCCCTATCAGTTCCCCGAAAAGCTCATTCCGCTCATGATACTGAACATGGTCGAGGGGAAACGGCTTCCGGTCTACGGAGACGGTAAAAACGTGCGCGACTGGCTCTTCGTGGATGACCACGCCGAGGCGATCAGGCTCATTTTACGTAAAGGGGCGGCCGGAGAAACCTACAACATAGGTGGGGGGAGCGTCGTTTCCAATATCGATCTCGTGCGTCTTCTCTGCGAACGAACGGCCCTGAAAACCGGTGAAAAAAGGGGTGTGTACGAGGGCCTCATACAGTTCGTCACGGACAGACCCGGTCACGACAGACGATACGCGGTCAACTCGGAAAAAATAAAGACTTCGCTCGGCTGGACTCCCACGGTATCGCTCGAGCAGGGGTTGGATGGCACCATATCGTGGTATCTGGATAACGTGGACTGGGTGAGGGGCGTGCAGACCGGCGAGTACCGCTCGTGGATAGAGAAGAACTACGGTGGTGACAGGTCAATTTTTCGTGGCTGACTATACTCCGGCAGGAAAAGGGTACAGCAGGTCTTCTATTAATCAATGACACATATTACCGCGCCGACGTTTTTTTTACATCCTTTCTGAGCCTGTCCCTGACATCCGGTCTCGAGAGAAATTCGAGAGCAAAAGCGATAAAAAAACCGAGAAGCAGTGCCAGGATAAAGGTCATGACAACGGGCATCATCCGGCGCCTCCTCGACTGTGCGGAGCCCACGTAATTACCTATCCGGTTGATATTGCCGTCATGAATCCGGATCTCCTTCACTGCTGTTTTTGATTTTTGCACGATAAAAAGACCGCCGTATGACAAGGATACTGTTTTGTTGATTGCGCGAATATTCTCGATCCGATGCATTTCTGAAATGAGTTCGCTCAGAGCCCCGAGATTTACGCTTTCCAACCCGATCGAATTTTCTCTTTCCTGGAGTAGAATTTTTGAAAGATTTTCGTAGAGCTCCTTATATCTCAGTACGGATTCTTTCGAGGATTCCTGAATAACGGCATAAGCCTGCTTGTTCTTCGTTCGGAGTGTATTCACGTATGAAGATTGAATTTCGTACATGGATTGAACCGCTTTCACGATTGCCGCTTTATCCCCGGTAATGTCGATCTCCAGAAAGGGATTTTCCATATTGTCGAGTTCCGCGCGAGCCCTGTAGGAATATAAGGGCGTTTCTCTTCCCTCGTCCTGCGAGGTTTCATAGAGACTGTTTTTTAGATGGCTGAAGAGGAGGCTTGCATTAACAGGTGCGGGATTCAGGATACTTTCCGCATCGATCTCATAGGATTGGGGAGGTATGGCGATCGCATGCACGTAGTATTCGGGTTCCTTGATAGCGGTGGTATAAACCAGGGCTAGGGCAAGAAATACAATTACGAATCCGGCGATGAACCATTTTCTGCGTAAAAAAACAACAATAACGTTTACGAGATCTATCTCATCCGTTTTATCCGAGCCGTTCATTTTATCAGCCTTATAATTGCATGGAATGCCGACTTGCTGTACGAGGGTATAGCAATTTGTATATACTGTCAAGCGAATTAGCAGACCCGCCTTCTATAAAGCGTTTCATAACTATTGTCCCATTCTCCGAACCGGGGTATGCCTGATATCCTTTTGATCTCTGTTGGTCTTTTATTATATTATGCCAATGCAGGATGTATAGATCCACGCTTGGCTTCTTTACATAATTTAATCTAATGCATTCGTAAACATGAACAGCAGGGGACATATATGCATGAAATGATGATAAAGCATACGGAGACGAGAGAAGCCATTGTAAGTATAATCGGCCTTGGATATGTGGGGCTGCCCCTTGCCCGGGAGTTTCTTACCGCCGGATTCCAGGTGGCGGGATTCGATGTGGATAAAGATAAAGTGGCTATGATAAGAGACGGGAAGAGTTATATCGACCACATCGAGGGCGATTTTATCGCTTCCTACGTATCCTCGGGAAAGCTGACGGCCACTTCCGATTACACGGAACTCGAGAAAGCGACTTTTATCATCATATGCGTTCCGACTCCGCTCGGAAAACATTATGATCCCAACCTTGATTACGTGAAGACTTCAGTTAAAAGCATAGCGAAGCATCTCAGGAA
>CAYWUT010000070.1:0-17380 GCA_964460545.1 uncultured Spirochaetota bacterium
CGCAACGCATATGTCGCCGGGAAAACCGCTGAATACGGAAACCGCGATTCCTTTGACGGGATTGTCTGCACCATCATAAGGAAGCAGGCCGGGGAGAAGGGCATATCGTACTGAGACGCTTCGGGCCGCGAACGGTAAAGCAGGTACTGCATGAGGAGGCCGGGGTATCGGACCCCGGCCTCCTCTTTATGCTGACGGAGCGGGTGAAAAAGATTAATTTTTTATGGTACACGCGGGGTGTCAATTTGAAACCGATTAAAACCGATACCCCGAACCGACCGGAGGCAGGGGTGGACAGAATATATCTCGATAACAATGCCACGACGATCGTGGATCCGCTCGTGGCCGAGGCGATGGAGCCTTTTTATACGAGACTGTACGGGAATCCCAACTCGCTCCACGTATTCGGGACCGAGCTGCATCCCTATATGAAGCTCGCGTTCGACCGTCTCTATGAGGGAATAGGTGCGGATGACGATGACGACATTATCGTAAACGGCTGCGCCACCGAGGGGAACAACACGGTCATCAAGGGCGTGTACTATGCCACGGAGGGCGAAAAGGAGATCGTCACCACGCAGGTGGAGCATCCCTGCATTATCAACGCGTGTAAATTCCTCGAAACGCTCGGGGCAAAGGTCATCTACCTTCCGGTGAACGAAGACGGCGTCGTGGACGCCGGTATCGTGGAGCGGAACATCGACCCGGACAGGACCGCGCTCGTGTCCGTCATGTGGGCGAACAACGAGACGGGCCTCATCAATCCGGTCGGGGATATCGCAGATGTCTGCAGGGAACGGGGGGTGCCCTTCCACACGGACGCGGCGCAGGCCGTCGGGAAGGTACCGGTCGATGTCCGGAAAGTCAGGGCGGATTTTCTCACCTTCAGCGCCCACAAGTTTCACGGTCCCAAGGGGGTGGGAGGGCTCTATATAAGAAAGGGCGTGACCATCCCGCCTCTCCTGCACGGAGGCGAGCAGATGGGGGGAAAACGCGCAGGCACGATCAATACACCGGGGCTTATCGGCATGGGGCTCGCCATGGAGCTCGCAGTTAAGAATCTCGAATACGAGGATACCGCGGTCCGCGGGCTGAGGGACAGGCTCGAGGACGGGGTGCTGGAAATACCTGGATGCAAAGTCGTGGGCAAGCGGGAGACAAGGACCCCGAACACGATCCTCGTAAGCGTACGGGGTGTGGAGGGAGAAGCCCTGATCTGGGACCTGAACAAGAACGGCATCGGGGCGTCGACCGGGAGCGCATGCGCGTCAGAGTCGCTCGAACCGAATCCCACCTTTGTCGCGATGGACATGGATAACGAGCTCGCCCACACGGGCATACGGCTTTCGCTCTCCCGTTTCACGACCGAAGAGGAGATCGACAAAACCGCCGAGGTATTCCGTGAATCGGTAGCCCGCCTCAGGGCGATTTCCACGAGCGGGGTGTGAAAGGTATACGGTTTTTTTCTGAGTATATGGCTGTCAATTTCATGAGAGGTTGCTATTTATGGCAAAGGCTGATCTGATAGGAGGATCGCTCTGGGAGCAGTACTCCAGCAAGGTGAACGAGCGGATGACGAACCCGGGCTTCATGGGTGAGATTACCGCGGAGGAGGCCGAGGCCATGGGCGCGAAGCTCATCGTTGCCGACTACGGCGCCGAGGTGTGCGGAGACGCGATCAGGCTCTACTGGGCGGTCGATCCGAAAACGGAAAAAGTTTTGAAGGCTCGGTTCAAGACCTTCGGGTGCGGAACGGCGATCGCATCGAGCGACGTCATGGCCGAGATGTGCGTGGGCAAGACCGTGGACGAGGCCCTGAAGATAACGAACCTCGACGTGGAAATGGCCCTGCGGGACGATAATGACACGGCCGCCATACCGCCGCAGAAGATGCACTGCAGCGTGCTCGCGTACGACGTGATAAAAAAGGCGGCCTCGATCTACAAGAACGTCGACATGACCGATCTCGAGGACGAGGAGATCGTATGTGAGTGCGCCCGGGTATCGCTTCGCACGATCAAGGAGGTTATTCGCATAAACGACCTGAAGACCGTCGAGGAGATCACGAAATATACGAAGGCAGGGGCCTTCTGCAAGTCATGTGTCAGGCCGGGGGGACACGAGAAGAGAAGGCATTACCTCGTGGACATACTGACAGAGGTACGCCAGGAGATGGAACACGAGGAGGTCTCCCGCTACACCGAGGAGAAGAGCTTTGTCTCGATGAACCTCATTCAGAAGCACCGGGCGGTGGAGAAGGTCCTGAACGAGGAAGTCAGACCGAAGCTTCTCATCGAGGGAGGGAATCTCGAGGTCGTGGACATGAAGGACTCGGACGGCGTGACCGAAGTTTACATACACTATCTCGGAGCCTGCAACGGGTGCCCGTCCAGCCGGACGGGAACGCAGGCATTCATCGAGGAAACACTGAAGGACCACCTCGACGATTCCATCAGGGTCGACGTCCTCTAGTTTTTTTCGCGCTTCCGACAGCTTCATTCTTCCGTAATATCCGCATGATAACTGTGAAGGGACTTGATATCCGTTCCTCCCTCCCTGAACGCGGCTATGCCGCGCGCAGCCGCCTTGGCTGCGGCCAGTGTCGTAATATAGGGAACGCGGTACTTGATCGCGGCCTTTCGGATGTACGAATCGTCCCAAATGCTCAGCTTTCCGGACGGCGTGTTGACCACGAGCTGAATCTCTCCGTTCATGATGAGGTCCACGATGTTCGGTCTCCCCTCGTGAAGCTTGAGCACGTGCCCGGCGGGCACGCCGTTTTCCTCCAGAAAGATTTTGGTTCCCCCGGTTGAAACGATCTTGAACCCGAGCTCGTGAAACCTCTTCGCGGGCTGCAGAACCGCGGGCCTGTCTTTTCCGGATACGGAGATGAGGACCGTTCCCTCAACAGGGAGGGTGAGCCCGGTGGCTTCCTGGGCTCTGTAAAAGGCGAGTCCGAAGGTAGGGGCCATTCCCAGGACCTCTCCCGTCGAGCGCATCTCCGGACCGAGGAGGGGGTCCACCTCCGGAAACATGTTGAAAGGGAAGACCGCCTCCTTTACGCCGTAGTGCGGAATCTTTCGAGGCCGTAGGCCGAGGTCCGCCAGCTTGTTCCCGAGCATAAGTCGGGTGGCCAGCCGCGCCATGGAGAATCCGCACACCTTGGAAACAAGGGGGACGGTGCGCGAGGCCCGCGGGTTCGCTTCCAGGACGTACACCGTGTCGTCCGCAATAGCGTACTGAATATTCATGAGTCCCACCACGCCGAGTTCCCGGGCTATGCGCTTCGTATACCGGTAGATGGTGTCGATATGTTTCTGCGGGATGTCCACGGGCGGGATGACGCATGCCGAATCGCCCGAGTGCACGCCCGCGAGCTCTATGTGCTCCATAACGGCCGGAACGAAGGTGTCCCCGCCGTCAGAGAGCGCGTCCGCCTCGGCCTCCACGGCGTTTCGGAGGAACTTGTCGATGAGTATGGGCCGGTCAGGGGTTACGTCGACCGCGGCGGCCACGTATTCCCTCAGCATCTCCTCATCATGCACGACCTCCATTCCCCGTCCCCCGAGCACGTAGGAGGGGCGGACCATGAGCGGGTACCCGATTCTGTCAGCCACCTCGAGCGCGTCCTCCAGGGTGCTCGCCATGCCCGCCTCGGGCATGGGAATGTCGAGCCTGTTCATCATCCGTCTGAACCGGTCCCGGTCCTCGGCAAGGTCGATCACGTCGGGAGAGGTACCGAGAATCCGCACACCGGCCTCGGCGAGCTCGTCCGCTATGGTGAGCGGCGTCTGCCCCCCGAACTGTACGATCACCCCGGCCGGATTCTCCTTCTTGTATATGCTTAAAACGTCCTCAACGGTGAGGGGCTCGAAGTAGAGCTTGTCCGAGGTGTCGTAGTCCGTGGACACGGTTTCCGGGTTACAGTTCACCATGATCGTCTCGTAACCCTCGTCCCTGAGTGCGAACGCAGCGTGCACGCAGCAGTAGTCGAACTCGATCCCCTGTCCGATCCTGTTGGGGCCTCCCCCCAGTACCATGACCTTTTTCCGCGTGCTCGACGAGGTTCTGTCGGGTGCATTATAGGTGGAGAAGTAGTAGGCAGCGTTTTCCACCCCGCTGACCGGTACCGGCTCCCAGGCCTCCTCCAGGCCCAGCCCGATCCGCTTCTCTCTTATGTCTTTTTCATCCACATCCAGGAGGGAGGAGAGGTAGCGGTCCGAGAAACCGTCCTTCTTCGCCCGGACCAGCATACCGTCCGGAAGGAACGAGCCTTTAAAAGCCAGTATTTCCTCCTCCAGACCCACGAGCTCCTTCATCTGCGATACGAACCAGGGCTTGATGTATGTCCGGGACGAGATGTCCTCCACAGACGCGCCCTTTCGAAGGGCCTCGTACATGATGAACTGCCGTTCGCTCGTGGGTTCGTTCAGCATTTCCATGAGCTCGTTCAGGGGCTTTTTATTGAAGTCGAGGGCAAATCCGAGCCCGTACCTCCCCTTTTCGAGGGAGCGTATGGATTTTTGAAAGGCCTCCTTGTAGGTTTTCCCTATACTCATGACCTCGCCGACCGCGCGCATCTGCGTCCCGAGCCTGTCCTCCGCGTTCCTGAACTTCTCGAATGCCCAGCGCGCGAACTTGACCACCACGTAGTCGCCCGAGGGGGTGTATTTGTCGAGGGTGCCGTCGCGCCAGTAGGGTATCTCGTCGAGCGTGAGGCCCGCCGCGAGCTTGGAGGAAACGAGCGCTATGGGAAACCCGGTCGCCTTGGACGCGAGCGCCGATGAGCGGGAGGTCCGGGGATTGATCTCTATGACAACGACCCGTCCCGTGTCGGGATCGTGGGCGAACTGTATGTTCGTTCCGCCGATGACGCGAATAGCCTCCACGATGCGGTACGAGTAATCCTGCAGTTTCTTCTGGAGCGCGGGATCGATGGTGAGCATGGGGGCCGTGCAGTAGGAGTCTCCCGTGTGAACGCCCATGGCATCCACGTTTTCGATAAAGCATACGGTGATCATCCGGTTCCCCGAGTCACGGACCACCTCGAGCTCAAGTTCCTCCCACCCGAGCACGGACTCCTCGATCAGGACCTGCCCGATCATGGATGCCGCGATGCCGCGCCCCGCGACAACGCGCAGCTCCTCAACGTTGTACACGAGGCCCCCGCCCGTTCCGCCCAGGGTGTACGCGGGCCGGACCACCACCGGATACCCGAGCTTCGAGGCGACCTCCTCGGCCTCCTTCACTCCGTACACCGCCTCGCTCTTGGGCATGTCGATCCCGAGCTTCGCCATGGTGTTCTTGAAGGCGGTCCTGTCCTCTCCGCGCCTGATCGCGTCGACCTCCACGCCGATGATCCTGACCCCGTACTTCTCGAGAATACCCCGCTCGGCAAGAGCCGCGCTGAGGTTGAGACCGGTCTGACCGCCCAGGTTGGGCAGAAGCGCGTCCGGGCGTTCTTTCTGAATGATCCGTTCCAGCACCTCGGGGTCGAGGGGCTCTATATAGGTCGCGTCCGCCATTCCCGGATCGGTCATGATAGTGGCCGGATTTGAGTTGACGAGCACTATTTCATATCCCAGGCTCCTCAGCGCCTTGCACGCCTGCGTTCCCGAGTAATCGAACTCGCACGCCTGGCCTATGACGATGGGACCCGAGCCTATGATGAGCACCTTGTGTATGTCTTCTCTCCTGGGCATGGATCATTCCCCCTGTTTATTTGAATTGTATTTCAGAATATAAGCCTGGATTGAATAAAACGCTTGCACTTCTCCTGATTCGCAGCTCCCATGCGCAGGGCTATTTCACGCCATCCATTCCCTTCGCTCTTGAACAGTTTTTCTATCATGCCGGAGGCTATACGGCGGTCGAGCTCCCCCAGGGCGGGAAGACACTCGTTCAACAGGAAATGTGCGTCTCCGGTCCGGTTTTCCGTGCAGAACACGTATGCCCGGTAAAGAGCGCTGAAGAGCGCCTGGGGCAGGGCGAGGCCTCCCGCGAAAACCCCGGGCATGGGGTCGATGTCCTTTTTCACGCCCAGGTGATCGGCGATTTTACTGAAGAGGAGCAAGCGGTACATGTCGCCGGCAAAACGGCGCGCCTCGGTCCCCTGCTCGCGGCTCCTTACCCTTTCCTTGTAATGCGCGATGCGCAGGTTCGGGTTGAAAAGCCCCCTGAGACCCATCGACAGGCCGTGGAAGTAAAACTGCTGGTCCTCCGCCCTGCCCACCACCGAGAGGCAGAAGGGAAGAGAGCCTGCAAGGGATTCGTTCGTGATTCCGTACCCGCCGCCCTTGAGTACGGGGTGGGATACGCAGTCCTCGATGCGGTTGAAACGGTTGTACAAGGCCGTTGCCCTGCCGTGCGCGAATTGTTTGTTGAAGAATATGTTTTCCGTTCCGTAGCTCCCGGGGACCTTCACGTCGGGCTCGCGCAGGGCATCTTCGTATCCGAGACGCAGAATGTCCGTATTGTTCACGTACTCGCCCACGCCGAAACCGAGAGTAGCCTCCCGTCCCTCGCAGTCGACTCCGCTTCCTCCCCAGAAGGGGTGGCAGAGGGTACTGAGCCATGACTTGCCCGTGGCCTCGTACAGTTCACGTGAACGTATGCCCTCGTCCGTATCGAGCTTGAAGCCCGCCCTGCACCCGAGCCCTCTTTCAAAGAGGAGCTGTACGTACTTCAGCGCGTTGAAGTGGGCCGCGTACTCACCGCGAACCGTGAAAACGTCGAACCGTTTTTCAAGCAGCTCATTTGAGATGGCTTCAACGGTGAGCTCGGACAGGAGAAAAACGGCCAGGTTTTTCAGGCCTAACCGGCGGACCGTCTCCTCGACCCAGATAGTTACAGGCTCTTCCAGTCCTTCGTGCGTGACCGAGATCGAGACGATTACGGAAAGCCTGTGCCCGGCCGCAAGGGTGCCTTTGCTCTTCTCGAAGCCGATATCCAGGTCCAGCTCTTTCAGACAGCCGGCCAGCTCATGCTCCTCTCCCTCCGCGTAGAGCGGAACGGGGTGATCGTAGTCCGCGATCCGTCTTCCGTAATCCGTGGGTGAAGGAGCCTTGGCATCGGCCTGAAGCTCCGGGTCAGGGGTCGTGTACAGCCCGTTGAGCTGGAAAACGATCTCCTCCGGACGGGGCGGTTCGGGTGCGGGCATTATCTCCTTCAGCCTCCACCGCTTCACTATCTCCTCGTCCGTGAGCAGCAGCTCAGGGGCCCATATTTCGGATACAATGCGCGCGCGGGTTTCGGGATCGCCCGAGGACCTGAGCTGCCCTTCTTTTCGGATCAGCGTTTCATAGCGGGACGGCTTCAGGTAAAAGCAAATGAACCTTTTTTTCGCCTCTTCGTAGAGCGTCCGTAAATTTTCGAGATTGGGGGCTTTGGGGCCGTTTCCATTCGTATCAGTGTTGAGCACCGTCTTGAAGAACCGGTAGATTATCCGGGCGGGTTCGCTATTCACGGAGGCGTCGATCCGAACCGGTCCGGCCGGCTCCTCTCCGTACCAGCCTATGGCTGTACCGATGGTACTGAGAAATATCTTTTCAACGCGCTTTTTCATAGAAGTAACATGTCCCCTTAATTCAGGTGGGAGCCGTCGCAGAAGGGCTTGTTCCTGGATTTTCCGCAGCGGCAGAGGGTGTAGTGCTCCTCGCTCTCGGGCTCGGAGTCCATGTCGTCCTTCAGCGTTACCCACCCGACGACCTCGAGCGGGCCGTCCTTCGCGACCGTGATCGCGGGGCTGCGGTCCAGGTCCTTGTACAATTTGTCCCCTATGCGGTAGCTCAGCGCGCCCGAGGGGCACTTCTCTATGGTTTTGATGATATCCTCGACGTCCGCTCCGTCGGGATCGATCCACGGGCGCCGCCCCCTGCTGAACACGGAGGGCAGGAGGTTGATGCAGGCCATGTCGTGGGCGCATACACCGCGGTTGTCCAGTATGGTTATTTCTTTGCCTTTGTATTCACGCACCCTGTCCTTTACCCGGTCCGGGGCTTTTTCACCCGAGAACTTCGCCTCCACATGGCTCCCGTCGCAGAAGGGTTTATTTTTCGAATATCCGCAGCGGCAGAGCGGCATCACCGGATTTACGGGGATGGGCTTTCCCTCGTGATCCCTGAAATCCTCGAGGTCGATGACCGTGAACGGCCCTTTAAGCGAGCATATTATCTGAGGTCCCTCGCCGTTCGGACAGGGCTTGCCCGGCATTTCTTTACGTGATTCAGCCGTCTCCGGTGCGGCTTCTTCGGGAGGAATTTTATTCTTTTTTCTCATTCGGGTCTCCTGTGAAGGGGCGCGGAACTGTGGAGTCAACCTTAATCCGGGTCCGGCTTTTTGTCAAAGGGGGTGCGGAAAAAATCAGACCGAATAGAGGATTTTACTCTTCTTCAGCCGTTTCCTCGAAGCCCGGATTTCGTCTGCGTATTCCGACAGCACTTTCATGAGCCTGTTACGAAGGGTGTCGATACCGAACTCGCTCCGCGCGATCTCGAAGTTCTCGTTCGTTCGCTTCGACCGCTCACCGGCATCGGTGAGCATCCGGTACACCTCCTCCACCGCTTCATCCGGTATGCGGAGCCGGCCGTTTTCATCGTAGGAATCCCTGATCTCGATGTTGTTCAGGCCCGTTCCCTTGATGTCGGTCTTGTACACGAGGTAGGTGGTTACGGCCAAAGGCACGCGCGCCGCCATGGTTTCGAGCAGCGCGTTTCCGAATCCCTCCCATATGGGAAGATAGGTGACGAGGTCCGCGTTTACGAGCACGTCGCGGTTCGTGTATATTCGCTCTCCACGGTCGTCCTCACCCCGCACCGAGGAAACTCTATCCGAGATGAGATGGAGCGGAACGTTTCCGGCATCTGCCATGGACCTGATGTCGCGCACGTAGTTTTCGTCGGGCTCGTCCCCCTGATAGAGCGAGATGATGAAGTGAACGCGCCCTGAGAAATCGGGGTATCGTTTGAGAAGCCGGGACGCGAGCTCAATGGAATCCTCGACGCGTTTTCTGCGAATGATTCTCGTGGGCTGCACGATCAGTATGTCGTCGTCCCTGAAACCGAAATCCGATCTGAAATTGCCGTTGTACTCGTCCGGTACCGTGGGTTTGTCGAAGTCCTCGCAGTTGGGTATGACCGAGGGGTGTACACGCTTTATGGAGCCCAGTATGTGCGCCGCATAGGAGGAGAGGACCACGTGCTCGATTCCCAGGTCAGAGGGCGGCATGATTTTCGTGAGGAGAGATTCGATGCGGTTATTGCTGAACCTGCTCCGCTCCCACCAGAAGTCGTGGTGGTGCAGAACGGCCGCGACCCTGCGTTCGGTCGCGAGCTTGTATACGCCCATTCCGCCGAGCAGGGTCATGGGTATGGCATTCGTATTCGCCGCGACAATGACGTCGATGTTGAAGTCCTGTATGTATTCGTACAGCTTCGCGGCCACCTGTTCGCCGCTTACGGTCAGCCGCTCCACGATGTCATTCTTCGTGATGTTGTTCAGGTGGACCGGGTTGCGGTTCAGGTGGGGAAAGACGAGCTTCTCGTAGTACTGCTGTTCGGTCGTGGAGAACCCGATTTTCTCGAGCGTGAGCTGGTTTTCCGGGGGAATGGATTTCAGGGGATTCTTGTACGCGCCCGCAATGGTGAATACCGTGTGTCCGAGCTCGGTCAGTACCCGTATCCACTTGTCCACTTCGAGGGATACGCCGTCCACATCCCCGAGCTTGCCGCTTATGATGCCGATCCTGAAGTGTTTGTCCATTTGCCGCGGTATCCCGAATCCCAGGTCCCGTTTGCCTACGAGGCTTGCTAGTGTACGGTTTTATATTAAGAAGCAGTATGTAAATTAGTCTTATACGTTAATAAGGGCCATATAAAATGTCAACGCATATGGGCGGGCAGGATAGTTAAGGGGATATGATCGGATCCTGCTCGCCGGAGATATCGTCCTTGCATGTGGATCAATAGGGCAGTAAATTGATGCTGATCAGGACGTAATATGCTCACTATTTTATCGTACATCGGGAACGGGCAGGTAATCGCGGGCTCTCTTGTTCCGGCCGTTACTCTCCTTCCTGTCGGACCGGAGAAATTACAACAGTTTAACCGACCTCGTGGTACCGGCGGTGTTTTTTTCGGTGCCGTTTTTGTATTGCCGGTCTGCTCCCTGTCATTGAATAGCGCGCGGTACGGCAGAACACTGCCATTATCTCGCTGATATTTATTTATAAGGAGACATCATGAGAGAAACGACGAAAATCGGTATAATCATCTGCGACCGGTATCGCAGGTGCGCGGGCGGTAAATGCCTCAGATCGATGCGGGAAAGGGAGGGTGCGTTCGACAGGTATGAAAACACGGCGGTGGAACTCGTCGGCTATACCAGCTGCGACGGGTGCCCGGGTGGCAATATCGAGTACGCGGTCGATGAAATGATGAAAAACGGGGCGCAGGTCGTGCATCTCGCGACCGGGCTCGTCGTGGGATACCCTCCCTGTCCCTCTATAGAGTACTTTCACGATTTCATAGAAAAACGGTACGGAATCGAGGTGGTGTACGGCACCCACCCCATACCCGAAAAGTACCTCGTAATGCACGACAAACTGGGGACATGGGACGATGACAAGTGGAAGACCATAACAGGGCCGACCATGGCGGACGAGAAAATCCGCTTGGCATATGACTGAATGAGAGAAAAATTAATAAGGGGTAAATAATCATGCCTTGGATCAGCAGGGAACTGTGTACCGGGTGCGAAATGTGTATTGATAGTTGCTCGGTCGGCGCCATTTCGATGGAAGAGGGAACCGCATTTATAAACGAAAGCAGGTGCATACGATGCGGTGTGTGCCACGACGTGTGTACAAGCGAAGCGGTTCGTCATGACGGGGAGCGGATACCGGAGGAGGTGGAATCCAATCTGGCCTGGGCGAAAGCGCTTTTAAACCACGAGTATTATGCGGGTGACCGGGCAAGGCAGAAAGAGCTCATCATACGTTTACAGAAGTATTTTACCAAGAACAGGAAGGTTATGGAAAAAACCATAGAGTCACTTGTCGGTCTGCAGAAAACGGAATATACGGACTGATACCGTATGGTGTAATGGCGGCCGCTGCAGCGGGTGACCGTGCCGGGTGAAGATAGGGAGAAGAAACATGCATGGTATGAATCGTAAGGATATAAAAAAAGGCAGCCGGGTTTCCATAGTGCTCAAAAAGGACCAGAAAACGGGCGTGCTTACAGAAGGAACGGTCCGGGACATACTGACGAAGTCCCCGACCCACCCGCATGGGATCAAGGTGCGACTGGAAGACGGGCAGGTCGGAAGGGTAAAGGACCTTATAAGTAATGAAGGAGAGTAATAACGATCTCAGCTGGGGACGATAAAGGAGTCATCCGCCGGGCAGTTCCCCGGAGAGGAGAAGTATAATGCGATTTGTTTTTTCACGGGTGTTCCTCCTGGCGTGGATAGTCGTATTCTGGGCCTATCATTTCCTGACCTACGGGAAGGTGGAGGGAAAACACGAGCGGTCCATGCGCGAAAAGTACAAAATACGGGGGAAATGGGCACGGTTCTTCGGATTGACCTTCCCCGCGTGGACCGCGGTGATTATCGTTAACTTTTTTCGAGGCGGCGATTGGATCTACCGGTTCGCGTTTCTCGACACCACGGCGGTCGGGATAGTCGGCATGGCGCTCATGTGCCTCGCCCTGCTGCTCTATGTACTGTTTACCTTCACGGTTGGCAGTTCCATCCGGGATTCGGTTGTTTCCGGGGGCGAGCCCGGCCTCGTTACGACCGGCATTTACCGGCTGGCCCGCCATCCCGCGTACCTGGCCTTCCTGCTCATGGGGTTCGGGACCTTCCTCATCGTCCCCAATCCCGTTACCCTGGCCCTGCTGACGTACACCTGCGTGGTCACGAACGGGCACGCGGCCGACGAGGAGCGCAGGCTCCTCGCACTGTACGGCGACGGGTACGAGCGGTACAGTAAAGCGGTGGGGAGGTTCTTTCCGAAAAACGGGTAGTTCCTGCGGAAAAGTCCCGAGGCAAAAAAGGACCGGGCTCCGGAAAAGGGAGCACTTTCCATTCGAGGAGGTGGCCATGCCCGAAAACAGGCGCAAGAAAAGGATGATCTTTCTCCTGGTCCTCATCCTCGTCGTCGGATTCGTTTCAACGAGTCTTCTGAGCTATTTCCTGGCACGCTCCTCCCTGCGCAGGGAGATAACCACCGGAGCGCTGCCGCTGACGAGCGACAACGTCTATTCGGAAGTTCAGCGGGACCTCATCCAAACGGTTTTTATTTCCTCACTCATGGCGCAGGACACCTTTCTCAGGGACTGGGTCATAGGCGGTGAAAGGGACACGGACAGGATCACGAAGTACCTGCGCACGATCAAGGACAAGTACGACACGGTGACCAGCTTTTTCGTTTCGGAGTCGACGAGAAATTACTACTATGCGGACGGTATACTGAAAAGTGTCGACCCGGAGGAGGAACGGGACGTCTGGTTTTTCCGCGTAAGAACTATGGAGCCGGATTACGAGATAAACGTGGATCCCGATATGGCGAACAGGGACACCATGACGATTTTCATAAATCACAAGGTATACGACTACGAGGGACGTTTTATCGGGGCGTCGGGCGTCGGGTTGACGGTCGGCTCCCTTGCCGAGCTGATGGATTATTACAGCGATAAATACAACCGGAACGTGTATTTTATCGACGATGCGGGCACCGTCATGCTGCTCAGCACACGGCTCCCCGAATCAGCGCGCAACATCCGCGAAATGGAGGGAATGTCGTCCGTGGCCGACTCCATCCTGGCTTCTGACGGCGATACCTTCGCGTATGACCTGAACGGGAAAAACGCCTACCTGAATACGCGATACATCCCGGAGCTCCAGTGGTATCTGCTCGTTGAACAAACCGTTGAGGGTTCGGATTACGCTCTCAATCGGGCGCTCTTCATCAACTTGATCCTCTTCGCGGTCATCACCACGGTTATTATTTTAATCACCATCGTAACGGTCAACGCCTACCAGAAGGTCGCCCTGCGCCAGAGGTCCGAGCTGGAGGACAAGAACGAGAAAATCGAGGAAGCCCTGACCGAGGTGAAGCAGCTGAGCGGTCTTCTGCCCATCTGCGCGTCCTGCAAGAAGATCCGCGACGACAGGGGCTACTGGCAGCAGATCGAATTCTACATACGTGACCATTCAGACGCCGATTTCAGCCACGGGATCTGTCCGGACTGTGCACGGAAGCTGTACGGTGACATTATCGATCACAAGGAAGGCGGAGGGGACGACGGCTGACCGGCGGCGCCGGTCGGGTATCCGAATGGACTGATGCGAGCGGTAACAAGATGAGGCCGGGAGTTTTTCCAGAAAATACGCCGTTAATCGTTCCAGCCCAGGTAGAGAAAGCTCAGGGGAACCGGCGTGTCGGAGTCGGTACCCTTGTTTCCGTCGCCGAGCTGGCCGTAGTAATTCCACCCCCATGACCAGACATCACCGTTATCCTGCAGCGCAAGGGTGGCATTTCCACCTGCTGATACATCCACCACATCTGTGAGACCGCCCGCCACCTGTACCGGCGTGTCGCTGTCGGCCTCGTCTCCATGGTCGCCGTTACCGAGCTGCCCATAAATGTTACACCCCCATGTCCAGAGGTTACCGTTGTTATCAATTGCAACGATATGACGAACACCGGCTGCGATATTCATTATATCAGTGAGAAATCCCGTTCCGCCTGCACCCTTCACCTGTACCGGCGTGTCACTGTCAGTTTCATCTCCATGAGTACCGTTGCCAAGCTGTCCGTGATCGTTCCATCCCCACGTCCATACCGTTCCGTTATCCTTCACTGCAACAGTGTGGTTATTACCGGCCGCGATTGCCACGATATCCTCAAGATATTCCGTTCCGCTTTCACCACCCAGTACCTGAACCGGCGTATCGTTGTCTGCATCATCATAGTTGGGCTCCACAACTCCATGTGTACCGTTGCCGAGCTGGCCGTATCTATTATTTCCCCATGTCCATACCGTTGTTTCGATCCCGTCATCCTTTAGGGCCACGGTGTGATAACTGCCTGCCGCAACCGCCACGATATCCTCGAGGAATTCCGTTCCGCTCTCACCGCCCAGCACCTGAACCGGTATATCGCTTTCTGTATCTGCTCCATGATTCCCGTTGCCGAGCTGCCCGTTATAGTTTAATCCCCATGTCCATACAGTCTTATCCTCCTTGATCGCAATAGTATGGACTCCACCGGCCGCTACGGCCGTGATTCCGGTAAGCGGATCGCCTTCAAATGCCAATACCACCTGGACGGGTGTAACACTCCTGTCGCCCATGTGATGCGTACCTTTGCCGAGCTGCCCGTAGTTGTTTAATCCCCATGTCCATACCGTTGTTTCGATCCCGTCATCCTTCAGGGCTACGGTATGGTCTTGTCCTGTCGCGACCTTCGTTATATCACCAAGAAATTCCGTTCCGCTTTCACCCCCCAGCACCTGAACCGGGAGGTCACGTTCGGCCTCTACTCCATAATTGCCGTCGCCGAGCTGCCCCTGATAGTTATATCCCCAGGTATACACGGTTCCGACATCCTTCACAGCTGCGTTATGCGTGCTCGAGGCTGTTTCAGTTACATCCCTGAGCACCTTTACCACCTTGACCGGTGTATCGCTGTCAGCATCATTATAATTGGTCGGCACAACTCCATGAGTACCGTTGCCAAGCTGTCCCTGATTGTTCCATCCCCACGTCCACACGGTCCCATCACCCTTCACTGTTATGCAATGATATGTGCCTGAAGCCAACGCCGTAATATCAGCGAGAATTCCTTCTCCGTCTACACCGACGACCTGTATAGGCGTATCGGAGAAAATTCCCATATTACCGTTGCCGAGCTGCCCGTGGTCGTTATCTCCCCATGTCCATACGGTCCCGTCGTTTTTTAATGCTGCGGTATGACTCATACCGGATGCTATCGCCAGCACACCGTTCAGTACGCCTTCGCCGCCTTCTCCCACAACCTGCACCGGAGTGAAGCTTTCGGTACCGATTCCATACGTACCGTTGCCGAGCTGTCCATCAAAATTATAACCCCATGCCCACACGGTCCCGTCATTTCTCAATGCAACGGTGTTGGTATAAGTAGCGGACACGGCGATCACTTCAGTGAGGAATCCCGTCCCTCCCATACCCAGCACCTGTACCGGCGTGTCGCTGGAAGCCTCTTCTCCAGACGTACCGTCACCAAGCTGTCCATACAGGTTATAACCCCAGGTCCATACGGTCCCGTCATCCTTCAACGCCACGGTGTGCAAAGGGCCTGCCGCTACGGCTATAACGTTTGTGAAAAATTCTTCTCCATTTTCCCCCACCACCTGTACCGGTATATCTCTGTGAGCATCCGTTCCATGCGCACCGTTCCCGAGCTGGCCGTATTCGTTATTTCCCCACGCCCACACGGTCCCGTCGTTCCGCAATGCCACGGTGTTATTACTACCTGCCGCTACTTCCACTATATCAGTAAGAAAATCGGCGCCTTCATTATCCACCACCTGAACCGGCGTATCGGAATCGGTTGGCCTATTGCCTTTACCGAGCTGCCCATAGTTGTTAGATCCAAAGGTCCACACGGTCCCGTCATTCTTCAGGGCCACCGTATGATTTTCGCCGGCCGCGACCGCCGCTGTACCGTTCAGTACGCCTTCACCGCCTTCTCCCAAAACCTGCACCGGTGTATCGCTGTTGCCGGCGGCCGAATGTTCCCCGTTGCCGAGCTGTCCGGTTGTGCCATTTCCCCACGCCCACACGGTCCCGTCGTCCTTTACCGCCGCTGTGTGACGATCTCCTGCTGCAACTATGTTTCCGGGAGGTATTGTTCTTGTTATCTTTGATTCCTGCGCCTCCATTCCATCCTTTACAGCCTTGATGGTAAACTTGTATGCGGTGAAATTCGAAAGCTCCCCGACCTCGTATTCCGTGTCCTGCATGTCCCGTATCATGCCCGCATAGTTGGAGGGACCGGGGTCCGTTCCGTCGTCCGTGTAGTATACGGTGTACGAATCCGCACCCGTATCTTCGTCCCAGTAGAGCGTGACCTCCCCGTTCCCGGGAAAAGCCCGTACCCCCACGGAATGGCCCGAGGGCGTGCCGTTCTTTGTTACGCCGTTGGAGTAGTTCGCGGCGTAGTCATGGGAGAAAGCCGTATAGTAGTACGTGGTTCCGTTGGTAAGCCCGGTGTCCACGTATTCCTCGTCAGCCCCCTCGTACACCAACACCCCGTCCCCGGCGTTCGCCGGAGGGCCGCTCGTACTTCGCAGTATGCGAACCCCCGTGAAATCGAGCTCGGGCGGATTGGTCCACGAAAGCCCTATTTGCCCGTCCCATGGTACGGCCTCGAAGTCCTCCACGTCGGAGGGCGGTATGGTCTCGTATACCAGCACGGTGTCCGGCAGCTCGGTCACGGTGTTTCCGTCCGTGAGCGTTATTACAGTTTCCTGGCTCTGCACCGTGTCGTTTCTGAACGCGATGCTCGCCTGTACCGTTCCGCTCGCGAGGTTCACGGTGGAGGGGTTCACGGTCACGTTCGTATTGGTTGGCACCAGGTCCACTGACCCGCTCCAGTCGAGCAGGTCCCCGTTTTGGTCGAGCGCCTCAACGGTCACATCGAGCGGTTCGTTGGAAGCGCAGGTATAGTCGAAACCGGAGGGCCAGGCAAGGCCGAATCCCGAAGGAGCGGCCGCCTCGGCCGTGTATACCAGTACGGTGACGTCCAGGTCGGTCACCACGCCCTCGGCACTCAGGGTCATGCCGGTCTCCTGGTCCTCGGACGAGGTGTTGTCGAACGCGATGGACCGCTCCACGATGCCGGCCGTGAGGTTTACCGCGGCGGGAGTCACGTCCACGCTCGCGTTGGTGAGCTCTATGTCCACGGACCCGCTCCACCCCGTGAAGTGCGTCCCGTTCTGGTCGAGCGCTTTGATAATGACGGTAACGGGCTCGTTTGAAAGACAGGTGTTGTCAAAGCCGGAGGGCCAGGTCAGGCTGAACGAGGTGAGCACGCGGTCCTGCTCCGTGACATCGACACCGCCCGAGCAGGAGAGCATGCAGAGCAGCATGACAGCGGCAAGTCCGGCTATGGCGAGGATGTTGTTGAATACGCGAGTTTTGTTATCGGATCTTTTTTTCACGGCGGGCCTCCATTTAGCGCATAATCAGGCACAATGATTCGGCTCAGGAGCTTGTGGTTTCTAAAAGAGCAGCAGGGCGGGTAGAATAGTCAACGGTCTTCACTGGAGTGCAGAAGAGTCTTAAGAATACATTATATATATAATAATGTATTTAACAATAAATTTAATAATTG
>CAYWUT010000071.1:0-17365 GCA_964460545.1 uncultured Spirochaetota bacterium
TTCCGTCCTTTGAGTCGTCGTCCACGATGATGATCTCGGCCCGGATGGAGGAGCGTTCGAGGATTTGAACGATCCTTTCCAAGAGCACCGGCAAATTTTCGGCTTCCCGGTATGCGGGAATGACTATTGAAAGCATTACGGTTCGCACCCCTCACGCTATCACATTTATAGTAAGGGATTATGAGATGCCAACAACTTATCCACAACCCTTCAGTACCTTTTTTACCGGAAAATAGAGAGGCACCGGGAATTCGGGGACAGGACAATCAGTATACCATGAATACGAAGAGAAGGATACTGAAGCGGATGGTTTTAGCGGGAGACCGCGGCCGTTAAATCGATAATTTACTTTAATCAGTAAAGCGAGTCCATACTCCGGGTTTCGCCGGATGCCGGTTATATGTATATGAGCGTATATTTTATAAAGTACACCAGCTCAATCGTACATGTTCGCGTGGATCTTCTTCTTGTCGTAGTCTACCCATACGGTGATGAACCGTCCGTTCGGATCGGCGTCGAGACGGTGCAGGTCGTACTGGAAGTCCCCCTCTCCTGAAATATCCAGTTTCTCGGTGAAAGATTCGGCGGACCAGTCCGAGCCCGCCTCGATCCTCCTCGTGTAGATGAAATCCGGATTCCCGTTGTTGTGCCACACCACGACAGCGTTGCCGTTCAGATCGAACGCAACTTCCGGATACTGGTCGTCATGCGAATCACTCAGCTGAATGACACCCTCCCACTCGCCCGCGTCAGCATCGTAACGGTTAGCCTGTATGCCGCTGTCCTCCATCCAGGCCCATACGACTATGGCGTTTCCAGCGCGATCCACGGCCACATCGGGATCGTAGCACTGGGAATAGGTATCCGAAATCACCTGTGCATTTCCCCAGTTGCCGTATCTGAAGCGCGCGGCGTAAATGTAATAGCCACTACTTTCAATCTGGCCGGTCCAAGCGGCAAAGCTCACGCCGTCCATGTTGGTATCGAGGGCGGGAGGCTCCACGCTGACGGTTCCTTTTGTAAAGTCGGTCACGATCCCGGTGTGTCCCTCCCATTCCCCGTTTTCGAGAAGATTGTAATAGGGCACATAACGGCCTGAGAGGTAGTTCATCCATACCACGTTCGCCTTACCGGGCCGGTGAAACGCTATTCTGGGTTGGTACGCGTACATCCCGGATATGGTTTCCATAAACGGGGTCCAGCTGCCGGAATCGGCGTCAAACCAGCTCGCGCGCAGGTAATCATCGTTTGCTTCGGTGCATACGGCAAGTCCGTTTTCCTCGGTATCAACGCCCACCCGCGGTTCGGCGTTCCACGTGTTAATATCGGAACCGAAGACATCTTTTATGCTTCCCCACCCGTTCGAGGTGACGCGGGCACTGTATATACGGCCAAGGTTTGGATCGTTTCTCCACACGGCAAAGCCCGTGCCCGCCCTGTTCGATGCGATGTGCGGATATACCGAATAACTGGAGCCGTCGAACTCATAGTGACTTTCATTGATATTTTGCGGACTCGACCAGGGATCGGAGAGAGCCCCGTTATAGCTGGAACTGCTTATATAAACCATGTGGGAGGGATCGTTTCCCGCATAGTGGTGCCAAACCGCGTGAGCCCGGCCGGGTTCGTAAAACGCAATCGATGTATTCAGTATCTCACCCGTTCCGCTCTCCTCCTGCAGAGTAACGGGAGCGGAACCCCAGCTCCCCTCCCGCGCGGTGAAGCTCCACATCACACCGCTGGAAAGCGGGTTTCCCGCAAGGTCCTGTATGCCCGTGGTGACCTCGGCCCTGCACTCGGTTCCCAGGGGAAGGCCGTAATCCGGCGTGAACGTGGCGATCGTGCCCGCGCTGTTCAGCTCCACCTCCCCGGGCTCCGGATATCCGGAACCGGTCCGCGTGAGAAAGAAGTTATCGACCGTCACGGTGGACGGGTTCACGGGCTCCGTGAATTGCACGCTCACCGAGGTGTACGGCTCCAAGCCGGTCGCCCCGGATGAAGGAGACGTGACCAGCACGGTCGGACCCACGGTGTCAGGTTCCTCCCCGCTCGTAAATGACCACGTATAGTCCTGTGTCAGGCCGTTTCCGGCAAGGTCCTGCGCGCCCGTGGTGACGCGGCCCGTGAAGGTACTCGCCCAGGGAATGTCCTCCGCGGGCGTGAAGGTCGCGACCCGGTCGGCATAGGTCACGGTGCCCGTAATCACGGTTGCGGCCAGGGCCGATGCACCGGCCGTCTCGGCGGTCAGGGTGACGGTGTCCGCCGTGATCGTGGCGTCGTTCATGTCCTCGCTGAAGGTCACGGTGACCACGGTATTGATCGATACACCCGCCGCGCCCGATGCGGGCTGTACGGACAAAACGGTGGGGGGTGTGGTGTCGGCCGTACCGCCGCCTCCATCATCCTCACCTCCTCCCCCGCATCCGGTCATGAGGCCCGCGAGAAGGAGGGACGTTACTATGGAAAGGAATAGTACATAAAATGATTTTTGTATCTTCATTTTTTTCTCCCAACGGATACAAGATTTAAAATTATTTAATATGGTGATATATGTTAAAATATTCTATAGCGGCAAAAAACGAAGTGCAATATAAAATTAAAATAAATAAAATTGTTGAATCGTCTCAGAATAAAAGAGATATGTTTCAATTTATGAGTGAATGTTCGTGTGGGCAGTGGGGAGCGGGATTCTGTTCCGCTCCCCATAACTGCACTTTTCCTCGGAGAACTCGATTTATAAACATGTTATACACAGGCTCTAATCAGAGAGCCTGCGTATTCGAATGGTTTCCCTTTATTCGTACATGTTTGCGTAGATGCTCATATCGTCGGCGGCCTGCCACACCGCGATGAACCGTCCGTTCGGGCCCCCGTCGAGCTGGAGGCTTTGGCTTTCAAAATCTTCTATTCCCGAAATATCCTTTTTCGTGGAAAACTTGCTTGCGGACCAGGATTTGTTTGCCGGAAGCCGCCTTGCATAGATCGTATGTCCCTCACCATGCCTGTGCCACACCACGACCGCGTTGCCGTTCAGGTCGAAGGCCACCTTCGGGTACCGGTCCAGATCAGAATCGCTCAGCTCGATAACACCCTCCCACTCGCCGGAATCCGCGTCATACCGGTTCGCCTGTATACCGCTTTCATCCGTAAATGTCCACACGGCAATGGCGTTCCCGTTGTAATCCACTGCAATGTCGGGATATTCACATGACGAATACTCATCGGAGATTATGGCCTCCTCGCCCCAGTCGCCCGAGGAGAAACGGGCCCCGTAAACATAGGCGCCGCTTCCCAGGTTCGACCCGATCCACACCCCGAAGCTGATGCCGTTCATGTTGGAGTCGAGGGCCGGCGGGTAATTGCTGCCGGTTCCGTTGTCGTCGACAGCCACCCTGCGCTCCGCCTCGGACCAGCTGCCGTTCAGGTACTCTCTGGTGAAGGGGTAATAGTAGCTGTACATGGAGTCGTAATACATCCACATCACGTTGGCCCTGACGGTGTTGTAAAAGGCGACCCTGGGGTTATATGCATATTCCGCTGCAATGACCTCGCCGAATTTCGCCCACTCGCCCGTATCAGGGTCGAACCAGCTCGCTTCAAGGCTTCTGCCGTATGCCACCTCCCACACGGCGAGCCCGTGTCCGTTCGGGTCGACCGCGACCCGGGGTTTTGCGTAATACACGTTGAACGGCTCCCCGGTCAGGTCCTCATCGCTCTCCCATCCGCTCGAAGTACCGCGCGCGCCGAAGAGGCGGCCCTCGGAGGTGCTGTCGCTGTCGCGCCACACTGCAAGGCTCGTACCCGTCCGGTTCGACGCCACGTGCGGGTAGAGGGAGTAGTATTGCCCCCAGAACTCATAGGGGCTGTCATTGAGATTGAGCGGATCGGACCAGGGATCGGAATCCGATCCTTCATAGCCGGAAGAGGCGACATGGGTTTTGTAGGGGGAAACATCGTCCGCGTAGTAGTGCCACACCGCGTCCGCCCTGCCGGGTTCTCCGAAGGCCACCTGGGGGCCCATCACACGCAGTCCATCGCCCACCTCGTGGAGCGTGACCGGGCTTGCGCCCCAGCTCCCCTCCCGCGCGGTGAAGCTCCAGGTCATACCGCTTGCGAGCGGGTTTCCCGCAAGGTCCTGTATGCCCGTGGTGACCTCGGCCCTGCACTCGGTTCCCAGGGGAAGGCCGTAATCCGGCGTGAACGTGGCGATCGTGCCCGCGCTGTTCAGCTCCACCTCCCCGGGCTCCGGATATCCGGAACCGGTCCGCGTGAGAAAGAAGTTATCGACCGTCACGGTGGACGGGTTCACGGGCTCCGTGAATTGCACGCTCACCGAGGTGTACGGCTCCAAGCCGGTCGCCCCGGATGAAGGAGACGTGACCAGCACGGTCGGACCCACGGTGTCAGGTTCCTCCCCGCTCGTAAATGACCACGTATAGTCCTGTGTCAGGCCGTTTCCGGCAAGGTCCTGCGCGCCCGTGGTGACGCGGCCCGTGAAGGTACTCGCCCAGGGAATGTCCTCCGCGGGCGTGAAGGTCGCGACCCGGTCGGCATAGGTCACGGTGCCCGTAATCACGGTTGCGGCCAGGGCCGATGCACCGGCCGTCTCGGCGGTCAGGGTGACGGTGTCCGCCGTGATCGTGGCGTCGTTCATGTCCTCGCTGAAGGTCACGGTGACCACGGTATTGATCGATACACCCGCCGCGCCCGATGCGGGCTGTACGGACAAAACGGTGGGGGGAGTGGTGTCCGCCGTACCGTCGCCGTCGTCTCCTCCTCCTCCCCCCCCGCATCCGGTCATGAAACCCGCGAGAAGGAGGACCGTTATTATGGAAAAGAACAGTACGTAAAGGGCTTTTCTAATAGTCATCGTTTTTCTCCTGACGAACAAAAGATTTATCGTTCAGCAGAAATATCCGGCAAATTACCATATCATGGAAAGAAGTTAACAGCAAGGAAAATCGGGATAAAAATAATTTAAAAAAGGCGGGGTCCCTATTGCTTCGTATCGACCACCTCGAATACGGCACCGTGATCGTCCTGGTACACGCGTTTGAACAGGCCGGGATTGCCGAGCATGTACCGGTAGAAGTTGCGGTTCTTGGAGATGTTTTCCACGTGTACCCACCTCGAGCCGAACGTGTTTTTTATTATAGGGTAGGGGTCTTTTCGAAGCCATAGAGCGTCGAGGTAGCTTTCGTAGAGGGCTTTGTCGTACTCATACATGAAGAGAGGGTCGTGACCCATGGTGTACACGTTGTGCGTGTTGTAGAAGAAGAGCTGCGGGAAGGCCCCGTAATTGGCTATGAACACCTCGCTTCCGGCCGGGGTATTTTCCAGGAGCCAACGGGCGCTGCCGGAATTATCGATCCGCTCTACGCCGTCGAAATGTCGTTCCAGGATGTAGAAGTCCGTTCCCATGAGCACCGCAATGAACGCCCAGAAAATGATTCCGCGTTTAAGACGTTTCATTTCCAGTGCGGAGAACGCGAATCCGCAGAAGAGCACGGCGCAGAGTATGAAATAGTCCACGCCGCGGGAGTACTTCGTAAAGAGAAGGAAGAACACTCCACTCAGTACAAAGAAAAGGAGGGTCTTGAACCCGATGTTCTTCTTTTTTAAAAGCAGGAGAAGGACGATTACGCACAGTACCGTAAAGATACCCCATGACTGGAGCAGGAACTGCCAGGAGCCCAGCGGCATCCACTCGAGGTTCGGCTCGAGCCCGACCCCGGCCAGACCCATCTTCACGATCTGTACGTAGAGCACGCGAAGATCGGTGGGGAAGTAGGGATTAATAACGAGCCCCGCGCATATTCCGGCAAGGCAGAACACGGGGGGCTTCCACTCGATCCGCCTGTAATAGATCGAGGACACGAGCGCGTAAACGAAAACGATGATCACGAGTATGGGGAAACCGCTGTAGCTCAGAACGAAGACAAAGCTCATGACTCCGAGCCAGAGGCCCTTTTCTTCCAGTAAAAGAAACAGACAGACCAGACAGAATATCATGGCCAGCGCGATGGGTCTCAACGCGAGCAGCCGTGTGAGGAAGAGGTGGCTCCCGGCCATGAAGAGAAGCGACCAGAAGAGAGGACGGCGTATTTCGTACCGTATAAGAAACCAGTGCAAAACGAGCACCGCTCCGGCCGCGAGAAGGATAGACGCTATCTTGGCCGATACGATCAGATTTCCGAAGGTCAGGGGAAGGAGCAGTATGTGGTAGAGAAAGTGCATGTCGTAGAAACGATCGGCAAGTATGGTACGCTTCAACCAAGGGAAGGTCCTGTACGGCCCGTTCTGCCGGATCATCTGCGAGTACCGTATGTGAAAGTAGTCGTCCTGCTGAAGGTTGTCGTATGAGAACTGAAGGATGCTGAAGAACACGAGCGAAATGAGGAGTACGGGCACGTATCGTACGAGCCATTTGTGCTGAATGGAGCTGTGACCGCTCTGTAGGGAGGTTTCATCGGTCATAGAGCTGTCGCGGCCTCCATGATAAATACCGTGCTCAGGTGTGTTTTTTACCGTATATTAAACACATGCCCAGCCTATTATATCCCTGTACACCGTTCCCTTCAACTTATCCGTGTTCGGAACCAGTCCTGTTCAGTACGCGGCATGTTCGAAATTATCACGGAAAATGATATGAACGGACGGAACTGGACAGCCTATTTTATCATCGGTATACTCGCGCTCGGCGTTATCATAGTCGGGCTTGCAGTGGCCTTCTTCTTCTTTCTGCCCATAGTCGGTGTGATCCTTCTCGGTTTGATCGTTTACTATGTCGTCAGGATGATTGGCAGGATAAAGAGAGACCGTACTCCAAGGGAGGGAACACGGGTCATGAAGTCCAGCTACACCGTGCTGGACGACGAGAAGCAGCCGCCCGGGGAGTAACGGCGGATTGCTCTCTTACTCCTTCTTTGTCCCAACTGATAATCCAGGCTTAAATAATTAAAAACCGGCAATCCACCTTACCGCGGTCCATACCGCACATCCGCACCAGAAGAAGAAAAAGGCCCAGGGCCCGTATCTCGAGAAAGCGAGGCTCTTCTGATGTTCCCGGTCCTTTCTGACGTCCTCTTCCACACCGGGAATTTTGTCCCTGTCAAGCGCCAGTACATTCAGCTCCTCCGAGTGCTTTATCAGCATTCGCTGTTTCAATATCCACTTTTCAAGGGTACGGTGCGCAGCGTTGATGGGAGCCAGGAGTACGAGCACGGTAAACATGCCGATCACGATGGTGAGAAAGGTGGGCACGATCACTCCGCGGAAATTGGCAGCCGTATTCAGGATGCCGTAGGGCACCACGAGGAAGGATTGGCACATCACGAGCATGGTCGATCGCATGGCGAGGAGGTTGAACTCGTGTTTTACCTCGTCCCGGTAGAAACGCAGTGTTTCCAGATCAGACAGAATGGGGGGACCCCTTCTCTTAATAAATGGAAGTCATGATTCAGTTAAATATACCTTTTTTCGAATAGACGGGCAGGTTTAAACTTTCAACCGATTCATGGATATCCTTCGGCTTGCAATTTAGCCGGGTATGGAGTAGTATAGGCAGACCCGCTCATACAGTGAGCGGTGCCCTGCATCGTCAGGCGGGGAAAAACATCGGACGGAGAGCGAGGAACCTGCTAACCATGAAAATGAGGAAGCTGTATATTTTTATTTTTTGGGTCTCGATCCTGCCGTGGTGCGGGCAGGCGGCCCCGGGCCAGGATCTGCCCCCGCACGTGAGCCCTCTCGAGTTCGAGTTCTCGCATCTTATCATCATACCGGAAACCCTGGCCGATCAGCTCTCCGGGGACGCGCCGGGCGGTATGGATTTCGTGGTGTACGATGTCAGGGAACCCGGCGCGTACGATAACGGGCACATCAAAGGCGCGGTGAACCTTCCGTGGGAGAGCGGCGCGCTCACCACGAGGTTCGAGGAGATACCGAAAGACAGGACCGTGATACTGGTGAGCGAAGAGGGGAATACGGCCCTGGAAGCGCTCTCCTTTCTCCTCCAAAAAGGGTTTTCCGACGTTTTCAGCATTGAGGGCGGTATGGCGAACTGGTTCTATCCGAACCTGCTGGAATAATGCCGTCTTTATTATAAATACAGGGGAGTTGACACCATGAAACCGATTCGGGTAGCGGATATCGAAACACCGGCCCTTCTACTGGACCTCGGCTTGCTGGAAAAAAATATTCTGAAGATGGCGGATTTCGTTCGGAGCAGGGGGATCGATCTCAGGCCCCATTACAAAACGATCAAGTGTCCCGTTATCGCGCATCTTCAAATCAAGGCCGGGGCAAAGGGCATCTGCTGCGCTAAGCTGGGAGAGGCTGAGACGCTCGTTCACGCGGGAATAGACGACGTGCTCATCGCGAACCAGGTTGTGGACCCGGCCAAGGTGATGCGGCTCGCAGCCCTTGCGCGCGGGAGGAGGCTCGCGGTAGCCGTGGATCACCCGGATAATGTACGCGACCTGTCGGCCGCGGCCTCGGTTTTCGGTTCGACCATACACGTGCTCGTGGAGGTGGACATCGGCATGGGGAGATGCGGGGTCAGAGAGGCGGGGGAGGTGATCGCCCTCGCCCGGCTTATTGAGTCGGCGGAAGGACTCGTTTTTTCGGGAATACAGGCGTACGAGGGACATCTCATGCACGATTCCCGTGAGAAAAAGCTGGAGGGTGTCCGCGAGGCGTCACGGGTGCTGGAGGGTATCATAAACGAGCTCCGCAGAGAGGGGATGGAGGTGGGGACGGTGAGCGGCGGAGGTACGGGAACGTACGATTTAAAGGGAAACGGTACGGTGTGGACCGAGCTGCAGGCCGGGTCGTACGCACTCATGGATACCACGTACCGCGACCTCGGCATCGAATTCGATACGGCCCTGAGTGTCCTGGCCACGGTTATTCACAAGCGGCACGGCATGGCTGTTACGGATGCGGGAATGAAGGCATGCTCCGTTGATATGGGTCAGCCCCGCATAAAGGGATACGAGGCGCTGGAAGTGGCACTCCACGAGGAGCACGGGGTCGTTCGCGACCCCCACGACAGGCTCGAAAGGAACATGAAGGTGGAGTATATACCGGGACACTGCTGTACGACCGTGAACCAGAACGACCGGTATCATTGCATCAGGAATGGCGTGCTCGAGGACATCTGGCCCGTTACGGCGCGCGGAAGGACCCGTTAGAGCCGTCTCAATCCGGTTTCTTGATCTCTCTTCCCGCTTTCTCGTCCTTCATGAGCTTGTATGATATCGAGTCCACGAGGGCGAGCCAGCTCGCCTCCATGACGTTTTGAGAGACTCCGACCGTACCCCACGAATCGGTACCGTCCGTGCTCTCTATGAGCACGCGTACGGCGGCCTCGGTCGCCTTGTTCGTTTCGAGCACCCGTACCTTGTAATCCACGAGGCGCATCTCACTCAGCGTGGGATAGAATATAATGAGGGCTTTGCGGAGCGCCTTGTCCAGCGCGTTGACCGGACCGACGCCCTCGCTCGCGGTGAGCTCCTTCTCGCTGTCCACCACGACCTTTATCGTAGCTTCCGAGAGCGGCTGATGCTGCGGGCCCCGCTTCTCGGTGATGACCCTGAATCCCTCGAGCGAAAAATAATCTCCCCACTTCTTGATAAGCTTCTTTAATAGAATTTCGAGAGAACCCTCCGCACCCTCGAACTGGTATCCCGAGTCCTCGAGCTCCTTGATCTTCTTTAAAATTTCCCTCGTTTTCTTCGAATGCTCGTCAATGGCCGTCAAATCGATTCCGAACTGGGAGGCTTTGAAGTATATGTTGCTCTTTCCCGCGAGATCGGAGACGAGCACCCGGGTCTTGTTGCCCACGAGCTCCGGATTTATGTGCTCGTAGGTTTTCGGGTGCTTCATCATGGCATCCACGTGTATCCCGCCCTTGTGCGCAAAGGCGGCTTCCCCCACAAAGGGCATGTGGAGATCGTGGCTCATATTGGCGAGCTCGCTCACGTACCGGGAAACCTCGGACAGCTTGCGCAGGTTTTCGTCCGATATACAGTCGATGCCCATCTTCAGTTTCAGTATGGGGATGATCGAGCAGAGGTTTGCATTGCCGCAGCGCTCTCCGAAACCGTTCATCGTTCCCTGGACCTGTACCGCGCCATGGCGAACGGCTTCGATGGTTACCGCGACACCGAGCTCGGAGTCGTTGTGCGCGTGTATACCGAGCGGAGAGGATACGGTCCTTCGTACTTCCTCGAAGAGGGGACCGATCTCGCCCGGCAGGGTCCCTCCGTTCGTATCCGCCAGCACGATTATTTCGGCCCCGCCCCGTTGGGCGGCAAGCAGTGTCTCGATCGCATACTTCGGATTGGCACCGTACCCGTCAAAGAAGTGCTCGGCGTCGTAAATTACCTCCATGCCACGGGATTTCAGAAAGGCCACGGAGTCCTCGATCATTTCGATGTTGTGATCGAGATCGACTCTCAGGGCCTCGGTCACGTGCAGGTCCCAGGCCTTGCCGAATATCGTCGCGGTGGAAACCCCGGATTCAACTATGGCCAGCAGGTTCGGGTCCTCATCGGCCCTGTTCCTGGAGTGGCGGGTGCTGCCGAAGGACGTGATCCTGGCGTTTTTTAACTCCGTCTTCGCGATTTTCTTGAAGAAGGCGATGTCTTTCGGATTGGAGCCGGGCCATCCTCCCTCGATGTAGTGTATTCCGAGTTTGTCCAGCTCGAGGGCAACCTTCACTTTGTCGTCGCTGGAGAAGGTGACGCCTTCCCCCTGGCTTCCGTCACGCAGTGTTGTGTCGAAGAGCATAACCATACCGTATTACTCCATGCTGTTCATGTGTATTCTGTTGATTGCGTTGAGGAATGCGTTTACGGACGCCTCGATGACGTCGGTCGCTACGCCGAATCCCCTGTAGGTCCTGCCGTTTCGCTCAACCGATATGGTCGCGCTCCCCATAGCGTCCTTGCCGCGCGTGACCGCATTGATTGAGTAGCTCGTAAGCTTGATCGGCGTGTCCGTGATTTTCTCTATGGCCCGGTAAAGGGCATCCACGGGACCGTCTCCGGTGGCCGCTTCCTGTATGAAGGCGTCTTTTTTCCGGAGCTTCACCGTCGCGGTCGGTATCATATTGTTTCCCGTTACCACACTGAAGTAATCGAGGTGGAAAACTTCCGGAAGTATGTTCAGCTCGTCCTCGACGAGCGCTATGAGGTCCTCGTCGAACACCTCCTTCTTCTTGTCCGCGATCTCCAGGAATTTTCCATATATTCTGTTGAAGTCCTCCCTCTCCAGCGCGTACCCGAGCTCCTTGAGCCTCACCGTCAGCCCGTGTTTTCCCGAGTGTCTCCCCAGGACGAGGGTGGAGCGCTGCAGCCCGATGGACTCCGGGGTCATGATCTCGTAGGTCATACGGTTCTTGATGACGCCGTCCTGATGAATTCCCGCCTCGTGCGCAAAGGCGTTTTCCCCGACTATGGCCTTGTTCGGCTGTACCGACAGCCCGGTAAAATTGACGATCGTCTTGCTGAGATGATAGATATGCTCTGTCTTGATTCCGGTCTTCAAACGGTATACATCCTGCCTCGTCTTAAGGGCCATGACGATTTCCTCGAGCGATGCGTTTCCGGCGCGCTCCCCGATGCCGTTGACAGCCACCTCAGCCTGGCGGGCGCCGGTGCACAGCGCCTGCAGCGTATTGGCCGTGGCCATGCCTAGGTCATTGTGACAGTGCACGCTGATGATGACGTTGTCGTTGATCGGTACGTTCTCCATTAAAAAACGAATGAGCTTCGTGTACTCCTCGGGCATTGTATAGCCGACCGTATCCGGAACGTTGATGGTCGTGGCGCCCGCTTCGATCACGGCGGTGTATATGTCTTTCAGGAATTCCCAGTCGCTCCTCGTTGCGTCCTCCGCGGAGAACTCGATGTCGTCCACCATCGATTTCGCGAGCTTGACCGCGGATGTGGCAAGCTTGAGCACCTCATCCTTCGACTTCTTCAGCTTGTAGGTCATGTGAATGTCGGAAGTCGCTATGAAGGTGTGTATTCTCTTCTCTTCCGCGTTCTTCAGCGCCTCGTAGCAGGTCGTGATGTCCTTATCCACCGCTCTGCAGAGCCCGGCGATAACGGAGCCTTTTACCGTATCGGCAATTCGCTTTGCCCCTTCGAACTGCATGGGTGAAGAGATGGGAAAACCCGCTTCTATGACGTCGACCCCCATTTTAGCGAGCAGTTTGGCAACCTCCACCTTCTGCTCGATGTTCATACTCGCTCCCGGAGACTGCTCTCCGTCCCGCAGGGTCGTGTCGAATATAATTACCCTATCCATTGTGTTTTCCTCCCGCCCGCACCCCTCTGCTGATGGAGGCCCTTCCGGTGCGTACGATTTCGATTATGCCGAAGGGTTCGAGGATGGAGATCAATGCCTCGATCTTGTCGGCGATTCCCGTCGCCTCGAGCGTAATTGATTCATGGGATATATCCACGACTTTTGCCTTGAACACGTCCGTAATCTGGAATATCTCCTGTTTCCGCGAAGGGGACGCCTTCACTTTTATGAGGATGAGCTCGCGGTGAACGGACGGTATGTTCGACAGGTCCCAGACCTTTATGACATCGATGAACCGGTTGAGCTGTTTCTTTATCTGTTCGACGACCTGGTCGTCCCCCTTGACGACGATGGTCATCCGTGAGTACTCGGGATTTTCCGTCTCGCCTACCGACAGCTCGGTAATATTGAAACCGCGTCCGCTGAACAGTCCCGCAATGTGCGCAAGAACGCCGCTCTTGTTTTCAACCACAGTCGCAATCGTGTATTCTCTGTCCATATACCCGCTCCTTTCCTTTTATGCGAGGAGATAATTTTCGGCATCTTCCTTCGTACTTATCATGGTCTTGATTGGCGCGCCCGCGGGTACCATGGGCGTCACGTTCTCCTCTGGGTTGACGGTGAATTCCATAACGACCGGCTTTTTCGTCCCGAATGCATCGGCCAGCGCGTCCTTTACATCGTTCTTTTTACTGATTCGCATGCCGGTTATGGAGTAAGCTTCGGCGAGCTTCACGAAGTCGGGCACGTAGGGCGGGCAGTCCTCCCCCGGATTGCAGCACTCGGCCGGACACCGGGCGTCGCGCCTCAGGCAGGTCGCGGAGTATCGGCGGCCGAAAAAGAATTCCTGCCACTGCCTGACCATACCGAGATAGCCGTTGTTCAGTATAGCCACCTTGATGGGAAGCTGATGCTGGGCGATGGTTCCCAGTTCCTGTATGTTCATCTGGATGGAGCCGTCTCCCGCAATATCGATAACCGTGGCGTCGGGATGGGCGAACTGTGCCCCGATGGCCGCCGGGAGTCCGTATCCCATGGTTCCGAGCCCGCCCGAGGTTATGAGCTGGCGCGCGTGGTCGTATTTGTAGAATTGCGCGGCCCACATCTGGTTCTGTCCCACCTCAGTGGTAATGATCGCCTCACCTTTTGTAAGAGAGAATATCTGCTCGATGACGTACTGCGGCCTGAGAACGTCGTCGTCTTCATAAGCAAGGGGATGGTCCTTTTTCCACCGGGAAACCTCGTTGCGCCATTCGTCGATGTCGAGCTTTTTCGCGAGCTTCACCATCTCCGCCAGTGTGGGCTTTGCGTCGCCGACCACCGGGAAATTTATCGCTACGTTCTTACTGATGGACGCGGGGTCTATATCTATGTGTATGAACTTCGCGTTCGGTGCGAACATCGAGAGGTTTCCCGTCACACGGTCATCGAACCGGGCTCCGATCGCGATGAGAAGGTCGCATTTGTCGACCGCGTAATTCGCGGCCTTTGTGCCGTGCATCCCGAGCATGCCGAGAAAAAGCGGGTCCGTTCCCGGAAAGCCGCCCAGACCCATGAGCGTCAAAGTGACCGGTATACCCGTCTTTCTGGCAAACCCGGTGAGCTCCTCAGAGGCGTCCGAACCGATGACGCCGCCTCCGGCGTATATAAGCGGCCTGCGCGCCTCCATTACCGCTTCCATGAGTCTCTTGATCTGCCGGGGATTTCCCTTCATGGTCGGGTTGTATCCCGGGATCTTGATTTTCTCGGGGTATTCGAAGTCGATCTTTGCCGCGATAACGTCCTTGGGCAGATCGACCAGAACGGGACCCGGGCGGCCCGTGGTCGCGATATGAAAGGCCCTCTTCAATATGACCGGCAGCTCGGCCGGATCCTTGACGATAAAATTGTGCTTCGTCACCGGGCGCGTGATTCCCGTGGTATCGGCCTCCTGGAACGCGTCGTTTCCGATCATGGCGGTCGGGACCTGGCCGGTGAGCGCAACGACCGGTACGGAGTCCATATACGCGGTTGCGAGTCCGGTTACAATGTTCGTTGCTCCCGGCCCGCTCGTTACGATACAGACACCGGGCTTGCCTGAGCTCCGCGCATATCCGTCCGCGGCATGGATCGCTCCCTGCTCGTGTTTGGTTATAACCATATTTAACTTCTTGTCGCCGTAGAGCGCGTCGAAGAGGGGGATGACCACGCCTCCCGGTATTCCGAAGAGCGTGGTGACCTTTTCTCTGTGAAGCACTTCCACGATGGCCTGGGCTCCGGTCATTTCCATCTCATTCTCCTTGTTGTCTGATGATACATGCGGCCTGTTCGGCTCATCCGTGTTTTACCGTTAAAAGGGAGATCCCCCATAGAACTAGAGCGGGAACACGGCACCATTTGCCGCCGAGCTCACGAATCTGGAGTAGCGGTACATGTACCCGGTCTTGATATTGGGTTCCCGCTCGCCCTTCTCCCTGATTTTCTTCATTCTTCCCTCGATTTCCCGGTCATCGACCTTGAGGGTAATTTGTTTCTTCGGGATGTTGATCTCTATCCGGTCTCCCTCCTCTACTGCGGCTATGGGGCCGAAGGAAGCGGCTTCCGGGGATATGTGTCCCACTGATGACCCCCGGGTGGCTCCGGAGAAGCGGCCGTCAGTGATGAGCGCCACGGATTTATCGAGTCCCATTCCCGCAATGGCCGATGTCGGCGTGAGCATCTCCCGCATACCCGGTCCACCCTTGGGACCTTCGTAGCGGATGACGACGACGTCTCCCTCGTGAATTTTTCCGTTCAGTATGGCGTCGATGACGTCTTCCTCAGATTCGAATACCCGGGCCGGACCCTCGTGGACCATCATGGCGGGAACGACGGCCGCGCTCTTGACGATCGAGCCCTCGGGCGCCAGGTTCCCCTTCATCACGGTGAGCCCGCCCGACGCGTGGCGCGGATTTTCGATCGAAGCGATTACGTCTTGGTCCCGAGATTCCCGGGACCGGATAAGCTCGGATACCGTCATTCCGGAAACGGTCGGTATTTCCGTTTTAAGCAGGTCCTTCTTCGAGAGCTCATGCATCACCGCACGTATGCCCCCGGCCCTGTGCAGGTCCTCCATATGGTCCGGACCGGACGGAGCGAGGTTGCACAGATGCGGTACACGCGCGCTCAGAGTGTCGAAGTGATCAAGAGAGATATCCACTTCGCCGTAGTGTGCGATCGCGGGGATGTGCAGCGCGGTATTGGTTGAGCCGCCTACCGCCATATCCACGCTTATGGCATTGTGAAACGCGTCATCCGTCATAATGCTCCTCGGCAGGACGTTGTCCCGCACGAGCCGCATGACCGCTTCTCCCGTTTTCTTCGCCAGCCTTATCCTGTCCGCGTGAATAGCGGGAATTGTCCCGTTTCCGGGAAGGGCCATGCCGAGCGCTTCGGTGAGGCAGTTCATCGAGTTGGCGGTATAGAGGCCGGAGCAGCATCCGATTCCGGGACACGCATACCGCTCGATTTGATCGAGCTCTTCCTCGGTGATCGAGCCCATCTGAGCACTTCCCACGGCTTCAAATACATCGTCAACGCCGAGCTTCCTGCCGTTGAGCTCGCCCGCGAGCATGGGACCTCCGGATACGACGATCGAGGGGATGTTGAGCCGCATCGCGGCGATGAGCATGCCGGGAACGATCTTGTCGCAGTTTGTGATAAACACGAGCCCGTCGAAGGGGGTGCCCATGGCGACCGTTTCGATCGAATCCGCGATGAGCTCGCGTGAACCGAGGGAGTACTTCATCCCGATGTGGTCCATTGCGATACCGTCGCATATTCCTATGGTGTTGAACTCGAGGGGAACTCCGCCTCCCGTTCGGACGCCTCCCTTGACAGCATCGGCCAGCGTTTTCAGATGCAGGTGGCCCGGTATGATTTCGTTCGCCGAGTTGACTATCCCGATCAGGGGTCGCGTCAATTCATCTTTTGTCAGTCCGAGCGCGTAGAGCAGAGACCTGTGCGGTGCGCGCGCGATTCCTTCAGTAATGGCGTCACTTCTCATAAGCCCTCCGTTTTTTTAAATAAAAAAACCCGCTGCAGGCAGCGGGTTTATCTTCGAATCCTCCGCTGCCTAGGGCATGGGCGGTACTACAATAAGGCTCAGGATAATAGCGGACAGTGATAATTTTATGCCGGTATGAATCATATTTCTTTATCTTTTCGTTCGTAAAGTTTAGTTTAAAATAACCTGTGAGATTCGTTTGTCAAGAGAAAAAGCAGGGAAGCTGGATTATCCATCCCGAAATAGTACCGATGTGGAAACAGGGATCGAATGTAGTCATATGAAAATTCTTTTAGGGATTAAATCATATGTATGATGTCCTGGGTATCGGCTGCCATGCGATCGATTTTCTCTGCAAGCTCGATTCCTATCCGGAGGAAGATACAAAGCTGGAAGTGTCTGATATCGAAGTGCAGGGAGGAGGCAATGTGGCAACCGCACTCGTGGCCGTCTCCCGTCTCGGCGGCAGTGCCGTGTACCACGGGGTAGTGGCGAACGACGCATACCGGGAGAATGTTCTTTCCGGCCTGGACCGCGAGGGAATCGATACCGGTTTCATTACTACGAAAGAGGGAAAGACGCCTGTCGCTTTTATCATGATAAACAGCATGAATTCGAGCAGGACGATCATCTACTCCATAAAGGGTGTCCCGCAATTTCTCCCCGGGGATATCAACCGGGAGCTCTTCGGCAAGACGCGTGTCCTGCTCACGGATTTCTACTATCCGGCGGCGGCTCTGGAGGCGGCACGTATCGCCTCCGGAATGGGCATTCCCGTTGTGCTGGACGCTGAGAAGCCGTGCGCGCTTGCGGGCGAGATAATGGCCCATGCGGACCATATTATATCTTCCGCCGGATTCGCCCGCTGGTATACGGGCAGCACGCCCGACGATCCTGTCGAAGAAATGCTCCGTTCCTTTGCCGGGCTTCAGCCCGCCCCCTGTATATCGATCACGCTCGGTGAGGCGGGTGTTTTCCATTTCGAAAGGTCAGCAGGCACCGTATATCACCAGGGGTCCTACC
>CAYWUT010000072.1:0-17093 GCA_964460545.1 uncultured Spirochaetota bacterium
TAATCGTAATCTTCGAATATTTTCCATAAGGTAAAATTATTCCGAATAGCTTTCCACATCGACTATTGACGGGTTTTAGCTTTTCCGCCCCTCACATGGAAGGTCACGTCCCATGCACTCATGGTTTCGGGTCGATATCGAGGGTTACGGGATTTATGTATTCCACCTTCTGCCCGTTTTCCATTGAGCGTTCGACGAGTGCCCGCAGGGCTTCCGGATCCCGTATGAACAGCTCCTTCCGGTCCCGGGATTTCTTCTTTATCCAGGCCTCGATTCGCTGGGCCACGCTCCTCCCTCCGCTGATCTTCCAGCAGGCTTCGATCTTCGAGGGAGGAAAGGAACGCGTATACCTGCAGCCGCCCGATCCGGAGCTGTGCTCGCGCCAGCGGCGCAGGATATCCGAGGTGCTTCCCGTATATATCCTGCCGCCCCTGACCCTGAGCATGTATACCCAGTATTCTTTATCGTTCATGCGGGCGGTTTCCTCTCACAGAGTACGTACTAGAAATGTCAGTCGATCGGTCCGTATACCACGTTACCCGCTACAATCGTGGCGTATATGTTTATGGCTTCATCGATGATAATGAGATCGGCATCCATCCCGGGCTCGACCCTGCCCCTTTCACCCAGCCCGAGCAGTCGGGCGGGATTGGCGGAGGCCGCGGCCAGTGCTTCATTGAGTGAGCATCCGGTGAAATTCCGGTACCGGCTGACAATACTGTTCATGCCGAGGGTCGTTCCGATGAGGGTGCCGTCTTCATAACGCGCGGTCCCGTTTTCCGATCTGTAGGGAGTGCCGTTATAGGTATATGAACCGTCGGGCAGGCCCATGGCCTGCATGCCGTCCGTAATGAGTACGACCCGGTCGGAGCCGAGCATGCGGCGCGCAAGCCGTACGATTTCAGGATGCATATGCACGCCGTCGGATATGATCTGCGCGGTTATGGATTCCGAAAGGAGGACGGCGATAAGGGGACCGGGTGCCCGGTGATGTATGGGGCTCATGGCATTGAAAAGATGCGTTGCGTGTGAAATACCGGCGTCAAATCCACGCAGGGTTTCCTCATAAGAACCGTTCGTGTGGCCGATGGATCCTATGATGCCGGAGTCTGTAAGCCTCCTTATGAGAGGAAGGCTTCCGGCGACCTCCGGTGCGATCGTCATCATACGCAGGGTCCCGTTCGAGAGGTCGAGTATTTTATCCAGGACCTCGCCGTCAGGTGCGCACACACAGCCGGGAGAGATCATGCCCCGCTTCTCATGCGAGATGAAGGGACCCTCCAGGTGTATGCCTTCAAGGCGGGCTCCCCCCGTTTTCCCGCCCGTATATCCGGCTGCCTCGGTGAGGTGATCGTTTTCTCCCCCGGACATGTATACGGTTGTCGCGAGAAAGGAGGTAACTCCGAAACGGGCGCATGTTCGGGATATCGTCTCGATCGCGTTTCCGGTCCCGTCCAGGACATCGGCCCCGCCCGCACCCTGCACATGCACGTCGACGAACCCGGGCGCGAGTATGCGTCCACACGCGTCGAGCGTATCATCGATTCGGCCGCCCGGCCCGTGGCCGCCTGATCCGCGGCCGATTCTGACGATGACGCCGTTTTCCACGTGCACGTCTACGGCATTAAAGTCCGCGAGTTCCAATAGTCTGCAGTTCCGTATAAGGAGCGTACCCATAAGCACCTCTGGCTGAGAGTTATAGTTCCGAGGTCCGTATCAGAAAACAATCATAACCGCCGGTGGAACAAATAGGCAACCCAATTCAAGAAGAATGACATCCAAAACAAAAACCCGGAGGCTGTCGTCCCCGGGTTTTATTTCCTCCAATACGAAGTGAAAGTGTCAATCCATGTAATAGCCGCCGTTTATATTGACCGTTTCACCGTTTATAAATCCCGCTTCGTCCGATGCGAGAAACATCATGAGATAGGACATGTCTTCGACCGTACCGAGCCGCTTTACGGGTATGAGGTCGGCGGCCTTCTTTTTCTTGGCTTCGTCCCAGTATTTCATCATTTCCGTCAGGACCGCGTGCGGGGCGATGGCGTTGACGGTTATACCGAACGGGCCCAGCGCGCGCGCGGCAGACCTCGTCATGGTAATGAGCGCTCCCTTGGAGCCGCCGTATACGATGAAGGTCGTGTTGTCACCCCGCTTGCCCGTTATGGAGGCCACGTTTACTATTCTTCCGTATTTCTGGGATTTCATGATCGGCGTGACCCCGCGAATGGCGTAGAGAACACCCTTCACGTTTATATCGAGCGTTTTATCGATGAGATCATCCGTAAGCTCTTCAATGGTTCCCGTTGTGAGCAGGGCCGCGTTATTGATAAGGATATCGAGTCGACCGAACTTCTCCACGGTCTTGCTGATCATGTCATCCACCTGCTTCCGTACGGCCATATCGCATACCAGGGCCATACACTCTCCACCCGCGTTCTCAATTTCTTTCTTTGCATCGTTCAGCTTATCTTCGAGAATGTCCGAAATAACGACCTTTGCTCCCTCAACCGCCATATCCAGCGCGGTCTGCCTGCCCATGCCCTGGGCCGCTCCTGTTATGACTGCGACTTTTCCCTTGAAACGATTCGTGGTTCTTGCCGGCATTGTAACTAATCCTCCTCAATGTATTGTCTACGTTTTATTCCCGTTCTACGCTCATATCATACGGTGATAAGGGTAAGCCCGGTTTTCCCGACTGCTTCCCGGTATTCATCGGTGAGTCCGTTGTCCGTGATAATCATGTCGAAGTCCGAAAGCTCGCCGAAGTAGGCGATCTTGGTTTTACCGAATTTGGTGGAATCCGCTATCAGGATCCTCGTTTTCACGGAGTTCATGACCGCCTTTTTCGTTTCCAGCTCATAATGATTGGCGCAGGTCACTCCGAGATCGGGGTGTATGCCGGCCGCGGAAATGAACGCCTTGGACGCCCTGGTTCTCCTGATCAATTCAATGCCTTCCGGGCTCTCGAACATGAGCGTGTTGTCGTGAAAGCACCCCCCGGCAAAGATGGTGGCGCAGTTTTTCCTTTTGTATATGTCCACAAGAATATTGAGAGCGTAGCACAGAATGGTAACGGGTATGTCTTCACGCATGAACTTGGCGATGTGCTCGGTGGTTGATCCCACGTCGATGATAACCGTGTCGTTCGGTTCGATAAGGGATGCGCATTTCTGGCCTATCCTTGCCTTTTCCCTGATACGCCGCGTTTCTTCATGGGATATGGCATACTCCTCATCCCGGTCATCGGGCAGCGCCGTTTTGAGAATGGCCCCTCCCGGTATGAGCTCGACGATATTGTCCCTGGACAGCAGGTTGAGGTCCCTTCGTATGGTCATTTCCGAGACGTCGAGCCTGCTTGTCAATTCTTTTATATTGGCGATGTTTTTTACTCTCAGTATATTAATGATGCTCTTGATACGCTGATCTTTGTTCATTTTATTATTCTCTGAGCATTGAAATAATCATTGACCTAATCAATGACTGCGTCGATAGTGACGTCCGTGGTTTTACGATCCATGATCGATCGCAGGTAACCGCTTTTTAATAAAAAACAGGGTGACCTTCGATTTTTTAATTTATAACCTATGGCCGTTACTAAACATGATAATTATTTATATTTTGTTTTATTTATTCCTGAAGTTCACCGGCAATAGTGTGTCTTAAGTATGTGAAAGCTCCACATTATACATAATTCTTGAAACTTGGAATTTACTCAAACATCATGATACGTAATTATAATAACAATTTTTTTATTATGTAAATAGATCCTGATTTAAATCTTCGTTCTATTTGTTTAATTGGCAAATAAATAAACCTGCAACAATGCTTTTTTTATAACATCTTATAAAAAAGCATTGACATTTCCCCTGTTTTCTGATAAAATATCACCATATACTGTTAATATAATAACAGTTCAGGGGAAGGCAAGCTCTTTTATTTCCCTGCAGGAATAATGACGCATATACGGTAACAGTAAAAGCAAACGGGGGATGCAATGGGCGATACAATGGTAGACCTGAGAACCTATGTGTTCATCGATTCACTCCAGCTGCAGATGGCCTCTTATATTGCCATGATTTCCAAGGGGTATTTTCCGGTAGCCGGCCAGGCAAGCTGCGTAATCGAAATTTCACCGGGAATAGAGATAAACCGTCTGACCGATATCGCGGTCAAGGCGACGGATGTTAAACCCGGGCTCCAGATCGTGGAGCGGCTCTTCGGGCTTTTGGAGGTGCATTCGCATAACCAGGGTGATGCCCGGCAGGCGGGCGCAGCGGTCTTAAAAGCCCTCGATGTTGATCAAAAGGACAGGATGAAGCCGAAAATACTCACGAGCCAGCTCATCAAGAACATCGATCCCCATCACGCCCAGCTCATTAACCGAATTCGGTTCGGGAACATGATCGTCAAGGGAAACACCCTCTACATTCTCGAGATCGAACCGGCCGGGTACGCCTATTATGCGGCAAACGAGGCTGAGAAGGCGTCGCATATAAATATCATCGAGGTGAGGGGATTCGGAAGGTATGGAAGAATCTATATCGGAGGAGAAGAGGCGGAGGTCCTCATTTCAAAGGAAATGGTGGAAAAGCGGCTCGACTCAATAAGTGGACGGGAACCGTCCGGTCAGGAAGAGTAATTGTTCTCCACCCGCTCCCTTCGGCGGACGGGTATGGTATATTAGAAAAAATGCTTAGACTATCATGAGGAGGAGTTATGTCGGACATTTACACTGATGCGCTGGGAATGATTGAGACGAGAGGGTTCGCTTCAATGGTGGAAGCGAGCGATGCCATGGTCAAGGCGGCTCGAGTCGAGCTCGTTTCATATGAGAAAACGGGCGGCGGGTATATCACATCGATCGTGCGCGGTGATGTCGCCGCGGTGCGGGCGGCGCTCGACGCGGGCGGAAGGGCCGCTGAACGGGTCGGAGAGGTTATTTCCGTACACATAATCCCGAGGCCTCACAAGAACGTCGACGATGTTTTACCGCTCGGAAGAGGGCCGGCCAAGTCCAAGCCCACGATGAAATAAGGGCGATCGAAATATGGTACTAGCAAGAGTGGTAGGAACGGTCGTATCCACCAGAAAGGAACCAAAAATCGAGGGGATACGTTTTCTCCTTCTGGAAAAGATCGACCCGAAAACCATGAAGGGAAAAAACGACTACCTCGTCGCAATGGACAGTGTGGGCGCAAACACCGGTGAGATCGTCTTCTACGTGGCCGGGAGCAGTTCCAGGATGACCGACGTTACACAAGGGCGGCCCGCGGATGCGACCATAACCGCGATCGTTGACGCGATAGAAATACACGGATCTTATGTGTATCACAGCGAGAAGGCCTGACATTTCGCTCACACGCGGGATAAGGGACGGGAAGAGATCGTTTGGGGGATGACATGATTTTCGGCAAGGTGGCGGGTACGGTTGTCAGTACGAGAAAATCGGACACGACTGTCGGAACGAAGTACCTGCTCGTTCAGCTCTGCAGCCGGACCGGGAAAGAGAAGAAGGATTGGCTGGTGGCCCTGGATGACGTGGGGGCCGGTGTCGATGAAATGGTCATCGTGGCGCAGGGAAGCTCCTCGAGGCAGACGGAAAGGACCTTTGAGAAACCGATTGACGCCATCATCGTCGGTATCGTCGATATCGTCGAGGAGGGAGGGAGAGCCGTTTATACCAAACATGGGCGATCTTCGTGAGCCGTCCGCCGGTTGAACGACAAAGGGTGATATGGATATAGCGTCTTCCATAAAACAGTGCGGCGTGGTCGGGAGCGGGGGAGCGGGATTTCCCACGCATGTGAAGGTGGATGCCGATGTCAAGGTCGCGATTATAAACGGGGCCGAGTGCGAGCCCCTGCTCATGAGTGACAAGTTCCTTCTTGAAACATCGATCGACCGGATTATCGGGGGTCTGGAATATATCATGGAGGCAACCGGCGCGGAAACGGGGTATATAGCACTGAAGGAGAAATACCCCGGCCCCCTGGCGAGCGTGCGCAGGGCGACCGAGGGGAGAGATTCTATCCATGTGTTCCCCCTTGGAGATTATTATCCCGCTGGAGACGAATTCCTGCTCGTTTACGAGGTAACGGGAAAAGTCGTGCCCGAGGGGGGTATTCCTCTCCACGTCGGATGCGTGGTCGACAACGTGGAAACGGCCCTGAATGTCTACGAAGCCGTTAAAAACCAGCGGCCCGTGACGACCCGTTATCTTACCTGTACGGGCGAGGTCAGCTCTCCCGGCGTTGTCGAGGTTCCCATCGGGACGCCCGTCAGCGATGTCATTGAATTATGCGGCGGCCCGCTTATCGAGGATTACGTGGTCGTGCTCGGCGGTCCCCTCATGGGGAAGGTGGAAACCGATCTCAAGACACCTGTGACAAAGACCACGAGCGGCATCATCGTGCTGGACCGGGACCATGAGGTGGTCCGGCGCAAGACAATCCCGCTCGAGTTTATGGTTAAACAGAGCAGGACGGTCTGCTGCCAGTGTACCTACTGTACGGAGCTCTGTCCGCGGTACCTCCTGGGGCATGATCTTCAGCCGCATTTGATAATGCGGCAGATCGGATACGGTATCGACGAACCGGCCCGGGTGATCGAAAACGCTTTTCTCTGCTCCGGGTGCGGACTCTGTGAAGTATACGCGTGTGTCATGGGTCTCTCTCCGTCCGCTATCAACACGGTTCTCAAGGAACGGCTCGCGGACCAGGGGTATAAACCGTCATTCGACGGCAAAAAGATCGAACCGCACGAAATGCGGGACTTCCGGAAAATTCCGACATCCCGCATAGTAAACAGGCTTCAGCTCACGAAATATTCCCGGCGCGAGGTGAAAAGGGGTTTGAGCATGAGCCCCAAAAGGGTGGAGATACCCTTGAAACAGCATCTGGGAGAACCGGCGACAGCCGTTGTCGGGCCCGGTGATCGTGTCGAAAAAGGATCGCTCATCGCGGAAGTCTCTATAGACGGGCTTGGGGCCGCCGTTCACGCGAGTATTTCGGGGGGAGTTGCGGTTGTGGATGAAGAAAGAATAATAATAGAAAGGTCTTAACGGCGGGATTATGGACGTACCCGTATTGGGAGTGCTCGAGTTCAACAGCATCGCGGTCGGAATCCGCGTAATGGACGAGATGGTCAAGGCCGCTCCGGTCAGGATCGTCGACGCAAAGACCATATGTCCGGGTAAATTCCTCATTATTATAACCGGGGACGTGGCTTCCGTTGACGCCTCGCTCACGGCGGGCAAGGAGGCGGGTGAGGGCTACCTTATAGACGAGCTTTTCATACCCCACCTGCATGACTATATCATTCCCGCGATCGTCGGGGGAGTCGAATGCGATATATGGGACGCGGTGGGCGTCATCGAGTGCTTTTCAACAATCGCGAGCATCGAGGCGGGCGATATCGCCGCGAAGACGGCGGATGTTATTATCATCGAGGTGCGTCTGTCCACGGGTCTCGGCGGTAAATCCTATGTAAAGATGGTGGGCGGCGTCCATGAAGTCGAAGCGGCCATGAAGGCCGGCGTGGCCTTTGTGAAGGGGAAGGGGCTCCTGTGCAAGGACATCGTTCTGCCGCGTCCCCATCCCGATATTAAACCGTATTTTATGTAGAGTTATGCGAAAACTGCTCATTGCCGGAAACTGGAAGATGAACAAGACGAGGGACGAGGCCGAAGAGCTCCTTCGGTCAGTGGTCCGTGACAACACGTCAGGATCCGGCCCGGTCGACGTGCTCGTCTGTCCGCCTGCCGTTTTCCTGGAACGGGCCGTACAGGTATGCGCCGGATCGGGTGTGCAGGTCGGGGCCCAGAATGTTTTCGACCGGCCCTCGGGCGCCTATACAGGGGAGCTTTCGCCTCCCATGCTGAAAAGCGTCGGATGTACGCATGTTTTAGCGGGGCACTCGGAACGGCGGAAAATATTCGGGGAAACCGACGGCCTTATAAATCGAAAGGTCCGGGCATCCCTTGAACACGGGCTCCTGCCCGTGCTCTGTATCGGTGAAACGCTCGAGGAGAGAAGAGAGGGGCGTGCTTTCGAGGTCCTGAACGGGCAGATAGTCTACGGACTCGAGGGAATTGACGGCCGTCTGCTTATGAATGTCGTCATCGCGTACGAACCGGTGTGGGCAATAGGAACGGGCATGAGCGCGACGTGCGAGCAGGCCGAGGAAGCCCACCGTTTCATTCGTGAAACGGTTGAAAGGTTCGCCGGAGCGGAAACCGCTTCCGGAATGCGAATTATATACGGCGGAAGCGTAAACACGGAGAATGCCGAAGGACTGCTGGGGATGGAAGATATCGACGGCGCACTGATCGGAGGGGCGTGTCTTAAAGCGGAATCGTTCGGCGCAATAATCAATACGGCCTGCCGATTGACGGGTGTTCCCGGGACGGGTTAAGGAGAGAGCCATGGATATTAAAGAACAGGATGTACGAGCCATCGTCCAGAGGATAGTTTCCAATGTTCTCTCATCGGCGGACGGAGGGTCCGTTTCCTCCGAGAAGCCTGTAACGGCGCAGCCTGCTGAGCAAACGGCCGCAGGGACCGTTCAGGCCGCAGCGGTAAACGGGCACGGCCTGTTTACGGAAATGGACGATTTGATAGCCGCCGCCGGCAAGGCCCACGAAGAGATCCTGAAGCTTTCGCTCGAAACGCGGAAGAATATCATATCGAATATCAGACAGACCATCCTGGCGAATAATGACAAGCTGAGCACCATGGCGGTCGAGGAAACCACGTTTGGAAAAATTGAGGACAAGAAACTGAAAAACCGTCTCGCGGCCCTCAAGACGCCGGGTGTCGAGGACCTGGAGCCCGTTTCCTACACGGACGATTACGGGCTTACACTCGTCGAACGAGCTCCCTACGGGGTCATCGGATGCATAACGCCGTGCACGAATCCGACGGAAACGCTGATTTGCAACGGTATCGGAATGGTGGCGGGCGGCAATGCCGTGGTTTTCAATCCCCATCCCGTTGCAAAGAAAACGTCGAACTTCACCATATCACTCTTCAACAAGGCGGTCGAGGAGGCGGGCGGCCCTTCCAACCTTCTCGCCTCGATCAGCAACCCGACGATCGAATCCGCTCAGGCAATGATGAAGCATCCCGGCATCAGTCTCCTCGTGGTTACCGGGGGCCCTGCGGTTGTTCGCGTTGCGATGCAGAGCGGAAAGAAGGTCATAGCTGCGGGACCGGGAAATCCCCCTGTGGTGGTGGATGAAACCGCCGATATCGACAAGGCGGGCAGGGATATCGTGAGCGGTGCGGGTATCGACAACAACATCATCTGTATATGTGAAAAAACCATAGTCGCCGTTCATTCCATTGTGAACCCGCTGAAGGAGGCTATAAAGCGGGCGGGCGGCTACGAGCTCAACAGGGAGCAGACGGAAAAGATTACCGATCTCGTTATCGCTGATCCCGGAAAACCGGACCATGAGGGAGCGCCCAATAAGAAGTATGTGGGAAAGGACGCCGCGGTCATCGCGCGGGACATCGGCCTGACCCTGTCTTCGGACACGAAGATCCTCTTCTGCGAGGTGGGGAAGGACCACCCCCTCGTGTGGACGGAACAGCTCATGCCCGTTATCCCGCTCGTCAGTATCGACAACGCGGATGCGGCCATAGACTTCGCGAAAGAGTGTGAGCACGGGTTCAGGCATACGGCCAGTATGCATTCAAAGAACATAGACAACCTTTCCCGAATGGCAAAGGTGATGAACTGCTCGTTGTTCGTCAAGAACGGACCGAATTACAGCGGCCTCGGGTTTCAGGGCGCCGGCTTTACCTCCTTTACCGTTGCGAGTCCCACGGGAGAGGGTATGACGAGGGCACGCACATTCACGCGTGAAAGACGGTGCTCGCTTATCGGGCATTTCAGAATCGTCTAAACCGGGGACGCCGGTTATGACGCGTATGAGAGAGAAACGGCGGTGAAAAGATGAAACTGGGAAAAGTGGTCGGAAACGTTGTCTGTTCGCAGAAGGTAGATTCCTTCGAAGGTATAAAGCTTCTCCTCGTACAGCCTCTGAACGAGAAGCTCGAGGATGCGGGGGAGCCCATTATCGCCTGCGATACCGTGCAGGCGGGACTGGATGACATTGTATTTTATGAAGGCGGCCGCGAGGCGGCGCTTGGGCTTAAGAACTGGTTCAATCCGTCTGATGCCACCATTATGGGAATAGTGGATCACGTTGATCTCGAGGAATGAAATGATACTCGCCAGGGTCAGGGGTACCGTAGTCTCTACGATGAAACTCGCAATCTATGAGGGGTACAAGATACTCATCGTCCAGCCCGTGAATCCGGACGGTTCGGATGCGGGAAAGACCTTTCTGGCCATCGACACGGTCCAGGCCGGAGTGGGCGACACGGTCCTCGTCATCGACGAGGGCAATTCGGCGCGCGTTATCATAAATGACAAGATGGCTCCGGTCAGAAGCGTGATAGCGGCGGTAGTTGACCATGTCACGGTGAACTATGTCTCTATGGAACGTTCCACGAAAAAACAGGGTTTATCCCGGGGGAATAACTGATGAGCGATACGAACATCATCCGGAATGTCGTCACCGGAGTCGCCGGTACGACGAGGAGCGCGTCCGCCGAGGAACTCAATCTCAAGGACAATGTCAGGAACGTGGCGGTCGGCGCCGATCACGGCGGATTCGAGTTTAAAGAGGCGCTGAAGGTTTATCTCGAAACACTCGGGTACCACGTGGTCGATGTCGGGACAACGAACAAGGACAGCGTCGATTACCCGGATTTTGCGGTAAAGGTCGCTCGAAAGGTCGCGAGCGGCGAATGCGAACGCGGTATCATGATAGACGGGGCGGGTATCGGATCGAGCATGGCGTGCAACAAGATCAAGGGCATCAGGGCCGCCCTCTGCTACAATATCAAGACCGTAACGAACAGCAGGGAGCACAATAACGCGAATGTGCTCACCCTCGGAGGGCCTCTCCATACGAAAGACGAGATCTGCGAGATGGCGAAGGTATGGTTGGAAACGCGTTTTGCCGGAGGCAGGCACTGGAGCAGGGTGAACAAGATCATGGAGCTCGAGCGGGTGTCGAGCGTCTGAAAAACGAACAGGATCGGGCCGGACAAAGGCCCGTGATATTTTGAGCGTAAAGACTATCGGGGAAGAGACCATGGACCAGAAAGAATTGATAGACAAAATTACGGCAGAGGTTATGAGCAAGCTTACAAGCTCAGCCGCATCTTCATCGCCTGTCGAGATATGCGCCGGAACGGGTGACGAGTGCACCAACTGTAATCTCTGTATCTCCATCAGTCCGGAAGCGGTGAAGGCGATACTCAACGGGGGTGCCAGTACGGTATCATCGACGGTTGGCGTCGTCAACGTTCCCGCGGACGTGGCGCAGTACATCGATCATACCCTGCTGAAACCTGAGGCCGTGGAAAGCCAGTTCGCCCAACTCTGTGATGAAGCCGCCCAGTATAATTTTTACTCGGTATGCGTCAATCCCTACTGGGTGGAATTCTGTGCCAGAAGACTCAGGGGCAAGGGAGTCAAGGTGGCAAGTGTCATAGGTTTTCCTCTCGGCGCGACGGACAGCAGGACAAAGGGTTTTGAGACGAGAAATGCCATTGAGAACGGTGCCGGTGAGATCGATATGGTGATCAATATCGGGGCGCTCAAGTCCGGCAACCTGAAGGCCGTGGAAGAGGACATCAGGTCCGTGGTGCGGGCCAGCAGAAGCACGACCGTTGTCAAGGTCATAATCGAAACCTGCCTGCTCACCGACGACGAGAAGGTTCTTGCCTGCCAGACGGCCAAGACGGCGGGCGCGGATTTTGTCAAGACGTCCACGGGGTTCTCTAAGGGAGGTGCCACCGCGAGCGATATCGCCCTGATGCGGAGGGTCGTCGGACCTGGTATGGGTATCAAGGCGAGCGGGGGAGTCAGAACGTACGATGATGCCAAAACAATGATAGAATCGGGGGCCACGCGTATCGGGGCGAGTGCGAGCGTCAAAATAGTATCAGGCGAGGAGAGCTGAAAGGACTTCGTTTCATGGAACTTCCCCGCATCAGGATCGGAAACCATCAATTTACACGCCTCATTCTCGGCAACAATCCGATTTCGGGCGTCAGTCATTACTCACACGAGGTCAGCGCGGAAATGGAGCGCTACTTCACCATGGAGAATGCGAAGGCGCTTTTACATCGCTGTGAGAAAGCCGGAATCAACACGTTTCAGGGGAGGGCCGACCGCTGGATATTTCACCTGCTGAGGGAGTACTGGAACGAAGGCGGCAAAATGAAATTCATCTGCCAGACCGCGAGCGAGATGAAGAATATGGACGCCAGTATGCGGCTCGCGGCCAAACAGGGGGCGATCGCTCTTTATCATCACGGAACGGAGACGGATAATTATTGGCGTGAAGGAAGAATAGAGGAAGTTCGGGAGGTGATGAAGTTCGCAAAGGACCTCGGAATTCTCTCAGGTATCGGCAGTCATACTCCGGAGGTCATCGAGTACATCGAAGAGAATGGATGGGATGTCGATTTTTATATGACGAGTTTTTACAATGTCTACAAAGGCACCGCGGGACGGCGGGAGAGCTCCATTGTAACCGGAATCGTTACAGAGGACTGTTTCGACTCCGGGGACCGGGACAGGATGTGTGCGACAATCCGTAAGGTAGCAAAGCCCTGTCTCGCTTTCAAGATTCTGGCAGCCGGCAGGCATTGCGGCTCATCAGCCGACGTGCGAAAGGCCTTCAAATTCGCGTTCGAGCATATCAAGGATCAGGACGCCGTCGTGGTCGGGATGTTTCCAAGAGGCAAGGACCAGGTGGAAGAAAATACGGCATTTACCCGTGAATACGGCAGTATAACGACCGGGGAACCTTCATAGATACGCCCTTCACCTCATTATATTAAATTATTTTCTCCTAAACCATAACCCTTTCAGGTCATTTTTCCTAATAGCTTTTTTAATAAACAATACATCGGGTTTTTTATACATTATATAGAGACCTGTATCCCCTTCTCCATGAGACACATTCGGGAGGTATTCATGTGGACAAAAGCAAAAGTCGCAAAAACAATAGACCACTCGGCCCTGAAGCCCTATCTGGGGGATGATGATATTTTAGAGGCGTGCAGGATCGGAAAAGAGTACGGTACCGCGACGGTGTGCGTTCGTCCATCGGACGTGGCGTTCGCGGCTCGCGAACTCGAGGGATCCGACGTTAAAGCAGCCACGACAGTGGGATTTCCCCACGGTGCGAACAGGACCGAGGTCAAGGTGCTGGAGGCACGGCTGGCAATTGAGGACGGCGCCCGGGAGCTCGATATGGTCATGAACATCGGCAGGTTCCTTTCAGGTGACTACGATTATGTTAAGAACGATATCGAGGCCGTTGTTGAAGTCGCCCATGCGAACGGGGTTCCCCTCAAGGTGATTTTCGAGATCTGTTATCTCACTCCCGAGCAGATAGACAAGGCCTCGCGTACAGCACGGGACGCAGGGGCGGATTTCGTAAAAACCTCTACCGGTTTCGGGGAAGGACCAGCGACACCGGAGGCGGTGGATATCATGATAAAGGCAGTGGGTGATGTCATGGGGATCAAGGCTGCGGGCGGTGTGAGAACCTGGGAAACCGCGGTGGGTTTTTTAGAGCAGGGATGTACCCGGTTGGGTGCCGTGCAGACAAAAAAAATACTGGATGAAGCGACTGAACCGTGAGTGTGTCCGGGGGAAAATGGTAAAAACCGACATATTCAAATAAACGCGAGTGAAGACGAGCAGCTTACAAAATCAATGAGGCAGGAGGAGAAAAATGGAAAGTTTTACACTGCAGATTCCAACAAAGATTATCTTCGGGGAGGATACCATACCCCAGATCGGCGAAGAGGTAAAAAAATACGGGAAGAAGGTCCTGCTGGTTTACGGTAAGGGCAGTATTAAACGCATCGGCGTTTACGATACGGTTGTGGCGTCCCTGCAGAATGCAGGACTGGAAGTAATCGAGCATGGAGGGGTGAAACCGAACCCCGTTCTTTCCCACCTGCGGGCGGGTATCGAGCTGGCAAAAAAAGAGAAGGTCGATGTCGTGCTCGGCGTGGGCGGCGGCAGTTCGATTGACGAATCAAAGGCCATAGCTGCGGGTGCGGTGATAGACGATGATGTGTGGAAATTCTACACGGGAGAGCTCGCAATAGAAGATAACCTTCCTGTCCTGTCCGTGCTTACCGTGCCCGCCACGGGTACGGAGATGAACGGCGGAACCGTTGTCACGAACGACGAGACGAATCAGAAATACGGTTTTCTCGACTCCCATCTGTGTCCAAAGGCATCTATAATGGATCCCACCGTCACGTATTCGGTGCCGCTCCAGTATACCGCCTACGCCGCGGTCGACTGCTTTTCCCATATGACCGAGGGCTACTTTACGCATGATGATGAGTGGGCCCCCATTCAGGACCGGTTTGTGGAGGCGCTCGCCAGGACCGTGATGGATGCGACGGAACGAATCATGAAGGACCCGAACGACTATCAGGGCCGTGCGACCCTGATGTGGTCCACCTCCCTGGCATGGAACGGCCTTCTGACTGCCGGTGTTCGTGGCTGCAAGATACCGGCTCATCTGCTCGAGCATCCGCTGAGCGGCTTGTACGACATAGCGCACGGTGCCGGGCTTTCCATCGTCATTCCCGCATGGATGACCTGGTCGAACCGCAGGGGCAACAAAAAGATTGCGCAGTTCGCCGAGAACGTGTTCGGAATAAGCGGGGACGATCCCGTGAAGACGGGTGAAAAGGGTATAGCTGCGCTCAAGGCCTGGTTCGACAAAATCCAGAGCCCCACCTCCCTTGCCGCCGCTGACATACCGGAATCCGATATCGAGAAAATTGCGGATTTCACCTTCGAGCTTGCCGGAGTGTGGGACCTGCCGGAGTACACGAAGGACATCATCATAGAGATCTACAAGCTGTGCGCGGTTTAAGCACTACGGGGTGAATATGCGGGCTGCGCACCAGGTTGTGCTTCAATGCGCAGCCCGTAACATTATGGAAGGGTTTCATGAAAGAACCGGAATTAAGGACGGATACGGTCGATGAGCGGTCGCCTGAAAAGTACGGCCGGATATTCAATATTCAGCGGTACAGCCTGAACGACGGGCCCGGCATACGAACGGTCGTTTTCTTCAAGGGTTGCCCGCTTCGATGCGGCTGGTGCTGCAATCCGGAGTCATTCGAGCTTCAGTCACATCTTACGTTCAATGCCGAAAAATGCCTCGGCTGCGGACGGTGTGTCGAAGCCTGTCCCCACGGCGCCAGAAGCGCGGACGGGATTGACGAGAGCAAATGCAGGCTGTGCGGCAGGTGCGTGGAGGTTTGTCCCTCGGGAGCGCTCGAGATGATCGGCAAACCGATGACCGTCGAGGAAGTACTCGATGAAGTCGAGAAAGACAGGCTCTTTTACGAATCTTCGGGAGGGGGAGTGACGCTCTCGGGCGGGGAGATACTGGCGCAGTGGCGGTTTGCCGTTAATCTCATGGAAGCGCTTCGGGCGAAGTATCTGCACATCGCGATCGAGACCACCGGGTACGCTCCGTGGGAGCGTGTGGAAAAGGTCGTCGACGGGTGCGACCTCGTTCTCTATGACCTCAAACACATGGATCCCGCGCTGCATAAAAAATATACGGGTGTTTCAAACGAACTCATACTTCGAAACGCCCTCGCCATTGCTGAAAAGGGTAAAGACCTCATTTTCAGGCTTCCGCTTATCGGCGGAATAAACGACGATGAAAACAATGTCCTGGAAGCAGCGCGTTTTGCGAAGGAGACGGGTGTACGTGAGCTGCATCTGCTGCCCTATCATCGTCTCGGAGAATCGAAGTATTACAAGATAGGAAGAGATTTCACCTGCGAAGCCTATACGCCGGACGAGGAGTACGTCGCGGAGCTGAAACGGAAGCTCGAGGCGGACGGCTTCACCGTCAAGGTCGGCGGCTGAGAGAACCCCCTCACATTATCGTTGTTCGGACACGCGATGTGCATTATTGTATTGTTACTATCGTATTTCCGGAAATCCGGACAAGGTTGACACATGATGAACAACATTTGCGGTGACGGCGGGAAAGATAAGTAGGAGGATGAGATGGCTTCAGTTCTCACTGATCACAAACGTGATGCCGGGAAGGTATCCCTTGATATCGATCACGTGTTAAGGCCCGGAATGGATACCTACGAGAGGGGCCAGCGGCTGAGAAAGCGCGTTATCTCTGTCGATCCGCAGGTGTGCATAGAACGTGCACGGTTTGTAACCGACGCGTACAGGGATAACGAGGGCAAGCACGTTCTCGTACAGCGCGCAGAGGCCCTGGATAAAATCCTGAAGGGGATAAGCGTCTATATTCTGAGTGACGAGCTCGTGGTGGGCCACATGGCGAGCACCCAGCGAAGCGCGCCGCTCTTTCCCGAATTCGCCGTCGAGTGGGTAAATGAGGAGCTTGAAACCTTCGAAACGAGACCGCAGGACCGGTTCATCGTACCCGATGAGGTGAAGCGCGAGTTCAGGGAGTATATCTATCCCTACTGGAAGGGGAAGACCCTCCACGACCGGCTCATGTCCTATATAACCGAGGAAATTAGGCTGCAGCGTTTTGTGGCGACCGTATTCAGCGTAGGCCTGCACGAGGACGGCGGTCTCGGGCATGTCGCCCTCGACTATGAAAAGGTCCTGCTCCGGGGATTGGGCGGCATCAAGGAGGAGATCTCCGGGTACATGGCCGGACTCAGCATCTGGAACCCCGAGGATTACAGGAAGAAGCTCTTTTACGAGGCGTGCATCCGCATGTGTGATTCCGTTATACACTTCGCGCACCGGCATGCCCGGATCGCCCGCGAGCTGGCAGCAGAAGAACAGGACGCGAAGAGACGGGATGAGCTCCTGCGGGTTGCCGACATCTGCGAACGCGTACCCGAGCATCCCGCTTCCACTTTCCACGAGGCGCTCCAGTCCTTCTGGTTCGTCCAAATCATTCCCCAGATATATGACAACGGCGTATCCATTTCGCCGGGACGCTTCGATCAGTA
>CAYWUT010000073.1:0-16949 GCA_964460545.1 uncultured Spirochaetota bacterium
GGGAGAGATCATCTCCTCCAATATCCTGAAAACGGCGGACGGCGGCGTTTACTGGATAGCCAGGGACGATAATCCCCCTGCGGAGGGCATTAACCACTCGGGCAACTGGCGGGAGGGCAAGAAGGACGAGGACGGCGTAGCCGTGGACATATCCCACAAGAACGCCCGGTTCACCCTGAGCATGACGCTTCTGGAGAACCGGGACCCGGAAATGGAGAACCCGGAGGGGGTCAGGATAGCGGGTATGATTTACGGGGGAAGGGATTCGGACACCTGGGTTCCCGTCGAGGAGTCGTTCGACTGGGAGCACGGTATCATCACCAAGGGCGCGTCGCTGGAATCGGAAACGACCGCGGCGACGCTCGGACAGGAGGGTGTGCGAAAGTTCAACCCCATGTCGAACCTGGACTTTCTCTCCATCACGATCGGCACCTATATCAGGAACAACCTCGATTTCGGGCGGGGCCTCTCCGAACCGCCGAAGATATTCTCGGTCAACTATTTTCTCAAGAGCGACGAGGGCGAGTGGCTGAACGAACGCGAGGACAAGCGCGTCTGGCTCAAGTGGATGGACCTGAGGACGAACGGCGAGGCAGAGGGGTTGAAAACGCCGACCGGGTACATCCCGCTGTACGAAGATCTGAAGAGGCTTTTTAAGGAGGTTCTCGGCAAGACATATTCCGAGGAGGATTACAAGGTCCAGTTTTCCGTCAGGATCCCGGAGAACCTCAGGAAGATTGAGCGGATACTCGCCATATACGGGAAGGACGTGCCCGACGCGCCGGAAGAAGTCGTCAAGGTGCTCAAGGAGCAGAAAGAGCGGCTCCTGGACGCTGAAACCCGTTTCGGGGATAGAATCTCCCCCTTTGAACTTTGAGGCTCGACTCTGTCTGCCTGACCTTCATACCGGTTCAGGCAAACGGGAGCGGAATAAAACCATGAAGAGGTCCGGACCGTGACGGAGCACGACGCTGTTGACTGTATCGTCCGGCTGGCGCTCAGCGAGGACCTGTGTGCGGATCTTCCCGCCTGTTTCTCGGTGCTCATGCGCTCGCGGAAGGCCCCCTTTACGGACGTCACCACCGCGCCGCTCTTCTCGGATGAGATCGGGGATGCACGCGTTTTCGCGAAATCATCGGGCGTGCTCTCCGGGTCGGTCCCCTTCCGAAGGGTATTCGAGACCCTGGACCCCGCGGTATCGGTCCGTTTCCGGATAGAGGACGGCGATCGCTACGGACGGGGAGATACCGTTGCAACCCTCAGCGGGTCCGTGAGCTCGATCCTGATGGGCGAGCGGACCGCCCTGAACTTTCTCGGCCACCTCTCGGGAATCGCGTCATACGTTGATGAAATCGTTCGCATGCTTCGCGGAAGCTCGCTCAGGATTCTCGATACGAGGAAGACAATGCCCGGCATGCGCCTGCTTGAAAAAGCGGCGGTCAGGCACGGGGGAGGAACGAATCATCGAATGGGGCTCTACGACATGGTCCTCATCAAGGACAATCATATAGACCGGGCGGGTTCTCTGCCCGAGGCGGTGAAAAAGGTGAGGGCCGCGCATGGCTCCAAATACAGAATCGAGGTTGAAACGAGAAATATCGGGGAAGTCAGGCAGGCGCTCGAGGCAGGGGTCGACAGGATCATGCTCGACAATATGCGGAAACACGATATAAAGAGGGCACTGGAAATCGTTTCAGGCGGCGTGGAAGTCGAGGTTTCCGGCAATCTCGACCGCCGGCGCATTCGAAGGCTCCGTGGTCTGTCCCTGGATTTCGTATCCGCGGGATCGATAACCTATGCGGCCCCGCACGCGGATTTCTCCCTTCTGCTCTGATCTTCCCTCGATTATATATGTAACCAATAGTGCCGCTATGACGATGCGGAAAGGACGTTTCATTTTTCGGGCCGGAGGAGTGAATGCAAGATATCGATGCGCTGACCGATGATGAGGTCGATGATTTAATACGCTCGTTTCGTGAGAAACTGGGCGATACCCTCATCATCCCCGTTCACCATTACCAGAGGAACGAGATCGTGCAGTTCGCGGACCGAACGGGCGACTCGCTCGAGCTTTCCAGGGTCGCGGCCGGGACGGACGCCCGGTTCATTGTCTTCTGCGGCGTTTCATTTATGGCGGAGATCGCCCGGGTGCTGGCACGGCCGGGCCAGCACGTGCTCGTTCCGAACAGTGATGCGGGGTGTCCGCTCGCCGATTACGCGAACCTCGAGGGCGTGCGGAAGCTCTGGGACAGGCTCCAGCGGTTCCATCCCGACGAGTATATTCCCGTTACCTACGCGAACTCGAATACGGATATCAAGGCCTTCTGCGGAGAAAGGGACGGCTACGTGTGTACCTCCAGCAACGCGGGTCTCGTATTCGAGACCGTTTTAAAAAAGGGATTCCGCGTTTTTTTCATGCCGGACCGCAATCTCGGCATCAATACCGCGGTCGCGCTCGGTCTCGGGAAGGAGACCTGGATTTCGGGAGGTGATGAAGAGGGAATACGGGGAAAGCGTGTCGTTCTCTGGAACGGGCACTGCGCCGTGCACACCGTTTTCAAACCCTCCCACGTCGAGGAATGGAGAAAGAGGAAAAAGAACGCGAGGATCATCGTGCATCCCGAATCGGACCCCGAGGTCGCGGCCCTGGCGGGTATGAGCGGCTCCACGGCAAGGATAAAAAAGCTCGTTGAGGAATCCGGCAAGGGGAGCGAATGGGTCATCGGGACCGAGTATCGGATGGTTGAGCGGCTCGCTCAATCCAATCCCGATAAGTTCGTTGCTCCCCTTCTCAGGACGGTCTGTGAGGATATGTCGAAAAACACCAGGCGGGACCTGCTCGGGGTTCTTCAAAGAATAGATGCGGGAAACCTGTCCGATGAGGTAACGGTCGGGAACGATATTGCGACGAGCGCGCGCAAGGCGATAGAGAGAATGCTGGCGCTTTGAAGCCGCCTCGTGTTGCGCGGAGGGCCGGGTGCGGAACTGTAAAAAAACCGTGCTGCTGCGGGTGAGCGGGGAAAACCTGGATCGGATCGCCGAAAGGGTGAGCCGGTCCCTGCTCGCGGGAAACGTCTGCATCATTCCCACCGATACCCTCTACGGTATCGTGGCCCTCGACCGCTGCCGTGATGCGGTGCGCCGCGTGTTCGAGATCAAGCACAGGCCCCGGAACAAGCCCTTTATCAGGCTTATCGGCGACACGGAATCCCTGAAAAAGTACACCGAACAGGAACTGCCCGTTTCACTGCGAAAGTACTGGCCCGGCCCGCTCACCCTTGTTTTCCGCGGCCTGGAGGGCGGAACCGTAGCGGTCCGCCGTCCGGACAGCGAATTCCTGGAAAAGATATTCGAGCTGACCGCGGGTGAACCCCTGGTCGCTCCGAGTGCCAATCTGAGCGGTGAAGAGGACATACTCGAGTGTGGGGAGCTCTTTCAGACCTTTGATAAACATGTGCATATCATTGTCTGCGGGACGATTCGCGCAACAGCGTCCGCGTCAACCATCGTCGACATATCGGGAGACCGGTGGAGGATAGTGCGGATGGGCGCTTTACGGATAGGTCAAGATGAGCTGGAACCCTGAGATCCTCCGCCTTTTCAGGAATGGAGCGGGCCTGCAAGATCGTACCGGAACGGTCTCTTTCGATAGAGACTGAAATCGTAAATTTTCGAGAAACGGAGGACTTCCCTGATGTTCTCCCTGTCACACCTGCGGTAGTGGATTTTCGTTTCTTTCGCGTCGTATCCGCCCCGCATTTTTCTTCTTATAAGCCCTCTTTTCAATGTCCTCGCGTTTGACATGATAAAGATACGCACATCGAAAAAATCGTGCAGGCCGTTCCACGGCGATTTATCGAGCAGGAGGTAGTTTCCTTCCACTATGTACACCGCCTCCTCTCCGGAGGGTTTGATGGCATCCTGTACGGGTTCGTGGAGCGTCCTGGAATAGACCGGCCATGAGAAGTTTTTTCCGTTTCTCATCCCGCTCACGGTTTTCATGAACGCGTCCGTATCGTATGACGCGCTCGATCCTTTCAGCTCGTAGAGGGTGAAGAGACGGCCTCCCCGCTCGACAGTCGAGGACATGAGCGTGCTGTTCGTTTTATGAAAACCGTCAAGGGGCAGCACGAGTGTGGAGGCGCACTTCTCCTCGAGGAGCAGGCGCAGGGTCGAAGCGATGGAGCTCTTTCCGCTTCCGGGGGGACCCGCGAGCCCGATACGAATGGGCCGGTTTTCGGACAAGGGGCGGGCCCCCAGTATATGATCCACGAGGGGCATGAACGCGAATTTTACCGTGTCCCGTGTATAGTACAGAGTCTGTTCGAGATCCGATTCCTCTATGTTAAAGCTTATCAAATCCCGGCCGGCCATGCGTTTCCTCCTCTAAAGGTTGACTTTCCATGCATCCCGCTATATTCTCGGTTATAAACGTGGACGGAGTTAATCTCCGTCCACCGATCGGGGCGGGTATACACATACAATGAGAGAAAGAGCATTCCGGCGCCTGAGAGAAACGTGGGCCCGTGAGTACAGGTCCATGCTCAAACCGCCGGAAACCGAGGAGATCATTAACCAGGTCCTGAACCGCCCGGCGGCCTTCCTCGTGGTGAAATGTTTTTACAGGCTTAAGCGGAGCCCCAACTTTGTCACTCTTTTTTCATTGATTTTCGGAGTCTCTTCCGGATATTTCTTCGCCCGGGGGAGCGGAAATTCGCTCATAATCGGCGGACTGCTTCTCGAAATGATGATTATCTTCGACTGCGCCGACGGCCAGCTCGCGCGTCTCACGGGGTCAAGCTCGGAATTCGGCAAAACCCTCGACGGCCTCGCCGATATGGCCACGCATTTCTCAATTTTTTACTGCACCGCCCTGGCACTCTTTCGTCAATCCGGGAATAGCTTCCCTTTCTTTCTTGCCGTGCTCGCACAGCTTTCGATGTATCTCCACATCATGGTATTTGACCATTTTAAAAACTTCTTTATAAGCGCGACGAAACCGGATTACTCCGACAGGCTCGAATCGGTTGAAGCCCTGAAACAGAGGGTGTCCCGTTCCCGCGATGAGGGTGAGGGCCTAATTCCGTTTGTATCGGCGAAGCTCTACTACCTCTTCTACAAGCTGGAACATTTCGTCGTGTCCATCGGGTATCCTCCGGAAGCTGAGGAGATCTCGGATATATTTGTGCATCCGGAGAGGTTCGACCCGGGGATGAGGGAAATCTATTATAACAGGATGAAATCGGTGGTGAAGGGCTGGTCCTTCATCGGCGATACCATGCATCTTTCACTTTTTATCCTCTTCGGGTTTCTCAACAGGGTCGTTTTCATTTTTCCGGTAATAATCGGGTTGAACGGAGTGATGGTGCTGCTTGTCGTGATTCAACGCTGCGCCTTTCGAAGCCTGGTTCGGGAGTATGAAGAGGGACGGATTATGCTGACCTCCTAGCCCTCCTTTTTCCCCTTGAGCTTTTCCACTTCCTTCATGAGCGCGTCGATTTTCTCATTCATCTGTTCCAGTTTGTCGAGGTTCGGATTGAGCGACTTCTTGATCTTGTTTTTTACCTTCTTTCCCGTTTCCTCGACGCTGTCTATAAGCTTCGAAATGAACAGGTCCTTGTCTTTTTCCTCGACTTCACCGCGGTTCTTGAGCTCGTTGAAGACGTTCTCGATATCTTCTTTTTTCAGTCTCGTGAGCCCTTTGCTCGCCTTGTAGAGGTTTTCGAAAATATCAGGCACGGCAACCCCCCTTAATATAAGCTGGTATTATTATATGATAAATATACGTCATTTTTCCGTGTTCGGGATTATTTATCTTACGGCTTCGGCGATAAGATCGCCGACCTCGGATGTGGTATAGCCCATACGTCCTGCGGACATGCTTTTCAGCTTTCCGAGGGTCGACACGATTGCCTTTTCGAGCGCGCGTGAGGCCTCTTCCTCCTGGAGAAAGTCGAGCATCATCTGTGCGGCTGAAACTGCGGCAACGGGATTTATCATGTTCTTTCCCGTGTATTTCGGTGCCGAACCGCCTATGGGTTCGAACATGGAGACCCCTTCCGGATTGATATTTCCCCCGGCCGCGATTCCCATGCCGCCCTGTATCATGGCGCCGAGGTCGGTTATGATGTCGCCGAACATATTGGTCGTTACAATGACGTCGAACCACTCCGGGTTCTTGACCATCCACATGGTAATGGCGTCCACGTGGGCGTAGTCCGCCGCAACGTCCTCGTACTCGGCGGCCACCTCCTCGAAAGCGCGGTTCCAGAGATCGTGGGCATAGGTGAGAACGTTCGTCTTCGCGCAGAGCGTGAGCTTTTTTCTTTTCCGCTTACGCGCGTATTCGAACCCGTACCGGATGCAGCGCTCGACGCCCTTTCTCGTGTTGATCATCTCCTGTATGGCGACCTCGTCCGGCGTTCCCTTTTTCAGGAATCCGCCCGAGCCCGTGTAGAGCCCCTCGGTATTCTCGCGCACCACGACGAAATCGATGTCCTCCGGGGTCTTTCCGGCGAGCGGCGTCTCTACATTGGGGTAGAGCTTGATGGGACGCAGGTTGATGTACTGGTCGAGGGAGAAGCGGAGCTTCAGGAGAATGCCCTTTTCGAGGATTCCCGGTTTGACATCGGGGTGGCCGATCGCGCCGAGATATATGGCATGAAAGGACCTCAGGTTCTCGATATCGCGGTCCGACAGGATGTCTCCCGTTTTGAGGTACCTTTCGCCTCCGAAGTCGAATTCCTCGAACTCGAAATCAATAGCGAAGACCTCTCCGACCCTCTTCAGAGCCTTTATGCCTTCCCGCACGACCTCCGGGCCGGTCCCGTCGCCGGGAATAACCGCAATTTTATACGTACGCATAACGCCTCCCGTTGTGTAATTATCCCGATTGATCGTAAGATCAATCGCTTTGACCGATAGGGCAATCGCCCGGCTGGCCGCACGGTCAGCCGCTCAATTTCCGTTTCACGCGGTTGATAAGCCCGCCCGCGTTGATGATATCCTGCATGAAGGGGGGGAAAGGAGCGGCCGTGAACCGGGAACCCGATGTTTCGTTTATCACGATTCCGGTGCCGAGATCAACCTCGACCGTGTCGCCGGATTTGATATGCTTCGGGGCATCCTCCACCTCGAGAATGGGGAGCCCGATATTTATCGCGTTTCTGAAAAATATCCTGGCGAATGAAGAGGCGATTACGCACGAGACGCCGCTCGCCTTGATCGCCAGGGGAGCGTGCTCGCGCGAAGAGCCGCATCCGAAGTTTTCTCCGGCAACGACGATATCGCCCCTGCTGAGTTTTTTCAGAAAGTCCTGGTCGAGGTCTTCCATGCAGTGCGACGCGAGCTCGTCGGGATCGACCGTATCGAGGTAGCGCGCCGGGATGATACAGTCCGTATCCACGTTGTCGCCGAAAAGGTGGGCCTTTCCCTTGAAAACGAAATCTTTCTCAGCCATGAAGAGTCCTCCTGGTTCCGGCGACGGCGCCGTTTATATAACCCGTGCCGGCAGTACGATGCAAGTCCGTTAAACGTTCCCGGATATCCGTGTATGAAAGCGGCACGGTTTCAGTCCATTACGGAATCGGGTGACGCGATTTTGCCGGCCACCGCTGACGCCGCGGCAACGGCCGGCGAGGCGAGGTATACCTCGCTCTCCTTGTGACCCATCCTGCCGATGAAATTCCTGTTCGTGGTTGAGACGGCGCGCTCGCCCCGCGCAAGTATGCCCATGTGTCCTCCGAGGCAGGGACCGCATGTGGGCGTGGACACCGCTCCTCCCGCTTCGATAAAAATTTCAATCAAACCTTCGCGGAGGGCCTGCAGGTATATCTTCTGCGTGGCCGGAAAGACGAGCAGTCTGATTCCCTTTCGTACCTTTTTTCCCTCGAGTATCCGGGCCGCGGTCCGGATGTCCTCGATCCTCCCGTTGGTACAGGACCCGATCACGACCTGGTCGATGGTTATATCTTCTATATCGGATATGTTTACCGTGTTTTCGGGAAGGTGCGGAAGAGCGACCTGCGGCTCGATATCGTCCAGCCGGTACTCTATTACCGCCGAATAACGGGCGTCGTTGTCCGGCTCGTACACGGTGTAGCCCGGCTCGCGCCGTTTCTCTTTGGAGCTTTCCTCCACGTACGCGACCGTCTTTTCGTCAACGGGAAATATACCGTTCTTGGCCCCGGCTTCAATGGCCATATTCGCGATGGTAAAACGGTTGTCAATGGAGAGCTCGGCTATGCCGCCCCCCGTGAATTCCATGGATTTATAGCGGGCGCCGTCGACCCCGATATCGCCGATTATTTTCAGTATGACGTCCTTTCCCATGACCCATTTCGACGGTTTCCCCTCGAGTACGAAACGCATGGATTCGGGTACCTTGAACCATGCGGTTCCCGTTGCCATGGCACAGGCGAGGTCCGTACTGCCCACGCCCGTTGAGAACGCGCCGAGGGCTCCGTACGTACAGGTGTGCGAATCCGCGCCCACAACGACATCTCCGGGGAGTACGAGTCCCTTTTCGGGAAGGAGCGCGTGCTCGATACCCATTTCCCCGATTTCGAAGTAGTTGACGATGGACATGGAAGTTGCGAACTCGCGTACGAACCGCGCCTGTTCGGCCGACTTGATGTCCCTGTTGGGCGTGAAATGGTCCGGGACAAGCGCTATTCTCCCCGTGTCCCAGACATGGTCGATACCGAGTTTCTTGAACTCGCTGATTGCAATGGGCGCCGTTATATCGTTGGCAAGCGCCATATCGACGGATGCTTCGATCAGTTCGCCGGGGGAAATTTTATCGCGGTCGCAGTGAGCCGCGAGTATCTTTTCCGTCATGGTCATTCCCATAGAGAACCTCCGTTTCGGGTAAGTGTTATATTAATAAACGGGTAAAGGTATGACAACCTGTTTGGATAACACGTCGTTTTTTATTGACATTCAAACGGTATGGAGTAAACTGTGTAAAAACTCGAGGGAGTATTGGGGATGAAACGGCATATAATCGTTTTAAGTACTGTGATCTTTTTATTTTCCACATTTATTGCTTTCGGGGATGAGTACAGGATATACAACGACGGCAATATCGATTTCGTTCCGCCCAACGCCGCATTCGTTCTTACGGCGGACGATGATGGATCGTCTCTCATGGAAGTTCAGTACAGTATTGACGGTTCGGCGCTCAGGGAGTATGACGGTCCGCTGAACATTTCAACGGAGGGCAGGCACATCATCGTGTTCAGGGCTATTGACAAGACGAACAATATCAGCACCGAAAAGATTTACCCCGTTATCGTTGACGGCACCCCGCCCGAGGGGCTGGCGTCCGTGGACGGTCCCTTTTACATGGAGGACGGGACCTATTACATAACGGGTTCAAGCGCCGTGGTGCTCTGGGCTGAGGACAAGCTCTCCGGGGTCGACGCGGTGTATGTGAACATCGATAACGCGGGATTCACTGAATACCGGGAGCCGGTGTTTATCAGCAGCGAGGGAAGCCACACGGTGGAATTGTACGCGGTCGACAATGTGGGAAACAGGACTCCTACCTTCAAGATGCAGGGGTATGTCGACAACACCCCGCCGACCGTTCGGGTGAGGACGCGTGAGCCCATGGTCGTTTCCGGGGGTAACAACTACACGAACCGGGAAAACGAATTCATTATCAGCGCGTCCGACGAGATATCCGGCACGAGAATCATCTATCTCTCTCTCGATGGAAGCGACTATGTCGCCTATTCAGCCCCTTTCCGTATCCAGTATTCGGGCTTTCACACCATAAAGGCGAAGGCGGTCGACAATACGGGCAATGAATCTTCGCCCGTGGAGCTGAGCTTCTCAATCGACACCGCTCCGCCGGATGCGAGCATGAGCGTATCCATCGAGGAATAGCATTAAGGGGAATTAAAGGGACATGTTATTTATTTAAGTACCTCATGTCCCTGAGTAATAAGAAATCATGAGGATTAAATATTTAATTATCCGACTGTTTAATTAAGGTACCTGTCCCCATAATTGGACCGCGGGCGGTAATTGTTTGCAGGCGGTTCAATATGATAGTATCTTTTGAGCACCCCGGATTACGGGGTGCTTTTCTTATCTTGTCTACAGGATGTGCCGACATGCTCGAAAAGTACGTGAAGAATATCTACGATTACGTGAGACGGCAGAACGAGTGGAGAATGGGCACGATCAATCTCATTGCCAGCGAGAATGTGCTCTCAAAAACGGTACGAAAGCTCTCGGGCTCGGATTTCGTGCACCGTTACGCGGAGGGACATCCGGGGGAGCGGTACTACCAGGGAACGGAGTTCATCGACAAGATCGAAAGCGACTTGAGAAACGACATCCAGACTCTCTTCCGCTGCGCGCACGCCGACGTGAGACCCATAAGCGGCACCAACGCGAACGAGGCGGTATTTTCATCCTTTATCAGTCAGGGCGACATCGTCATGGTGAATTCCACGCCGGGCGGCGGGCATATCAGCCATCATCTCGCCGGCTCGGTCGGAAAGTTCACGAGAAATGTCATCGATTTTCCCCTCTCAGCCGACGGTTTTCATATCGATGTTCAGAAGGCGAAAGACCTCATTCACGTGTGCAGGCCCCGTATGCTCATATTTGGAAAGAGCCTCTTCCTCTTTCCGGAGCCCGTGGAAGCATTCCTCGACATATGCCGGGAGTACAAGGTAACGATCGTGTACGACGCGGCCCATGTACTCGGGCTCATAGCCGGAGGCAGGTTCCAGGACCCGCTCGGCGAGGGGGCCTTCATCGTCACGGGCTCCACGCACAAGACTTATTTCGGCACACAGCGCGGTATCATTCTCAGCAATATGGGGCAGGGTGAGTGGCAGAAGGTGGACAAGGGCGCTTTCCCGGGATCGTCGAGCAATCATCATCTCGATACCCTCGTCGGGCTCGCGGTCGCGACGCAGGAAATGATCAGTTTCGGCAAGCCCTACGGCGTGCAGGTGGTCAAGAACGCGAAAGCGCTCGGGCGGGCCATGAAGAAGGAGGGATTCGATGTTCTCGCTGAGGAGCACGGTTTTACCGAGTCCCATCAGATAGCGGTCAACGTGCGGGAGCACGGAGGCGGAAAGATGGTCGCGAACCTGCTCAAGGAGAACGATGTCATTCTCAATATGAATATTCTGCCCTATGAGGCCCTGCGAAACGTGACCAACCCGGACGGAGTCAGAATAGGCGTGCAGGAGATGACCCGCATGGGTATGAAGGAAAACGACATGGAGCGGGTAGCGGCGCTCATTCGCGAGTGCATAGTGGAGGGCAAGGAGGTCCGGACGGAGGTAAACAAGTTCAGGAAGAATTTCCAGGAGGTTGATTTCTCCTTCGATAAAATGCTCGGGGATCTGGAAACCCCGAACATCTGATTTATTTTCCCGGAGAAGCGGAAACACGAAACCATGAAAAATCTCCTTATTTCCAACGACGACGGTGTTCAGAGCCCGGGGTTGTGGGCGCTGAAAGAGCATTTCGAACGGGATTACCGCGTCTTCATGGTAGCACCGGACCGGGAACGGAGCGCGACGAGCCATTCCATATCACTCCACGATCCCATTCGCCTCAAGGTCGTGGAAGAGGGGAGCGTCTATGCGCTCGACGGCACGCCCGTTGACGCGGTGCACGTCGCGCTTTTAGGGCTCGTTGAGAACCACGTCGACTGTGTTCTGACGGGCGTCAACATCGGTCTCAACCTCGGTACCGACGTCTTCTACTCGGGAACGGTTTCAGCCGCAATACACGCGGCCTCTTTCGGCATCCCCTCGATAGCGGTTTCCATCGACAACGAGGGTGAAACGATATACTACGAGACCGCGGCTCATTTCGCCCACAAGGTGCTGAATAAAATCGAGACATTTTCACACGACAGGAGTATAATAATTAATCTGAATGTACCGAATCTCAAAGTAGGGGATGTGAAGGGCGTTTCCGTGACGAGGCTCGGGAAGCGCTGCTACAAGGACAAGCTCATCGAGCGAAGGGACCCGAAGAACAACAGGTATTACTGGATTGACGGGGCCCACGATTACGACGTCCTCGATGAGGGTACGGACGTCAAGGCCGTACATGACGGAAAGGTTTCAGTGACGCCGCTGCATGTTGATATTACGGCGGCCGATTATATCGATACACTTCTAGCATGGGAGCTGGACTCCCCCTAATACGCCGGGATATGAAGCAGAAAACGATAGAACAGCTCCTCAAGAGCGGAAAGAAACACCTCGGGGAGCAGGACATCGAGATCGCTCTCGGGGATTTCCTCGAAGCCGAGGAGCTTGACGGGGATAATCCGGAAATACACTACTACCTCGGTATCATATACGCCCGCATGGGGCGGTATGCAATTGCCGGGGAACGGTTCGAGAAGATACTCGACTCCGACCTCGCCTACCTGCACAAGCTCCACACCCAGATGATACTCGGCTACATCTATACCATCCGGGAGGAGTATGAAAAGGCGCTCTCCGTTTTTCACCGCGTACTCGAAGAGGGTGTTGAGAACGCGCAGGCCTACGCGGCAATCGGCTACATTATGGACAGGCAGGGTGATTTCAAAGAGGCGGTCATGAACCTCTATCATGCCGTAGAGATCGACCCTAAGAACGCGAACGCCCACAATTCACTGGGATACATATTCGCAGAGTCCAACCTCAATCTCGACGAAGCCCTGAAGGAGTGTAAAAAAGCGGTATCGCTCGACAAGGACAACCCCGCGTACCTGGATTCCCTGGGCTGGGTTTATTTCAAGCTCGGGGACGTGTCGACGGCCAGGGGCTACCTGAAGAAAGCGCTGAAAATGGCCCCCGACAACGATGACATTCGAGAGCATCTCGATACCCTGCTCCGGAGTCAGGGCGAAGTGAATTCGGGCGAAGAGCCGCCGGATCTTTGAGGTGAAATCCGGGGTTTCCCGAGTACAAGGTGACGTCCTCAGACTTTTCCGGTTTTTTTATCCCGCAGGTACCTTCTTTCCGATACTCTATTCCTCGATCGTTCTACGGTTTTCGAGCCCCCGGCTGCAGCCCTACTTCACCCGCGCGTTGATGATTGCACTGGGTTTCACCCAGTAGATGAAGGCGGGGAGAATGAAAATGACACCGATGAAACAGCCGAACATGGTAACGGCGATGAGAAGACCGAAGTAGAGTATGGGTTTGAAGCTCGAGAAGAGGAGGACGGAGAAACCGGCTATGAGCGTGAAGGACGTGAAGAAAATCGGGATACCCGAGTGGGTGAGCGCGGTCTTGACGCGTTCATCGAGGGAGAGGCCGTGCTTCGTCCTCGAGAACCGTATGAGGTAATGAATGCTGTTGTCCACACCCAGTCCCACCGCGATGCTCGCAATCATGGACGTGATAAAATCGAGTGGAATATTGAACCAGCTCATGGCCCCGAAATTGAGGCACAGTCCGAATATGATGGGGATAAGGCCGTAGAACCCGAAAACGAAAGACCTGAAGGTGTACGATATGATGAAGAAAACGATAATGACGGAGATTGCGATGCTGACGAGCTGGGACCGTACGAGGTAGTCTATGAGCGAGACGTAGATGAGGTCTATGCCCGATATGGTGGCCGTGATTCTGTCGTGCTGATTGGATTCCAGGAAATCGTAGAAGTTGCCGAGAAACTCCCTGAACTCCGGCAGTGTCACGGTCTGGTTCTTCACCCCGGTGGTCCTTACGACGATGTTCGCGTTGCGAAAATCACCGGTGACCACGTTGCTCAGGCTCTCCGTGAGCTTCGACATCTTGAACATGAGAAAGATCTGGAGAAGCTCCGCGTTGCTGGAGGGCAGGATATAGGATTCCGGGTTGTTGCCGTTTATGAGCTGGTTTGCACGCTTGACGTAACCCGCGAGCGACTGCGTGGGACCGAGCACGTCCTGGTTTCGAATCCACTGTTCCACGGTGTCTATGTACTCGAGCGCTTCCAGTGACCTGAAATCGAATCCCCCTGCTTCGTCCGCCGTTTCTTTCAACGAGAAACTGATATTTATAGAGGAGACGCCCGCGAAGTTGGATTTGATGAACCGCTGGCTCCGGAGAATGTCCGAGTTTTTTTTGAAGAATCTCTGCCAGCTCGTATCGACCTCAATACCCGGTATTCCGACCGCGGCCCAGACCCCGATCCCTACCGCTATGATGAGTATGAAACGCCATCGATGGAAGATCCGGTCGCTGAGACCGTTGAAGAAACCCGTCATGCGGCTTTTTGATGAGACGGCGTAGGTTTTCTGTTTCGGTCTTTTCAGTATGCATAGGAGGCTCGGCAGAAAGGTGAGGCTCAGCAGCATGGAGACAAATACGCCGATGAGAACGAAAATACCGAGCTCGCGCATGGGCTTGATCCGGTTTATGGTCAGTGCGGCGAAACCGGCGATCGTGGTCAGCGCGGCCAGTAATATGGTCCTGCCAATGTTCCTTATGGAACGCTCGACGTTCCTCTTCCTGTGGGTGTCCGTGAATATATCCCGGTAGTACTGGTTGAGGAAGTGTATGGAATACGAGGAGGATATGACGAGAATGAGGGTCGGCAGCATGACGCCCACCATGTTTATGGTTTTACCGAACAGCCCCATGAGCCCCAGCGTCCATATGATGGAGGTGATCATGATGGTGAGGGAAAGGATCACGCCCCGGGCGGATTTGAAGTTGATGAACAGGACGACGATTACGAGCGCGATGATGGGAAGGGCGAGCCGGATTATGTCCCTGCTCAGGTAATCCTTGACCCAGCTCTCGATGATCGGGCCGCCCGAGATATAGAACTCCTCGGGCCCCCTGAAGGGATCGACGATATCAAGGAGCTTGTCCCTGACGTGCTCGTGGGACATGTCGTTTCTCAGCTTCATGTAAATGGCGAGTGCTTCTCCGTTTTCGGATACAATGACGTTTTTCAGTATGGGCTCTGAGAGCATCTCCTGCTTGAGCCTCTCGATCTTCTCGCGCGACTGCGGTATCTTACCGCCCGGGAAGGACTGTTTTACCACCACCATGCCGAAGATGTACTTGAAAACCGTGGCATTGAGCGGATCGATCACCTCCTCCACCTCGGGAAGCTCCCGCACGCTGTCGGATATGTTCTTTATCTTCGTAAGGGTGGATATGGAATAAACGTCGTCGGATTTGACGCTTATCATGACAAAGGTCGATGACCCGAACTTCTCCAGCGTTCGATTGAGCGCGATCAGCTGCGGGTTGTTTTTAGGAGCGAGACCCATGAGGTCGGAGGAGAGCCTCACCTTTCCCGCGAAGTACAGAAAGAAAAGGGTGAGCGCAATGACCGATACGATTATGGGTATGCGGAAACGTACGATTGTACGGGAAAATTTCTGTAGCATGCGGTGACCATCGATTTTTACTCAAATATATAATCTTCATCCGGGGGTGTCAATTTACTCTTAATAGTCGGTGCTCGCCGGTTTGGCATACGTAATAAAGAACTATTCGACGCGTAAAAAAGATGGTACCTTAGCCTTACATCACGCGATGAGACGGGTACATGAACGGCGAAACCATTCTACGTTGCAGTAAATGCGGCGCTAAAAACAGGGTGCTGATCAGCAAGCTGTCCTCCAATCCCAAATGCGGTAAATGCGGTGAAACGCTTTCCTATCCGGACGGAGCGGTGAGCATTTCCGAGGTCGATATGGGAAAGGAAGTCATGGAGGAAACCCTTCCCACGGTTGTTGACTTCTGGGCCCCCTGGTGCGGTCCCTGCAGGATGATGGGGCCCGTGCTCGAGGAGATTGCACGAGAATACAGCGGGCGCGTCAAGGTGGTGAAGATCAACTCCGACGACAACCCCGGCCTCTCCCTGAAGTACAAGATACAGGGAATACCCACACTCATACTGTTCAGAGACGGAAAGGAAGTCGACCGGCTTATCGGCGCGGCTCCGAAAGAGCAGGTTCTGCAATTCCTGCGGCTCTATCCAGTGGCCGGATAAGCTCCCGTAATACCCCCAACCATGTGTCATCATGTGTGCGCGGTGTCGCTTTATTCGAACACCATGTCGGCGGGAGGTATGTTCCGCGCGCTGCAGTAATCCAGGTAGAGCTCCCGGTAGTTCTTCGAGTTGCCGTTCTCGAGGTTCAGACCGAGCATCCGTGCCCCTTCCTCGATAGCGCTCTTTTCACCCTCAAGTTCAATGATGTCGCCTATCGGAGTTTCGTCGAGCATTACCTCGAGGTCCTTCAGCTTCCAGACCTCCCTGTTCTTCTGGTACCTGAAGGCCCTTCTGTAACCGAGCCCCTCGAGTATCTTGAGCGCCTCCTCGAAGTCGGAGACCTCGATCTCGTGCTCCTCCATGACCTTGAACGTTTCCCTGCTCACCGGTTTTTTAAAGGTTATGGTGATTTTTTCGCTCTTTCTGAGCCTGAGCAGCCTGCCGTTTTTGGCAAGGGAGCCCGCCTCGTCGTCGAATACGACATTGTCCTCGAAACCGCGGGCCGTTCTGTCAGCGCCGAGACCACGGAGCCTTTTACTGAGCTCCCCGAGGTCCCGGACCGGTATCTTTATCTCGGTCTCTATCATTTATTTATCCGTATATCAGTAGAGCTCGTCCGCCCCGAGGTCGTACTGCCAGTGCAGGGCGGGTCTGGCCTCTTTTTCCCGGTCCAAACCGGCCCCCTCCTCATTATAGAGGAAGACGGGATCGGAGCCGAAAGCCATGAGGCCGCCGTCGTAGCCCAGGTCTGTAACCCACGGGTAGGGCCTCGGCGTAATGGTGTAGTCGCCGCCCGCCCAGTTCGTGAATATCCCGCCTGAGGGTGCGTTCGTGTCCTCGTTGTTGCCCCCGGGGTCGGGTTCACATATTGCAGCTCCGAATGCACCATTCAGGTTAACCAAAGTATTCGCGTCACCGCCTCCTGATCCGGCATAGTGATGAATATTATCGCTGTTGAACACGTTATAGAAGAT
>CAYWUT010000074.1:0-16846 GCA_964460545.1 uncultured Spirochaetota bacterium
ATTCGAACCCCTGACCCCTTGAATGCCATTCAAGTGCTCTCCCAACTGAGCTACATCCCCGTGTGCCCGATCGATAAGTTACCGGAAAACGCCGGGCCGGTCAAGCGCAAAATATGACTTTAAACCGGCGCCTGCCGCCCGCTCGCCTTACATGTTTAAAGCTCCGCGCTGCCTAAATTTCTTGAAATTCGACCTTTACCTTATTATATACCATTTGGAGTTCTTATGAAAAACATCTCGAAAAATACCGACCGCGGCGAACAGAAAAAAATATACTGCGCCAACTGCTCGCACTGTATGGTCTTCAAACAATTGATCGAGGGTGCTCAGACCTATGTTCTCCGGGTTCGCTGCAGTATGGGGCAGTGGAAGAAGCGGTCCGGCGAGGAGAAGGTATACAAGTATTTTTCCCTTCTCAGGAGGACCGCAACGGGCTGTTTCTTTTACGATCCCATGGGCGAGGAAGACGCATATATCAAGGATTTGAAGAAAACGTTGCCCGTAAAAGACGAGATATACTCCTATCTATCCGAAAAGCGGGATAAGCCCGGAAATACCATTGACTCGCTGCAGTGATAAGTCCGTGAAACGGGCATCAAGGAGACCCTTATGGCACTGTCCCTGAGAAAACATAAAGTTTTTCTTCTTTTTACCGTTCTGTTTACCATCCTGCTGATTTCTGCGACTTCCTGCGCCACGAAGAAACCCGCGCTCTACACGGAATCAGGTGAACCGTTCAGCATCACGGACTACGAAAAGATCGCCCAGAAGGAATTCGACGAGGATAGATACCTGAACGCGGTCGACGCATATCAGGCGATAATCGACAATTATCCCGATAACGTGAATGCCATGGTCTGGGCTCATTATGAGATCGGGTTTTGTCACTGGATGAAGAAGGATTACGATAAAGCCGGTTTTTATTTCCGCAAGGTTGTAAACGAGTACCAGGACCCCGCAGCAAAGAAACTCGCAAATATGATGCTTCAGAAGATATCGAATACACAAAAGTGAGCCGAAAATCAGATAAGAAGGGACGCGGCCTTTTAAAGGCCTTCATCCTGTTATTCGCACTCCTCGTCCTTCCCTTTTCCGTTTCACTGGTTGTCCACTTTCCGGGTATGTTCAGGGCTTATGCATCCGTAACGGGTAAGATGTACTGGGCGATGGGAGGTTTCGGATTTTTCATCCTCTTTTTCTTCATATTCGGAGCGCCTGTAAAAAGCTACATCCTCGAGCATGAAATATCACATGTACTTTTCGCCCTCATGAGCGGTGTGCGAATCAAAAAGATCTCGCTGAAACGCTCCAACGCCTATGTCAAGACCGAACGCGTCAATATCGTGATTGCCCTCGCTCCCTATTCTCTTCCTCTCTATACCCTGTTTTTGATCGTGGTTTACAGCATCTCGTCTAAAGCGGTCTCTCATCCCCTCTTTACTGCCGCCATGTATTTTCTGTTCGGGGTGACTCTTTCCTTCCATATCGTGGCAACCATACACTACCTGCAACTCGACCAGCCGGATTTGACCCGCTACGGTTATGCCGGTTCGCTCGTGCTTGTTTTCACCTGGTCTCTCATCGTTCTCTCGATTATTTTCTTCCTCATGTTCAGGAAGATTGATCTGTACGGTTTCTTTCAGGCTTCGGTAAAAGATGCTTTCGATGTGTACCGGATTCTCTTTTCATATCTGAGCCGGCAGTTGCGTTTTCTCAGAATCCGGGGCTGAGCCGCCGTCAACTTTTTTAAAACTGCTTGACAAATAAATAGCAAACGGGTATAGTAACGTACTTTTCAGCATTTTTCGTTATTTGTGGAGACGGTTGATACCCGCTGAAGTGATGGTGCCGCTGCGGGCAAACCTAAACGATCGCAGGTTTTAACGGGAGATACTACGGAAAGTGTAGCAGGATACGGTGAAGGTAACCTGCCTTTAAATCAATAATTCATTTTGTCAGGTCTTTCCCGCTCAGGGGAAAGAACGGGAAGGGATAGATACGCCCTTTGTTCACGGGTTTATGGTGAAAACCATGCGACACGTGTCGGTTTAAAATTTTACGATTGAAAGTTTACTTGCCTATTTCATCATTCAACAAGGAGGGAAACAGTGTCCAAGAAAGTACTAGAAATCCCAGCGGTATATATAGCCGGATCCGCGTGTTCGGGGTGCTCGGTATCGCTGCTCAATTCAGTGAGCCCGAATATACAAAACTTTCTCATCGATCCGGTTGTTCCGGGAAAGCATGTTTCGCTCAAGTTTCATGCCGTCATCATGGGGGGACAGGGTGAGCCCGTCATCAAGGTGCTGCGTGAGACGGCAAAGGCGAAACCGGGAGAATTCATCCTCATCATAGACGGATCGATACCGGTCGCAGAGGACGGCCTCTACTGCCGGCTCGGTGAAATGGATGGGAAAGAGATAACCATGAAGGACATGTCGGCCGAGCTCGCAAAAGATGCGCTTGCAGTACTCGCGGTCGGGACGTGCGCGTCCTTCGGAGGTATTCCATCGGGAAGCCCGAACCCGACCGGGGCAACATCGGTCAGGCAATTCCTGCAAGACGAGGGGATAGACAAGCCGCTCATCAATATACCCGGCTGTCCGCCTCATCCCGACTGGATTGTCGGAACCGTGGCCGACATACTCATAAACGGCCTGCCTTCGGCGGATGATCTCGACGACGTTCTCCGGCCCAAGGCTTTTTTTGGAAAGCTCATTCATGATAATTGTCCCAGAAGGGCCTATTTCGACGCCGGACAATTCGCGAAACATCCCGGTGAACCGGGCTGTCTGTACGAAATCGGATGCAAGGGACCGGTGACCTATGCGGACTGTCCCACGAGGATGTGGAATAACGGCGTTAACTGGTGCATCGGCGCAGGGGCCCAGTGTATCGGGTGTGTCGAGCCCGATTTTCAGGACAGACTTGCCCCCATGTTTCGGAAAATCGACGAGCCCGCGCTGGAAAATTTCAAGATAAAGACACGTTAATTCGCAATGGAGGAATGACATGGCGACAAAAATTACAATCGATCCTATTACCAGGATCGAAGGACATATGAAAATTGAAGCGACCGTGGACGGCGGTGTGGTTAAGGACGCGCGCTGTTCCGGGACTCTTTTCAGGGGTTTCGAGATCATACTCCAGGGCCGGGATCCGCGGGACGCACAGCGTATAACGCAACGCGTGTGCGGTGTTTGTCCGGCCGTGCACGGTACCGCTTCAACGCTGAACCTGGACAGCGCATTCGGAATAGCGGACAAGGTTCCCGACAACGGCCGGATTATGAGGAACCTCGTGCTCGGCTCTAATTACCTCCAGTCGCATATCCTCCATTTTTACCATCTCACTGCGCTCGATTATGTGGATGTAGCGGCTGTTGCCGACTACGATGGAGACGATCCCGAGCTCAACTCGGTACGGGATTTCATTGTCAGGGGCGAGCTTGCTCCCTTTACCCCGCGGTACGAAGGTGATTACAGGTTCGATAAAAAGACCAATCAGGCGCTTGTCAAGCACTACCTCATGGCGCTCGAAATGCGAAGGCTTTCCCATGAAATGCTGACGCTTTTCGGCGGCAAGATGCCGCACAACGCGTCGGTTGTTCCGGGGGGGGTAACCGAGCATCCGACCATTGACAAGATAACGGGTTTTCTCTGGAGATTGAACAAGATCAGGGATTTCATCGACACGATCTATATTCCGGATGTAATAGCGGTCGCGAAGACCTATCCGGACTATTTCGGAATCGGGGACGGTCCCGGGAATTTCCTCTGTTACGGCGCGTTCGACCTTGACGGAAAAAATACCGACTACACGACACGTTCGAGGCTCTTTTCACAGGGTGCCGTCCGGTCCCTGTCCTCTTTTGACAAGCTCAATACGGACAGTATCACAGAGAGCGTGACGCATTCCTGGTACGAAGACTCGGGGCCCCTGCATCCCTCGAAGGAGGAGACGAAACCCGATGCGCACAAGAAGAGCGGGTACAGCTGGATAAGGTCTCCGAGATACGGCGGGGAGGTCTTCGAGGTGGGCCCGTTGGCCCGCTGGGTGGTGAGCTATTTCGCGGGAAATGCGCCGGTCAAGGAGGCGCTCGATGCGTGCATCAAGGACCTGGGAATCGAGATCAAGGCCCTCAACTCCGTGCTCGGGAGACATGCCGCGAGGGCGCTCGACACGAAGGTCGTTGCGGACGCAATGGCAGAATGGGTTCTCGAGCTGAAGCCGGGTGAGCCCGTCTGTGCCGCATATGAAATACCGGATGAATCGGAAGGCATGGGAGTAGTGGACGGCCCGAGAGGCGCGCTGGGACACTGGATAAAGATACGGGAAGGGAAGATCGGGCGTTATCAGCTCGTGGTTCCGACGACGTGGAACGGTTCTCCGAAAGACGAAAAAGGACAGCCCGGACCGATGGAGCAGTCACTGATGGGGACGGAGGTGAAGGATGCGTCCAATCCCTATGAGCTCGTCCGCATTGCCCGGTCCTTTGATCCCTGTCTCGCGTGCTCTGTGCATACCATGAATATCCGGGGTGACAGGCTCGCCTCCGTTCGTGCCGTTTAGGAGACATGGAATTTTGAAAGAGATGAATAAGAGAATAGCGGTGATCGGGGTCGGGAATATTCTCCTGGGCGATGAGGGTGCGGGCGTAGCCGTCATAGACGAGCTCGACAGGCGCGGCCGGGCGGGTCCCGGTAATGAGAGCGTGGAGCTCATCGATGCGGGAACGGCGTTCCTCGCCATTGTTCATGATCTGAAGAATTTCGACAAGCTCATCATCGTTGATACCGTACGGGGAGGAAAACCGCCCGGAACGGTCTACCGTTTCGGAATGAACGACGTCAGAAATGAGGACATGCTCATATCCCTGCATGACATCGGTGTCGTCGATTCCATAAGGCTCGAACGCCTGGTGGGCAGGGTTCCCGAAGATATCATCTTCTACGGTATCGAACCGGAACGGATAGAGCCGTCCTTGGAGCTCTCTCCGGCTGTCGGTGAAAGGATCGGGTATGCTGCCGATAGAATCCAGGAGGAAATCCGGGAAGCGTGATCAAGGCTATTTTACCTAACTAAGGAGGAAGCCCAATGGTTGTCAATGTTCCAAAACCGATCGAAGAGCTGAAGAACATGCTCTCAGAATACAAGAACCTTTTCATTGTGGCCTGCGGAGGATGTCCGGTCGGATGTGATTCGGGAGGTCAGGAGAGGGTTGATGAGCTCTCAGAACTGCTGGATGCCGAGGGGAAGAAGGTAACCGGCTCCACACAGATAGATTTTCTATGCAATAAGGCGCTCGTTGGGTCGAGGCTGAGATATCAGATCGAGAAACTGGGGAAAGCCGATGCGGTGCTCGTCGTTTCATGCGGGATTGGGGTGCAGGCAACCGCGGCCATGGTCGATATTCCCGCATTGCCGGCAAACGACACCCTCTCGAGCCAGGGGATGCAGGGCTTGTGGCCTTCAAATGAGCGATGCGCGGGCTGCGGAACGTGCTATCTCCATCTGACCGGAGGGATCTGTCCCATAACATCCTGTTCAAAAAGTCTCATCAATGGGATGTGCGGGGGCCAGCATGACGGGCTCTGCGAGGTGGAGGAGAACAGAGAGTGCGGGTGGAACCTGATATATAACCGGCTGAAGGAGCTGGGAAAGCTCGATAATCTGAAGAAGATACCCACACTGCGCGATTACCGAAACGAGGATGTGACGGACAAGGACAGGCAGACCACGCGATGGTCGTTGGAAAAGGCCGCAATGTATACGGCGCCGATACAAACTCCGGAAAAAGAGGAGGAATAAGTAATGAGCAAATTACAGGAAAGTTTGGAAAAAGGCTTGTTTACCATTACCGGAGAAATAGGTCCTCCCAAGGGCGTCGATCTGGAGCACTGCTGGAAGAACGAAGTTGATTATATCAGGGAGCGCGTAGTCGCGGTCAATGTAACCGATAACCAGAGTTCTGTCATGCGGGTCAGCTCTTTCGCCGTATGCGCGAAACTGGTACAGGACGGGCTGGAGCCCATACTCCAGATAACGTGTCGTGACAGGAACCGGCTCGCTATACAGAGTGATATACTCGGAGCCTACGTTCACGGTATACGCAATATACTCGCGCTTACGGGTGATCACAACACGGCGGGCGATCATCCGGGCAGCAAACCCGTTTTCGATCTGGATTCCGTAAGCCTCCTCGTGGCGATGACGAGACTCATGAACGGCCGGGACCTCGCGAACGAGGAGCTCGATAGTAATCCTTCGGATATATTTCCGGGTGCGATTGTAACACCCGGCGCTGATCCCGTGGAGATGCAGCTCATTAAGATGGAGAGAAAGATCGAGGCCGGCGCGAAGTTCTTTCAGACGCAGGCAATATATGACCCCGCCGTTTTCGAGAAGTTCATGAAAGAGGCCGAAAAGTACAAGGTTCCGGTCCTCTGCGGTATCGTTATCATCAAGTCGGCCGGTATGGCGAATTATATGAACAACTTTGTTCCCGGCGTGTTCGTTCCCGACGACTGGATTTCTCCCCTCAAAGAAGCCTCGAAGGAAGATCGTCCCCACAAGTCCGTGGAGCTCATGGCGAATTTCATTAACGAGGTGAAACCCATGTGCCAGGGACTCCATATCATGGCAATGGGATGGGAACGGTATGTTCCGGAGCTGCTCGACAGGTGCGGTCTTTAAGACCGATATCGATGAGATGAAAAGGGCCGCCTGCAAGGCGGCCCTTTTCGCGTATTCCCCGTAACGATTAAAGCGAAATTGATTTTCGGGCTAGTGAGATTTGAACTCACGACCTCACGGTCCCGAACCGTGCGCGCTACCAAACTGCGCTATAGCCCGCCTCTCTCCTGATGGATGGTACTTTTACCGAAAGAGGAGATCTTCGGGAGCGACGGGGATTGAACCCGCGGTCTCCGGCTTGACAGGCCGGCGCGATAACCAGCTTCGCCACGCCCCCATTGGTTCAACGGCAAAGCGAAAATTACTCTTCCCCATTGTTTTTGTCAAGCGAAAACCCCGCTGCCGCTTATCGGTGTCCTCTTTTCTAATAAAAATGAACAATCTACCGAATTTATAAAGGAGGAATCAGGGAGTCTGCATTATGAAAAGAAGGTGTTTCTTTCTGTTGATGGGTTTCTTCCTGTTTGTGATACTTACCTCCTGCGCGACCACTGACGGGTACAGGAGAGATACCCGAACCGGCCGGGCGCGTGGTGTCTGGCACAGGGTTCACGAGGGTCAGACACTGTGGAGAATCGCGAAGACGTACCGTGTTACTCTCGAAGAGATCAAGAGCGCCAACGATATGGATGATGTCGTTCACATCGCGCGCGGTACCTGGGTATTTATACCGAATGCCGAAAGTGTTCTGTACGTACAGGGAAATGTCGAAACACCGCTTGCTGAAACCGAGGATGTGGAATTTGTATGGCCCGTGAAGGGAGATGTCGTGCGGCCCTTCGGGAAAACGGAAAATGACTTCCACTACGGAATTGACATCAGGCCTGCAAGGGGTGGCGATGTTGTTTCTTCCCAGGGGGGTAAGGTCGTGCTTGCCGGGATGATACGAGGGTACGGGAATACGATTATTATTGAGCATGATAACAACTACTGCACGCTCTATTCAAAAAATATTAAAAGCTTCGTAACGGAAGGGCAGATGGTGAAAAAGAACCATGTGATCGCCAAGGCTTCTGGGACCGGCGATCCCGCCTCGAATGTCGTGCATTATGAGCTTTTCTTCAAGGGAAAACCGGTAAACCCCCTCTATTATCTCCCATAGGGTGATTTTACTTTCGCCGGTATTTGAAACTCGACATTGTGTCGGATAATATTTACCTTATTGACTGCCCTCATTGCTTCTCCATCGCGGTTGAATGACGGTTAAGAGGATCGGCCCGACTGCCCCATGAAAAATCCGGAAACCGCCGGGAGCCGTGAAGGTTACGATCATGACGATCCGCTCTCGGCATATCTGAATAATATCAATAAAATTCCGCTTCTTACCCCGGAAGAGGAGAAGAACTGCTATATACAGATCCGGTACTGCAAAGACAAGCTCACTGAGCTGAAAAAGCAGCATGATTTCGAGGGGCTGGATCCAAAGCGGTATTCGGAAGAGAGAAGCCGGTTTGAACAAAAGCTTGTCGATCTTAAAAAAAAGGTGATAACCTCGAATCTCAGGCTCGTTGTCAGTATCGCCAAAAAGTACCAGCATCGCGGACTGAGCCTCATCGATTTGATCGACGAGGGGAATATCGGGCTCATTGAGGCAATCGACCGTTATGACTATTCAAAGGGCTTTCGGTTCAGTACGTACTCGACGTGGTGGATACGGCAGTCCATTATCAAGGCGATTGCCGATAAGGGAAGGGTCATCAGGCTGCCCGTTCATATGCTGAACACGATCAGGAAGTGCTATTTCGTCACAAAACAGCTGACTCAGAAACAGGGACGCGAGCCCACGCCCGATGAGATATCGAAGGAACTCGGCGTTTCCAGGGAAAAGGTGCTGGAGATTCTGACAGCCGCACAGGAACCGGGCTCCCTGGAGGCGCCCGTAAACGAGGAGACCTCATCGGAGCTCGTAGACCTCGTGGTCGACCCGGACAGCGGTGCGCATGAGGAAGAAATATTTTTCATGGCACTTCAAAAGCTTATTCGGCAGGTGCTGGATAAACTCAGCGTCAGGGAAAAGAAGATTATTGAGCTCCGCTTCGGTCTCGATGGAGAGGGTCCCTATACCCTCGAAGAGACGGGAAATGCCATCGGAATAACGCGTGAGCGGGTCAGGCAGATACAGAATACGGCGATTAATAAGCTCAGGAGTTTTCAGCTTTCGCAGGATTTGCGTAAGTTTATCGGTGATTGAACGGTATAACCCGGTTGGCCCCCGGGCCTTCCCGAACATGGAATATTCATGCGGTCTTATAACATTACCGTAAACGAGGGGGAACAATGAATCTGTACGATTATATCAGGAACGTGCCGGATTTTCCGAAACCGGGTGTTCAGTTCAAGGACCTTACCACTTTATGGAAGGACCCGGAGGCTCATATCGAGTCCATCGACCTCCTGTACAGCAGATACAAGGATAAAGCCATTGCCAAGATAGTGGGGGCGGAATCGAGAGGCTTCATTGTCGGGAGCCCTCTTGCCTACCTGCTCAGGGCGGGTTTCGTTCCTGTCAGGAAAAAAGGAAAGCTTCCTTATAAGCAGGTCGAGGCGACCTACGAGCTCGAGTACGGAACGGACACGCTGGCGGTACATGAAGATGCGATAGAGCGGGGTGAGCGCGTACTCATCGTCGATGACCTTCTGGCGACCGGCGGAACGGTATCTGCAATGTCCGAGCTCATCGGGAAGCTCGGCGGCACCGTAGTTGAAGCCGCTTTTATCGTCGAGCTCGGTTTCCTCGGAGGCCGGGGAAGGACGGATGTCCCGGTTTTCTCTCTCCTCACCTATACCGATGAATGAAAAACATCGGTAAATAAGGCTTTTGAAATGAAGCTCAGGTGACGATATAGTAAAAGATAGGGAGAAAAGTATGCTATTTGAATTATATTGACTTAGGTAGCGTATTACCCTATAATTTTACAATCGAAAGAGGACATCAATTCATGCTAAGCGAGTTTTCCCTGAGTTCGGTTACGTTTGTAAGCCCCTTGAAGGTGAAAAACAACGCGAGCATACGGATAGTCGACGGAAAAATCGAGGATTACTCGAAGTCCGGAGTAAAAGATTACGTACTTGGAAAATCATACATACTGTTTCCATCGATTTTTAACCCTCATGACCATCTTTTCGGTACCTATTATCCCAAGATCGGCGAAGGCCCTTACGTTTGCTGGCTTCCCTGGGACTATGACCTCAAACGTTCCGACGTTTACACGGAAAGAAACAAGAATTCGCCTATCGATATCTACCTCATAGGGTCCTATAAGAACCTCATTTCAGGTGTTACCACGGTTCACGACCATATACCCCACAAGGTGAATGACCCGCTCATCAACAAGCTTCCAATCAGGGTACTCCCCGACTATGCGCTCTCGCACGAGTGTTCCGCGTACGACCTCAAATGGGGCGACGGCATCGATGCGGAGTACCGCAAGGCGGTGGAAAAGGACATTCCCTATGTGACCCACATAGAGGAAGGGTGGGATACCGAAGCCCTTCGGGGTATCGACATTCTCCTCGAAAACGGCGCCCTCGGGGAACATACCGTAATGATTCACGGCATCGGGTTTTCCGATGAAGACATAGAGAGAATAGCGGAAAAGAAGGCGAATTTCGTCTGGTGTCCAGGTTCGAATATTTTCATGTTCGGCAAAACCGCCAGGGTAAAGGAAATAATGTCCGCGGGTATCAATACCTCCATAGGGACCGATTCACCCGCATCGGGCGAGCTGCATATTCTAGAAGAGATCCGTTTCGCAAAAGAGAACTATCGAAAGATGTACAACGAGGACCTGCCGGACAAGACGATAGTTCAGATGATAACCTGCAATCCGGCGAAGGCCTTCAGACTTCAGGACAAACTCGGTTCTCTGGAAAAAGGGATGCTGGGAGATCTGCTCGTTGTTACGGGCGATCAGAAGAAGCCCTATGCATCTCTCGTAAATGCGAAGCTCAAGAATATCGCCCTCGTCGTCATGGAGGGGAAACCCCTCTACGGAGACGAGGAGTTCAGGGCTTTTTTCGAGGATTCCGAAACCGACTATACCTCAATCACGATTGAAGGCAAAAACAAGCTCATAATCGGTGATCCGAAAGCGCTTATGGATAAGCTGAGGGAGGCGGTCGGTTATCAAAAGGAACTCCCATTTCTGCCGATTTAGGATGTTATTGTGCCGGGTACTCTCAGAAACTACAAAGCTGGCTCGATCATTTACTTTGTCGGGGATACCGGTGACAATATATATGTACTCAAATCGGGTGCCGTGAGCCTCATCTATCACTCGATCGAAACGGGTGATGAGGTAAGGGAGACTATAAAGAACGGGGAGTTCTTCGGAGTCAAATCCTCGCTCGCCAAACGGCCGCGCGAGGAAACCGCCCTCGTTATACAGGCCTCCCAGGTACTCGTCATGACGCCGCAGGAATTCGAGCTGCTCGTCACGAAAAACATAAAGGTCATCACGCAGTTCCTCCGCGTTTTCAGTAATCAACTCAGACGTTACGGCAAGATGGTCCATAACTTCCTCAACCACGCCGCTGTCGGGGATAGCCAGACGGAGCTTTTCCAGATCGGCGAATACTACCTCAAAAACCACAAGTACAAGCAGGCGCTCTATGTGTATGAGGCGTACCTCAGGTACTATGCGGAGGGCGGGTATGCGTCGCAGGCCAGGGAGAGAATCAACGCAATTAAAAACGCTATGTCCGGCAAGGGCCCGGCCACCTATGCCGCGATGACGGAGGAGCCGGGACCGTCTCCCGAGGAAAGCCCGGCGGAAATGGCTGAAGAATCAGAGGAGAATATCGATATTGCAACGAAGTATTATGATGCAATAAGCCTCTTCTCACAGGAGAAGTACGCTGACGCTCTCTCGCTGTTCAAGGCGCTGCACCAGGCGGAAGGTGTCGATGTAAATGCGGGGGAGTATATACCCAAGATAGAATTCGAGATGGGCCGGTGCCTCATTGCCCTGAACAGGCATCAGGAGGCCGTGGGAGTGCTGACCAATCTGATCAAGCGTTTCCCCAAGGATGAGAACCTGAAGGATGCTCTCTTCAACATCGGAATCGCTTACAAACAGCAGGGCGACAAGGCGAAGGCCGTTTCCTTCTTTCAGAAGGTGCTTAAGATGCTTCCTGAAGGCCCCGTTGACAAGAGGGCCAAGAGAGAGCTCGCGGGCCTTAAAACATCGTAATGATCTCCGCGTGCCTTCGTGCCTGCGGCATTTCTCCAAGCCGCCGTATAGTGAGAGTCTGCTGACGAACGGCCTGAAATGGAGCCCGGGATCATACGTTCCGTAATGGAGATAGTACATGCAGATGGATAGCAGCATGTCGGCGAAGTTCGGTGTTGTTTTCCAGCCGGACGATATCATCTTCAGCGAATACGAACCCGGTAAGGATTTCTACATACTTCAGGAGGGCAGGGTCAAGGTAACGAAGATCGTTTCGGATATGGAAAAGACCCTTGATATTTTTCATCCGGGCGATATATTCGGCGAGATGGCGATTCTCGAGGATCAGCCGCGCAGTGCGACGGCCATAGCGATCGACAAGGTCAGGGTGCTTCGCTTCAATAAGGAAAACTTCGACCTTCTTCTGCAGGGGAATCCCCAGCTTGCATTCAACATTTTAAAGATATTTTCCAACAGAATATACGATGCCAAGAGAAGGCTTCTTATTCTCACCCTTCCGGACGTCGAGTCAAAAATTTGCGATGCCTTCCTCATGCTTGCCGAAAATCAGAATATCTCTCCCAAGACGACCCAGCCCGTTACCTTCAACAGCAAGGTGGATGAGATCGCGAACTGGTGCGGCGAGAAGGTCGTCAAGGTAAAGGGCGTTCTGAAGAACTTCGCGGATACGGGAAAGCTGCAGATCTACGAAGACCGCATCATCGTGAAAAACCTCTATGAGATGTTCCGTATCGTGAAGGCGAAACGGAAGGCCCAGTCCGAGGACTGATCCTGTCGCATATGTACCGTGATACATAGTCCGGGGAACCCCCTCTATCTTCCCGCAACGCGGAATCGTGTTTTATCGCACGTATATAAAGGCGGCTCTACAGGTATTACGGGAAACGGGCCGTACGGGGTATTTCCCGGACTCAGGCTTTATGCTTGTTTGCGGTTGAGTGATACGGTCAGCGGAGGAACATCCATTCGTCCGAGGGGTACTTCTCCTTTGCAAGCGTCAGTGTCTTTTCCTCCTCGCGTCCGGTGAATGCGCCCTCCTCAAGCCGCAGATGTCCGCCGAAACCCTGTTTCAGGGCCCGCAGGAGATCATGCTCGCCGATTTTAAGACCCGAGGCCCGGTGAAGGGAAGAGGCGTTCTTAACTGAGTCCCCGACTCCTTTCAGGTATTTCGATATCGCCGTATAGGAACCGGTAAGGGGAATGGCGCCGTGCTGAAGGACGACGCCGTCCTTTATTACCTGGGCGCTTCCGATCAACTTGCCCTCGCCGGGGTTGTCTTTTCCCCAAGGGGGCTTGCCCTCGCCGGGGCTGCTTTTTCCCCAAGGGGGCTTGCCCTCGCCGGGGTTGTCTTTTCCCCAAGGGGGCTTGCCCTCGCCGGGGTTTTCTTTTCCCCAAGGGGGCTTGCCCTCGGTCGCCTCTATCTCGAACTGGGCGGGCGCGGCGAAGCAGTCCGCCGATTTGAGATCACCTCGGGATTTTTCCGCTATGCGGGAGCTTATCCCGAGCGATTTGAGGGAATCGAGCAGGCATCGGGCGATGAACGTGAAGAGCTCCTTCTTCCTGAACGGCTGAAAATCTTCATTCGTGAAGAGTATGCTGTAGGTAAGCTCTTCGTTATGGAGCACGGCTCTTCCGCCCGTAAGCCTGCGTACGATACCGATGCCGTCTTCCCTGCACCTGTCGAAGTCGATATCTCGGGCAGGCTGAAAGTAGCCTATGGTGATGGTCGGAGGAATCCATTTATAAATACGCAGAAGGGGCGTCGACCTCTTGTGCTGCAGTTCCGTGAGCACCGCTTCGTCCATTGCCATGTTGACGAAACCGTTGTTTGCGCCCGAGTAGATGAACCTGAAAGGTCTCATAACCCATCCTCTTCGCGCGAGCCGTCTGTTTCTTCAAAGTATTCAAATGATTCTTCTGAATCCTCGGGCGGTACAACGGGGGGTGGTTCCGCGGAAGGCTGTTTTTGAGGAGCCTGTGCTCCGCCGCTTATACCGCTTCCCGCGGGGCGGGGTACGGATTCTTCTCCCGACGCTTCGGACAGGTCCTTCAGCTCTCCCTCTTCATCCCGAGCCGTTTCTTCGGGAAGCGTCTCCGTCCGTTCTTCGGCAAGCGGCGGTTCAGCCGTTTCTTCGGGAAGCGTCTCCGTCCGTTCTTCAGAGATCGGTAAAGCCGTTTCCTCCGTTACCTCCGTTTCCTCCGTATCTTCCGTATACGGAGTTTCGTCGGGGGGTACGATCGATTCATAATCATCGAATGTACCCTCCGGGTCTACCGAAACGTCCTCCGGTTCACTCCACGGAGCGTCAATCTCATCATATGAAGAATCTTCCGGTTTTTCCTTCTTATCCCCGAAGAGACGGCGCTTGACCGGGGAATCCTCCTTCCGCTTGAAAATATCGACATTGAAGGAATCGTCCCTCCCGCCTCCGCCGCATTCGGTACAGTATTCGGTGGGTATGGTACCCTTGAGGAAGTATTCGGTTATTGTTCTTTCGCAGTCTTTTGTCGGAAGGAGGCCTGATTCCCTGCAGATGTTGATCGCGTATACATCGGAGGGCCGGGAGTACCACGACTGGGGTTTTCCCTTCAGGGAATCGCGCATGAATTGCGCCCATATCGGAGCCGCCACCACGCTTGCGGCCTGTCCCCGTCCGAGGGATATGCTGTTTCGGTCAAATCCCACCCATACCGATGTCACCAGGTCCGGAGTGAAGCCCGTGAACCATGCATCCTTCCAGTTCTGCGTCGTTCCGGTCTTGCCGGCCGCCGGCCTGTCGAATCCCGCGTTCACGGCCGCTCCGTAACCCGTGCCGCCGGGCCTCAGCACGTCGCGCAGCATATCGGTAATGATATAGGTCGTAGGCTCCGAGAGTACCCGCTCACGTCCCTCCTTCATCTGATTTTGCCTGAGATCGGCTTCGAAGTTGTCGATGAGGTTGCCGTCCCTGTCGAGCACGTAGAGAATCGCTATCGGGTCTACGGCCACCCCGCGGTTCGCAAAGGTGCAGAACCCTTTTGCCTGCTCATAGGGTGACAGTTCGACCACGCCGAGGGCGATCGAGTATACCTGCGGAAATCTCTTCTTGATCTCCTCCGGATCGTCAATGCCGAGAATACGGGATGAATACTCGATAACCTTGTCGACACCGAGCCTGTCCACTATCTTCGCGGTTACTACGTTGACGGACTGCCGCAACGCTTCGCGCAGCCTGAGCTTTCCCTTGTACCTTCCGCTGTAATTGTCCGGTATCCATTCCTCGTCTCCGTCGTAGAAAATGACGGGGCTGTCCACTATTATGGTTGCGGGGGTAAATATCCCGGAGTCGATCGCCGTGGCGTATATATAGGGTTTAAAGCCCGATCCGGTCTGTCTCCGTATCTGGACGGCCCGGTTGAGCTGATTGTCCTCCGTAAACGCGCTTCCCCCTATCATGGCGGTTATATATCCCGTGGAGGGCTCGATGGCTATAAGCCCGCCCTCGACCTCCTGGAATTCACCCGCGTTTTTTTCCACAAGATAGGATCCCTCGATAATCCTCGTTAACTCGTTCGCTCCGAAAAAATATGAAAGCATGTCGAGAGGAGCGAGAATATGCTCGTCCATATAAGTCAGCACGCGTTCTTCGTTCTTATGCTCTCCTATTTTAATGGACTCCAAGTCGAAGATGAGGGACAGCATGTCGAGCGAATCGGTGAACTTGGTGTCGAGCGTCTCCCGGACGGTATTCATCGTCTGCCGGTAAATCTGGTTCTGGCGCTCGAGCCCCTGGTTCAGGTATTTATCAGCATAGGACTGCTGCGTCAGGTCGAGGGAGGTGTAAACCTTGAGGCCGCCGGTATAGATTCTGTCGGATCCGTATATCTGTTCCAGCTTCTGTCTGACGTATTCGACGAAGTGGGGAGCCCGGTTCTCGCGTAGAAGAAAAACCGACTGGGATGGAGAGCGCATCTGAAGCCTGAAGGAAATCCAGAAATCCTGGAAAGAGTCATAGGCCTCCTGCGGACTTACCATGCCGAGACTGACCATCGCTTCTAGCACCCGCTCCTGCCTTTTTCTGGCGAGCTGGGGATTTTTCAGCGGCGATAGCCTGTTCGGCGACTGGGGGAGTCCCGCGAGGAGGGCGCATTCCGCGAGCGTGAGGTCTCCGATCTCCTTGTTGAAATAAAACTGCGATGCGGCCTGAATGCCGTAAGCCCCGTGCCCGAAATAGATCTGGTTGAAGTAGAGCGTAAGTATTTCGTTCTTCGAATATTTCTTTTCTATTTTGAGGGAGAGCCACGCCTCCTTGATCTTGCGGGACCATGTTTTTTCTCTTCCCGTGAAGAGCGTGCGGGAGAGCTGCATGGTAATGGTGCTCGCTCCCTGTCCCTTGATTTTTCCGGATTTAATATTGGCAACCATGGCGCCTGCAACACGCTTGAGGTGAATGCCGTGATGGGTATAGAACTGGGCATCCTCAATGGCAAGAACGGCGTTAATAAGGTTTTCGGGGATCTCCTCAAAGGTGACGGGTTCCCTCTTCACGGTGAACAGCTCGGATATGAGTATGCCGTTTCTGTCGTATATCTTTGATGGAATCTCAGGCTTGAAATCTTCTAGGCTGGCTATGTCGGCCGTATCGTCGAACTGTGAGGTCAGAATTCCGAGTCCTGTCCCAAGTACTGCAGAGAGCAGGAGCAGGGTGAAAATGAGGAATAGTTCTAATTTTTTTAAACGTCTCATCTGCCATAGGGCGTCTGCAGTGTTTATGTCCCGGAAACTGACAGTAATAAGGATGAATTAAAAAGTCAAGGATAGGACCATAAAAAAAGACTAGCGTAAACGCTAGTCTTGTCGAATGCAACGTAATAGTAACTGGGAGGGGAACTATTGAAATTGCATCGACACCCCTATTTTCGGAAAATACGAGTTCAGACTTAATACCGAGATGTTATTTTATTTTAAGAATATGCAA
>CAYWUT010000075.1:0-16642 GCA_964460545.1 uncultured Spirochaetota bacterium
CTCCACCGTATCGTCCCTTACTCCGTTAATAATAAGAGTGCCCGAGTTCATGAGGGAATAGGCGAGCAGTGCCGTGTTCCTGCGCAGTATCCCGAGCGAACCCCGTCTGCTCATTTCATTCAGCTCGGTCCTCATGCGGTTTACATACTCATCGAGAACGGTCTTTTTATGTTCCGATGTCCTCACCAGCTCCTTCCTGTGGAGCCGTGACACCGCTATGAGCGATCGGGCGTACCAGTTATTGCCCTTCCAGACCCTGTCTCCGGCAAGTACGGTCCCATACGTCCCCAGCGCGGCTTCGTACCTGTTCATCTTCTCATAGACTTGCGCAAGCATATAGAGTCCCGATGCCTGAATCGCCTGCTGATGATACCTGGAAACGGTACTCCTCAGAGTTGAGACCGCCCTGCCGTACGATCCTTCCCTGATCTCGCCTACGGCCCTGGAGAGCTCGATCTCTGCGCGTTTTATCTGAAAAAAATGGTATGTTCCGTAAACACCGAAAAAAATGAGTATGACGGCAAGGAGTATGAGGAGTACCTTTTTCATCAATACAACCTTTTCATCTTAATGTGAGAAGGCGGGTACCGGCCTCCCCCTTCATGCAAATTACGACCCATCTGCTTAGAATATCGACCCTTTGACCCCATTATTAAACCGTCTATTTCCTTCTTCCTCCGGGCGCGGCCAGGCTGTAGATAAGTATGAGCACGCAGCTGAAGAAGAGCGAGGCGAGAACGTTGATATTGAATACATCCGTCAGTTTCCTGAAGATATCGTCCAGAAAAAAACCGCCGAGTACGGCGCCGACTATTCCGATTATGAAGGCGGCCCAGAATTTGCCGAGCACGCTCTTCTTCAGAATGAAATAGACGAATACGGCACTGATAAAACCTATACCCGCATAGAGGCCGTAACCAATCAGATTATAGAGCCACTGTTCCAATGAACCCTCCGTGGATAGAATTTACGGCCATATTCCGAATTCAATTTTTTCACTCTCTTCACCGTTTATGCCGTATGCAGACACCGCGAAGTAAAACTGCCGGCCCTCGTCCTCGTATATCTCGTAAAAGCTCTTGGTAAGGTCTTCCTGGGCATAGAGATCGCTGACCTGCACCTCGTACACGATTCTCGGGTTGTCGCTGTCGTTTGTCCTGTCATCGAAGGACACCCACGTGCTGTCGGAATCCTCCGGAATCGTGGGAAACACGTCGATCTGATTCTTGTATCCGCATACGGAATAGCTGATCGTGCCCTCTTCCCTGTACCAGAGAACGTAACCGCTGAAGTAGGTCTCCCTGTTGTATCCCGAGAAGTAGAGCGTGGTGCTGTCCTTGGACTGAGAAAAGGGGGGATTGAGAGATCCCGTGGTTGTATAAATTCCGCACCCTGAGGTAAAAACAACAATGAGGAGTGCCGCAAGCCAGAGTAACTTTTTCACCTTCCTGTCGCTACCTCGCAAGTCTCGTTATCAGAGAAGCTCTATTCGTCATAGTGTAGTATTCCTCGAGGTATTTGACCGTATCCTCTCTTCGATACCCGTACAGAAAGGCCATTTTGAGATAGGGTTCGGCCGCAACGTCATGGCCGGCACTGTATTTTATGCTGCCGATACTGAAATACGCTTTACCGTACTTCTTGCGAAGGTCCTGTCTCTGTCTCATATCCTCGATGACGGGAACCGGTATAGATGAGAGGTCTCTGTTGAAGTACGCGTTCTTCAGCGGGTCCATTATAATAATCTGTTCATATACCCCGAGGGCGTCGGCTCTTCGTTTGAGCGTCCAGAGAAGCTCGGCTTCCAGGTAGAGCACGTCGTAATATTGTTCGGGGATCTGAAAATGCCCCCTGTTCTTCTTCGCGTACGCGATCTGTTCCAGGGCCATGGGGTAGAGTCCCTCGTCCATATATATCCTGGCGAGCCTGAGACTGACCTCCGGATATCCTCCGTTACCCGTCCTCCCCTGCTCCAGGCCCCTCCTGATCAAGGCCTTTTTGTACTGAACGATCGCGTTTCCTATACGTCCCTCGTCGTAAAGACTGTCGCCCTTTCCCTTGTATACCCATGAAGGGTCATCCAGACCCTGCGACATGACGCCGTTCATTTCTCCCGGATTGTTCCCGTGAACGATCGTCGCTGACATCATGAGGAACAGTACCGTTATTATTATGTGTCTCTTCAACCGTACATCTCCCTGACTCTGCCGACGTCCTGCTTCGTTTTTTTCAGCAGTGCTATCATCCAGTCATTCTTATATTTCATCTCATACTGATCGAGCTCGCTCACCATTTTCAGCAGCTCCCGGTAATTGTTCCTCTCCTTTGGAGGAACCGGAACCTCCGAATCCATACTTTCGCGCAGGATCTCGTTCGTCTCACGTATGAGCGTGCAGTTATGCTCGAGTCGCTTTCCCAGATTTACCGCCATATTGAGCAGAAAATCCTTATCCTTTGTTGCCACTTCCTCGAGGTTCTCGGGCCTGATTATGGTTATATTGCATCCTGTAACCGCTTTTATGGTCGCCGTTCTCTTTTCCCCGAGGAGAAGGGCCATTTCTCCGATAACGGTTCCAACCTCGTTGATGTCCGCCACTTTCTTTCCCCCTATTGAAACCTGGAGGTTCCCTCGGTTCAGAATAAACATCTCCCTGCTCGGATCGCCCTCTTCACAGAGTATGGCCCCGGGATTGAGGTCGAGGTTCAGGTCCGAGGCTTCCGTTTTAAATTTTACCGCCGGTCCCGCCGAACCTCCCAAAAAGGCCCTTCCCTTTGTATAAACGAGGCTGTTTGCGTACTTCTCAATAAGCTCGCTCAGCCATCCTATCCTGTACTTCGCGAAGCATTCCCTGAGATCTTCGATAACCTGAACGTATATCCTCGCATACTCCTTTGACGCCATTTCCTGTCCTGAAAGCTTCTTTTCCTTTCCAATATAGATCCGGTTCGTAATCTGCAGGTATTTGGCGATGTTCTTTGTAATGTTGTAGCCGATGTTGTAGATCGAAATCAGCTTGTAGAGGTTTTTGCGGGGTATTTTATCGATGGCCGCGTCATCTTCGGCAAAGACCGACTGAAACCTGAAATAATCCTCGATGCCCATCTTGTACGCGATGAGCGGCTCCTCCGTACCGAATATAATCCCTTTCCCCTCCAGGCTGAATTTATCATCCTGGCTCAGGATAAACGTCACCTTTCCGCTCTGCATTATATAGGCCGTATCCGCAAAATCCATGGCCTCATAGATCTTTTTCATCGATCTTCACGCTTTCCTAAAAATAATATTCAAAAGTTTAATGTACCGTACACCACAGTATACCCCGAATGCAGGGTATCATTCAATCAGTTCATCTTCCTGATCGTCCGCAATCGTCTCGTTATCTTCGCCCAAAGACGAATCATTCTCCACGACCTTATCCTCAGTCATAACATCGGACGAATCATTCTCCACGACCTTATCCTCAGTCATAACGTCGGACGAATCATTTTCCACGATCTTATCCTCAGTCATAACATCGGAAGTACGGTCCTCCTCGATTTCATCGGTTTCTTCATTAGTCTCTCCGCCCGCGGTGATGCTCCCGTCCGCCTCTCCTTCGATGAGGGCAAGGCACTTCCCGGCCTCCTCTCTCACCTTTTCATTCATATCGTAGCGCATCCGGTACTCTAAAATCCGGACAGCTTCCTCGCTTTTCAGTTTCACCAGTCCCTGCACCCCAATGTACCTGACCTTGTCATAATCCGACCGCAGTGCAGTCAGGAGATAGGGCACGCATTCCTCGCGGTTTATCCGTGCGATCCCGTATGCCGCATATTCAGCCACCTCATGCTGGCCGTCGTAGATGAGCTCTCCGAGCTCCTCTATGACCTGGATCTGTCCTATTTTGCCCATGCTGTCAACGGCATACATCCTGAGTAGTTTCCTCTCATGGACGTTCATTGCGATTTTCTTCAGCATATCGAGCGATTTCTGCGTACCGACAAGTCCAAGCGCGAGCAGGGCCCTGGCCCGAACCTCCTCTTCCTCGCGAATGTCCTTCACAATTGAGAGAAGGGTGTCTTCAACCGAAGGGTCGCCGATCGCGCCCCACGCGTCAATAACGGAGGCTTTCAGTCTTCCCGTTGTGCGTTTATCTGAGTAGAGTGCCTTCAGATCGTCGATCGCCTCCGTCGCTTTCAGTTCCCCGAGTGCCCTTACAATGGCTTCCCTGTAGTCTATACCCGCTCCCGCCCTGTCCAGTTCCCTTATGAGAATATCCGCCTCGTTTAAACGGGCCGCCCCTATATAAGCGACCATTGCAGCGTACACGGATACCGCGTGTTTTTCTTCAAAAATACCGGGAACAGCCGTATTGACCTCTTCCCCGAGGTCCGTGCTCACCATTGAGAATGCCTTCTGTATTTCCATATCCGTACCGTACCTGAGCACATCGATATAGTTCGGCTTTTCCGCTGCATGGAGATACACGCATGGCAAAAAACATGCGATCAGATACAATGAATGGAGAAAAGGAGTAGGTTTCATCTTATGGGTGTTTTTATGGCCTTGCGAGCGTTCTTTTTCCTATTACTATAACTAGTATCGGAACCTCAAAGTGTATATTGATTCTTCTTTGTATATGGGACACCATTTTCTCTTCCTTCCCGGCGCGGATCACACGAATCCCGTAAAGCTTCGCTTTAAGGAGAGGGACGTTTCCGGGAGATCCGGCACAAAAGCGTCATGGAAAGAGAGAATATACCTCAGCCCTTCCATACTCCCGAGAAAATGGATGGATTATGCATACCGTGAGCGCTTTATCCCCTCCGTCGAATTCGATACCGTTCTGCCCGTTGAGGCCGCGTACCCGTTTGCCAATAAAACGGGTTCCGCAGTGGAATGCACTCTCAAAACCGGTGATAAGACGTATAAAAAGGCGAAACTGCACATTATCAACGGGGATGGAGCCGCTTCCAGCGTTTCAATCGGCAGGCTCCTTCCCGGGACCTCCACCTCGGTCAGCCTGAGCGCTGAAAAACCCGGAATTTACACGGTCATGCTCGAAGACGGCAGGGATAAGCTCTTCAAATCGCGTATTTGCTTTTTCAGCAGGGCTCTTCCGGCCCTGAAAAAATATTCCGGCCTCTCCGACCCGGGACTCGAAGACGCATTTCAAAACAAGCGGTGCAGCCTCCACTGCGGATCCTGCGGTTCCGTCGTATGGCCGTTGAAGGCCTCTGTCGTTGATGAATACGTAAGAATGAACTACATCCCCATAAAAGCGTACTTCGACGACGTTTTGCTGGAAACAGGGGGCGTTGAAACATTTATCAGGCGCATGAAAAGTCCCTCGACATTCAGGAGAGGACTCGTTCATCTGCTCAACATACTCAGGCTCGCCTCGATCGAGGACGAGCTTACCATCGTAAAGAATTTCTTCAGGGACGACCCGCCATTCGCCTATTTCGTAACCGGGAAGCTGTTCCTCTTCGACATGATACCCGTTCTGCGCGACCGCGAGCTCCAAAAGGTTCTGAACAAGACGGACGACGACATCCTCTCGCGGGCGCTGAGAGGAGCCGAGAAACCGGTTATGGAAAAGATCAGCCGGAACATATCGAAAAGAAGATGGTCCGATATCTCTTCATGGCTCAATAAGGGGTATAAACCCGGTATAATAAACGCGGCGCGCGTGGACGTGCATTCCGCCATACGTTTCCATTTCGAGGAACGGTACGGACGCGAGCTCAAAATCCCCTCCTCGAAAAAAATACTCTACACCAGGCTCGGCCTCGACGCGCTCCTGACCGATGACGGAAGGACGCTCATCTCCAGGCACGCCGGTCCCCTGATCCTGTTTAACGGCATAGACGCGGCCGAGATACCGCTCGATGCCGGTGGATGTTGCTGCGGATATGACGTTGAGTGGTTCGGTGATCCGGTATTTCACATTTCATCCGCCGGACCCGGGTCCGTCGTGCTCGGATGCGAGGGGGGTGTCCGTTCCGGGATAATACACGTGTACGACTGGACGAGCAGTCTCGAGGATTACGAGTATCTTGAACGAATACCGAGGGGAGGTGCCGTTCCACTGCTCCTCAAGTCCCCTTCCGCCGTTCTTACTGCCGGTATCCTGGGTCTGGACGGGAGGCCCCGTGAGCAGGTGATCCGTCTGAAAATACGCGGGTAATTGGAAAGCCGGTCCCCCCTGCGGAGGACCGGCCGTTTCATCTTTTATTAATAACGCACGAGGTCTATGCCGAACTCTGATTTAATATCCTCGAGCACTTCCGCATAGAGCTTCTCGAAGTGAGGCTTCGGCTTGAAGTAATCCAGATCGTAACACTCGTCCACCTTCTCGCCGAGCGGAGCGCCAGCGAGCTTGTCTGCGTACTTGGGGACGATTTTCTTCAGAAGCTTGTCCGCTTCTTTTCTCGTCAGCCCCTTGCAGGCATGTCCGACCTGGCACGTAAACTCCATATCCACGGGTGTGCACCCGTCCGTGATCTTCGCCCTTCCGGGATGCACGTCCTCGATACCCGATCCCGATGCGATGAGCATGAGGAGACACGCGAGCGCTTCATCGAAATACATCTTTGTGGCCGCTCCGGCCGCGGCGTAGAGGAGCGTATAATAGGGAACGCCCATGTTCCGCGCTATGGCCTGGGTGCTGAGCGATGTCGCCCAAAGAACGTCCGGATGTGACGAACACACGTGCGTCATGTGAATCGGATAAATAAGATGGTAGGTCGCACGAATCACCAGTATGCCGTGCAGGCTGTACGCGGTGTTAACAATGGCCAGCCCTTCCGGTCCTCCAGCGTAACCTCCGAGAATCGGGCCCGCCTCCTGGCCGATATTGGCACCCCATGCCGTGAGATACGCGGTCTGGTTCAGGGACGAGTAGTCCGTCTTGAGCTCCGCGAAGGGCGAAACGAGCCATCCATCCGAAGGGCGCGCTCCGAACTGCGGTGCAGACGAGGCTATGGTGGAAACACCGGTTGACGCGGACGAGACGTGGTCGATTATTCCCAGTCCCGGCCTTCCCGCGCGACGGCATCCCTCTCGTCCGTACTGCATTGCGCGAATTGAGGCGAAAACCTCGGTGGGGGCGCCGGCCGCCGTTCTTATATGTCCGAGCGTATTGATGATGGGAATACTGATGGTCTTTGCCTTCGATATTCTGGCATAGGATTCCACGAGCCGAAGCGCGTTCTCCTCCGTGGTATTTGTTCCTGAACCCACGTGGCAGTAGGGAAGCTCATCGGAATCCGGCATTCTTCCCTTCATAACGCACCGGTCGGGCCCTTCTCCGAAATAGGCTTCCTTCGGCGCATCCTCCACGCCTTCGAGGATTTCGGGCTTGGTAAACTGGATGACCCTTTCAGTATCGGTTATATAGGTCCCCACCTCGGAATAGAACTCGACAGCCGCTGCGAAAATCCTGTCCGCGAGGGTATCGTCCGTGTTGACCAGCTCTTTACGGTCATACTTGATATCGTACTTCTTTATTGCTCTTCTCAGGGCCGGTATGAATACCTTGGTATCGTAATCCTTCTGGATCATCATGGGACCCGTTGCGGCCCTGTCGCATACATCGATGAAATTAATCATGCTGGGTTCCCCCCTCTCTTCTTGTTCGCGATGAGCCTCGTTGCCAGCTCAACCGCTCCGACCGCGGAGTCGCTCGATCCGTCCGCGCCGATCTGCTCCGCCCATTCCGGGTTCACGGGTCCGCCTCCGACGAGAACGATGTATTTGTCCCTGAGGCCTTTCTCCTTTAAATAGTCGATTGTGTCCTTCTGATAGGTCATGGTCGTGGTCATCAGAGCGGACATCGCGATTACATCCGCGCCATATTTCTCCGCTTCATCGACGAAAGTCGTGGGAGATACGTTTGCACCGAGATCGACAACGTCGAAACCATGCGTCTTCATGAGGGTGATGACGATGTTTTTACCGATCTCGTGTATATCCGTGACCACCGTACCGAAAACGACCTTTCCGGAGCTCTCTATGGTCTGTCCGGATTCGATGAGTTTCGGCTCCACCACCTTCATTGCTTCCTGAAATGCCTCAGCCGCCATGAGCATTTCAGGAAGGAAGATTTCACCCCGTCCGAACATGTCGCCGATTTTTTTCAGTCCGATCATCATCCCGTTCTGGATGATGTCGATAGGCGGCACGCTCTCCAGTGCGGCGGTCACGGCGGAAATAAGCGTATCGGTATCGCCCTCCTCTACCGCCGCGGATATTGCGCCTAATGCCTCCGTATCCATTCACAGCCTCCTTGGGATATAGTAGTGCTCTTGACATGCATTATAGCTGTCTAGACAGCATAGGTCAAGTTAATTCTCCTAAACATCCCTGATCCACGTCTTATAGTCCGGATCGCCCGCATTTTTTCTCAAACGGTCGAAACGGTCGTTCCCGTACTTGAGGAAATCGAAATCGATCCCGGATACGCGCGACTGTATCATGGCCCACACTCCCCACCACCAGTCAGACGATATCTTGTGAAGCTTCATCCGGTACAGCCCTACAGGGTCGTCCTTCCCCCCGTACTCCCTGATGATGAGTTCCTCCTGCGCGTTCGTGAACGGATGCTCGACCGCGAAATCACCGAGATCGAAATAGGGGTCTCCCCTTCCACCGTATTCCCAGTCGATGATCCAGATTTTTTCACCGTCGTCGAGGAAGTTTTCAGACAAATAATCATTGTGGCACGCCGCCTCGGCGGGCGGATTTCTCTTCACGGCTTCCTCGATTTCATCGGCTGTCGCCTTCAGCCGTTCGAAATCCGCTGGAAGGGGGGCGTCATGCTCCGCAACGTACTTCATGTAGCCCCGTACCGTATCAAAGGGATCGAATGGTTTCTTAAAGGCGGCGGCCGTGTGTATCTTCCTGATGGTCCGTACGATTCTGGTTATGAGCGCGTCGCTCCCCGCAATTTCCGAAGTCCCCAGGGTCTTTCCCTCTATGAAACGAACGACCGACACGTTTTCCGGTTTTAAATGATGAATGACGTTCGGAGCAACTCCGGTTTTTCCCGCTTCCATGGAACAGTCGAGCTCGTTGTCCCGGTCAATGAACATGTCCGTGCCCGAGCCCGGTATCCTGACCACGAATTTCTCGCCGTTGACGGCCACTGTCCAGTTTTGATTTGTAATACCGCCTCCGAGCGGCTCATAGCTGATACTGCCGCCCTTCCACTCGTCGATTCTCCCAATGACCTCCTCTATTCCGACGGGCATGGAACCTCCTTCCGTAAGACATGCTTAAAATGCGTGGCTGAAGAGTATAAAAGGTCGGGCCCTGCGCGCTGACCCTCAAAGCGCCTGTGGCTGTGGCTATGCCTATACCAGCTCGATCCACATGCCGAAATCCGGAGTTTCAAACGCGTCCATGGCCCTGTTGAACCTGTTCATGCCGTATTCCCAGAAATCAAAATCAAGCGTGGAGCAGTGGTTCTGAATGACGGCCCAGAGCGTCCAGAGTATATCCGCCATATACTTGTACACGCTCATCCGCGCGAAATTACGCTCATCGAAAGAACCGAAGTAAGTCTCGATTATGATCCTGTCCTCCTCTTCGCCGTAACCCTGCTCCACGGAAAAGTCCCCCAGCTCGAAACAGGGCTCGTTCAAACCCGAGAGCTCCCAGTCGATGATCCTCATTGTGTCTTTCTGTTCGATGAAGTTCTCTGACAGGAGGTCGTTATGGCATGAAACGAGCTCCGGCATGGTGGGCAGGAAACGATCGCGTACCCTGTTCACGACGCGTTCCGCATCCGGAAACGACTCAGGCCTTTTGATGTCCTCCTCTTTGACGAGCCGGTAGTAGTCGTCGAACTTGTCGAACATGATGAACTTCGACTTGAAGGAAGCTTCATTATTGATCTTCCGGATCGACTTGACCGCCTTGATCATGCTCTCCCTGTTCTGAAAGCGGTCAATGGACATCACTTCTCCATCGATGAACTCGGCAATGGATACGAAATCCTTTTCGTAGAACTTGAATATTCCGGCCCCAACGCCCGTAGCGGACGCTGAGTGCGTGTTGTGCATCTCGGTATCCCGGTTTATAAACATGTCCGAGCCGGTACCCGGTATGCGGATCACGTAGCTCCTGCCCTGAACCGTCACCTTGTAATTCGTGTTCGTGATACCCTCTCCGAGCTCTTTTACGGTCACGTTCTGGCCCTTCCACTCCTCGACCCGCGCGATAACTTCTTCAATATTCGCCATGTTTTCCGCTCCCTTTATCGTTTTACTTTCTTACCAAGTTCTTTTTTTTTTGTCAATATAATTATTGACAAAACTTTGTCTTTTAATAATATTGAGCTCATTGGCATAACTTACCGGCGTCTCTTCTTACCCTCTCTGCGGTGGAAAGTGAATGATGCTTCTTATCATGCTGAAAAGCCCGTGCTTTTTACACCGGAATACACCGTTCTTTCAAAATTCTTAAGGAGGCAAAAATGACGGAAAAAGAGGCTGCAGAAAAATTGAAGGAAGCCATTCTGAGCTTCGATGAAAACCTCGCTGAAGAAACGGCCCGCCAGGTCGTTATAAACAAGCTCGATCCCCTCAACGCGGTGAACGGCGGTCTCGTGAGCGGTCTCGATCTCATCGGCGAGAAGTACGAAAACGACGAAATCTTTCTTCCCGAGCTCATGATGGCGGCCAAGACCTTCAGCTCAGCGATGCAGATTCTCGAACCTGCCATTATGGAAAGCGGCCAGGAGAGAACGATCAAGGGAGTCATCGTACTGGGAACCGTGAAGGGCGATATTCACAAAATCGGAAAGGACATCGTTATCCTCCTCCTGAGAAATTCAGGGTACGAGGTACACGATCTCGGAGAGGACGTTGATCTCTTCACCTTCATAGAAACCGCGAAAAAGGTAAACGCGGATGCCATAGGATTGTCCGCCCTGCTCACTTCCACGCTTTCCGGGCAAAAGGACGTTATCGACGCCCTCGTCCAGGAGGGAATGCGGGACCGTTACATACTCATGGTCGGAGGAGGCGCGGTGACTCCCGAATGGGCCGAGGAGATCGGTGCCGACCTCTACGCTGAAAATGCCCAGACAGCGGTCCGAAAGCTGACCGAGATGATTGGATCCCGTAAATAACGTGTTAAAGGAGACATAAAATGCTGAGCTTTCCAGATGTAATAGACAGGGCCGTTGAGGGACCCCTGATGTCCGACCAGGACTACTACCTGAAAAGATATGTACCGGAGCTCACCAGTGTTATTCAGAAGTATAAAATAAAATACAATCCCGAGACCCCCCTCCCCTCGGATGACGGACTCGCTGATACGCTTTTCGAGGCTGCCGTTGATTTCTTCTCCAGGGTGGGCGCCTACTGCCCCGATACCTCCCGCGTTATGGAGTTCACACAGGACGAGATCCTGAGGGCCGCTGCCGAAGCGCCCGCTGAAGCGACATTCGGCGAGGGTCCGGACCGAAAGGTCATGCGATCGAGAAAACCCGACGACCATTCGGAACCGTGGTACCATCTCGGAGGCGGCATATATACCACGTCAGAGGCGGTATTCATGAACCAGGTAGAGGGCCTCGCCTCCATCAGGAAGGCGAACTCGCTCTCGATACCGACTTCAATAAATATCCGTGGACAGGACGCGCGTGTTCGATCCCCCCATGAGGTGCTGGCCACCATCAAGACCGTAACCATGGCACGTGACGCGTGCAGAAGGGCCGGAAGGCCGGGGCTGCCCATCCTGAACGGCATCTCGACCGCAACGAACCCCATTTCCATGTTCGCCGCCGCGTATCCCACTTTCGGGCTGCGTCCTTCGGACGGCTATCTCGTAGACTCGCTCGCGGAGCTCGTGGTCGATTTCGAGGCCCTTGACAAGGTTGCGTTCTTCACCAATATAGGCGCGAATATAGGATCGACCTCCACACCCCTGTTCGGCGGGTACAACGGCGGGGCCGAAGGAAATGCCATCGTCACCCTGGTGTACAACCTCCTCGGAATTCTCGTTTTCAGGGCAACCTACCACTACAACGCTCCCCTGCACACGAAGCTCAGGGTATCGTCCACGAGGCCCCTGCTCTGGATCATCAGTCTCGCGAACCAGGCCCTGCACAGGAACGCGCCCTTCGCGACACTGAATCTTCCCTATCTTGCCGGAGGAGCGGGTACGGACTGTTATTACTACGAGATGGCGGCTTACCACACCTGTGTCGTGACATCCGGCGGAAACGTGCTTTCGGGCCACCCCTCAATTGCCGTGGAACCGGACAGCATTCTCCCGCTCGACCACGTGCTCAACGTCGAATTCGGCCAGGCCGCCTCAAAGCTCACGCGAAAAGAGGCGAATCCCATGATCCTTAAGCTGCTCGAAAAGTACGAGGGACTGCTCAAGGACCCGCCCAGGGGACACCGGTATTCCGACTGTTACGACCTCGTTACGGGCAGGATATCGAACGCGGAGTACGAAAAGAACGCGGACCGTGCGCGTGAAGAGATGAAATCCATCGGCCTTCCGGTGGTAAAGAGCACATAAACAGCGCCTGTAGTTCGGTATCCTGTAACGAGGGGGTACCGGCGGGGTACCGCACATGCTTTTTCAGGTGTACTGCTTGCCGTGCTCCTTAAGCCGTGGCCGCAAGGAGTACTTACAATAATACGCATAGTTGTGGTCTCGATATTATTATTCTCCACCTGCGTACCTCTGTACTGCGGAGAACCCGTCATGAAAGACAAGAGATACGAATGCAGGATTACCATCGTATTCGACAACTACCGGGCCCGGTCCGGCCTTGAAACTGACTGGGGTTTCGCGTGCGTGGTCGAAACCCCGCGCGACAAAGTGCTCTTTGATACGGGCGGAAGCGGAGATATCCTCCTGCGCAACATGAAGAAGCTCGGTATGGACCCGTCCGGAATAACGGCGGTGGTGCTCTCACACGCGCACGGCGATCACACCGGCGGCCTGCGGATGTTTCTGCAAGAAAATCCCCGGGTTCCCGTGTATATGGGAAGCACGTTTCCCCGCTCCCTGAAGAGCCTTCCGGGTTCTACCGTTGTCGTGGAGAAACCCGGGAACCTTTTTGGGGTTTTTTATACAACAGGAGAGATGGGCGGCTCCATCCGTGAACAGTCCCTGATTATCGACGCATCAGAAGGTCTTATCGTTATAACAGGATGCGCCCATCCCGGCATTGTCCACATTGTTGAACGCGCACGAGAGATACTGCCCGGAAAAAAGATACACCTCGTTATGGGCGGTTTTCACCTTCTGTCAACCCCTCCTGCCAAACTCGAGAAGATCTGTTTTCAACTCCGTTCCCTGGGAGTTGCGAACACTGCACCTTCACACTGCAGCGGAGACAGGTGCAGAAGTCTGTTGAGCGCTCAATACGGCGAGCATTTTATTCAGAGCGGTGTCGGGTCAGTATTCTCTTTCTCGATTAATAAAGAACAATAATATATTTCTTATTGTTGTTGCACTTTATTGCACAGTACCCGATTCGAAAAAGCGCGCAGCGGACTGAAAGACATGGTCAAAGCTTTTATTGAGCTCAGCACCGGGAACGGACAGTGGAAAAGGATTAACGTGCGAATAATCAAAGGGAAAATCCATTATTCGAACTGGAATCCCTATGTTCCGCATCTTACCCTTCAGTGTATTTAACACCTCATAACCCGGTATGACAGTATCCTTCTCCAGCACAATGGCATATATCTGCTCTTTCAGGCTCCTGAAGCGGACCTCACGTACATCACTCAGCTTGTGATAGTCCAGCATGGACTTGAAGTACAGTCCCTCTGCGCATGAATGATTGAGAAAAGTCTTAAGCCTCTCCTCTCGCTTGACCTCTTCCTCGAGGTGCTCTATGAAGAACGAATAGAGCGCGATATTCGCCTCGCTGTCCAGTATATACTTCGATACGGGAGACATTCGGTTGAATGTCGGGCCCCCGCAGAAGATAAAGAGCCTTGATTCATCGATCAGGCCCTCGTGATTGGTCATGAATATGAGCTCGGAAAGGAAGGCGCCGATTGAAAACCCGAAGAAATCGTACCGGGCGTCTTTCCGGATAAACGGATGGTTCCCGGACGTTATCTGCTCTATGAGCTGCAGGATATCGTAGTAGGTCTGCAGTCCGGACCAGAGAAATCGCTCGGGTAAAAGGTGAAGTCTCGTGCTTATGGCGGCATTTGCAAAGGACGTGTTCACGATAGTCGGAAACAGGCGTGCGCGGTCGCAGCTTACCATCCTCATAAGACGCGGATTACTCCACTCCGCGGGCGCCCTGTTCATGTGAAACGCGATCGGAAAGAGAACGACCGTTTTACCGGTTTCCTCCATGAGCCGCAGAGCCCAGGGAAGATACTTGTTCCAGTCCTTCTCGTTGAAGCCGTGCAGAAGAAACACCAGCTCCCGAATATTACTCTCTCTTCCTGCGGGCGTAAACAGCGTGTACCTGAATAAGCTGTTTTCACGCACCCGGGAATCGACTATGGCAAGCATCCTGTCTATCGATGTTTTTTCCCTCTTGAGGCCCCCGAACAGGTTCTTCAGCCGCCTGAGGCTTCCGCACTCCTCGAGTCCGGGAAGAATCTCGGAGTTTACGGATCGGAAGGAGCGGTTCAGTATGACCCCCCTTCCGTTTTCGAGCTCGATTCGGTCCACATTTTGATTGAAAATACGGCACAGGAAGCTATAATCAGAGTAGTAGGACATATATCATCATTTTTGGAGCGTGATGTTCCTTATTCAAGATACTATTTACCGGCTGCAGGTAGCATAAAAAAATCTCACTCTCAACGGAAATTTGTTTTCCTTGGACAGGAGGACCCCATGTGCCCTGATTCGCTCGGTACGCTCGACCAGTACTGCGAGGAGGTAAAATTCATACTTCAGGATTTCATCGGTTTCATGAAGGAGCAGGTATCGAACAGCGAAGACCGGTTTTTGCAGCTCGAAACCAGCGGTCAAATCGATGAAAACAGCAGCCTGACACTGAAAACGAACGTATCTTTTAACTGGAAGAAAATCAACGGCCTCATCGACGAGTTTCTTTCCTGCGAGGAGAATGTACGGGAATAACATCGCCGTGATTACGCGTCACCAGATTGATAATTTACTGCACTTACCATCATGAACGAGGGGGTAGGAAATGCGGGCCTATGTAGCTGCAACAAGGCAGAATGACGGAAAAACCATAACCGCGCTCGGACTGCTCAGCGCCATGCGGGACCATTTCAAGAGCGTAGGGTACATCAAGCCGGTTGGACAGCAGGTCAAGATAATCGACGGGGAGCAGGTCGACAAGGACGCCTGCCTCATGGTGGAAGTCTTCAATATCGAGCAGCAGCCCAAGGATTTGAGCCCCATTGCCATTCCCAGGGGATTCACCGAGGACTATATAATGCGGGGTGATCCCGAGAAGCTGAGGAGGAAGATACAGCAGTCCTACCTCAGGGCTTCCTACGGCCACGACTTCATGGTGATCGAGGGAACGGGCCACGCGGGAGTGGGCTCCGTTATCGACCTTTCCAATGCCGAGGTCGCGAAGCTCCTCCACTCGCCCGTGATCATCGTGTCCCAGGGCGGCATAGGGAGGCCCATCGACGAAATCATGCTGAACAAGGCCGTATTCGACAGCATGGGTATCCCCATACTCGGCGCCGTTATCAACAAGGTGATGCCTGAGAAGTACGACAAGATTAAGAGCGTCGTCACCGCGGGCCTGAAGAACAAGGGGATTGACGTACTCGGTGTCATTCCCTTTGTTCCCTCCCTCTCGAGTCCCACCATACGCCAGCTTCTCGAGGATATCAAGGGCGAACTCCTCAGCGGCGAGGCCGGCCTCGACCAGAGCGTTACCAAGATCGTGGTCGGAGCAATGACGCCCCATGCAGCGCTCGAATTCTTCAGGGGCGACGAGCTGCTCATAACCCCGGGCGACCGCGAGGACCTCATACTCGCGGCCATGAGCGGGTGCGTGATCGGCATATCCAAGGCATACTGCGTAAAGGGAGTCATTCTCACGGGCGGCATAAAGCCGAACAAGACCATACTCAAGCTCGTGAAACGGACCAATATCCCCATGATCATGGTATCGAACCAAACCTATGAAACCGCCCAGAAGCTGAACAACCTCATCGTCAAGATACGCCCCGAGGACACCGAAAAGATCAGGGACGCCACGGCCCTCATAAAGAAGTACGTCGATATCGACCGCATCGTCGAAAAGGTGGCGGAAAATAAGAAGAAACACCCGGATGAAGTCGAGGTCGATACATAGGCGAATCAGCCCTTTTCTTATGCCATCACCCGAATCTTATTGTCATCACCCGGCCCTCCAGTCAAGCTGGAGGGCAAGCCCTTCGGACAAGCATGCCCTCCGACTTGATCGGGGGGCCGTAGGGTAAACTTGATCGGGTGATCCGGTATTGTTACCCCCCCCCTTTCCGGTACTTCCCGTGCATCGCTGTCTCAGTCTAACGACTCGAAACTCTGCAAATGAACATTAGGCGCAACCATACCGCCGTTATTCAAGACTCATGGTACTTGCCGGGCTGGCCGCGGTATTGCTTTCCTGCTCGCGCGGCGTGGATCTGGAGGAGGAAAACCGGGTGCTCACCGGTTTCAGCCTGACCTGGCCCGGGGACTTCT
>CAYWUT010000076.1:0-16513 GCA_964460545.1 uncultured Spirochaetota bacterium
ACTGGTAGAGGTTATAGGTAAACGAGTCGTAGTTGTCGATGATCAGGTACATGCACTCTCTCCTTCCATTCCCAGGCTTTTAGTCAATGCCGCCAGCTTTGCGGTTGTTTCGTCATATTCACGTTCCGGCACCGAGTCGTACACAATCCCGGCTCCCGCCTGCAGTATCAGCAGGTCGTCCCGCTTCAGGGCGCTGCGTATGGTGATACAGGTGTCCAGGGACCCGCCTGGCTCGAGGTATCCGACCAGCCCGGCGTAGAAGCCCCGTTGCTCGGGCTCCAGTCCGTCGATAATCTCCATGGCCCTTATCTTCGGAGCGCCCGTGACCGTACCCGCCGGAAATGTCTTGCGTATGGCGTCTATCCCCTCAAAACCGCCGCTTCCGTCCGCGCGTTGCCTGTCCAGCGTCCCCTCCGCCTGGGACACGATATGCATCACGTGCGAGTAATGCTCTATACCCATGAACTCGCTCACCTTCACTGTTCCGGGCACGCACACCCTGCCTATATCGTTCCGCGCGAGGTCAACCAGCATGAGGTGCTCGGCGCGCTCCTTCTCATCCGCCAGGAGGTCCTTTTCAAGCGCCCGGTCCTCATCACGGGTTGCACCCCGGCGCCTGGTTCCCGCTATGGGGCGGATAATGACACGGTCGTCCTTCACCTTCACATGCATCTCCGGTGAAGCGCCGAAAAGCTGGAACTCCCCGTAATCCAGGAAGAACATGTAGGGCGACGGATTCAGGGAACGGAGCCTGCGGTAGGCCTCCAGCGCGGGAAGCTCGGTTCGAAGCACGAGCTTGCGTGAAAGCACGCCTTGCAGGATGTTCCCCTTCCGTATCTCCTTTCGAATCCGGGAAACCCCGTCTTTGTATCTTTCCTTCTCACGGTCGCGAACCAGGGGAATACAGGACATGGTCGATGGAAGGGGCGTCAGGTAATTGAAATCCAGGTCATGAATACGCCGCTCCAGCACGTGCACGTCCCGCTCAAGGTCCGCGTCCAGGCCGTCGTAGTGCAGCGCCAGAATCGAGATGGTATCGGTATAGTGGTCGAAAACCAGGAACAGGTCCCCAAATATGAATGAGGCTTCGGGAATATCGATACCCGCGGACTTGGGACGAAGGCGTACGTCGTCGAAACGCGAGGCATATTCATAGGAGAGATAACCGATTCCGCCCGCGGGAACAGGAAAATCGGCCCGCAGACCGGAATGCTGATCCGCAAGTCCTTTCAACACGTCAAGGATATCCACTGCGTCCGGCGGCGCGTGACGGTCCTCCATCCCGGTGCCCTCGAAGAATATTTCATCTCCCCGCTGCGTGACCCGAAAGGCCTCCCGCACGAGTATGATGGAATGGCGTGCCTTGCCGCGCCCGAAGGAAGCCGATTCGAGCAGGCACCGGGCCTCGAGTTTCCTGAACAACGCATAGGGGGTATAATGCTCTCCCGACACCGTCTTTATTATGTGTTTTCCAGTCTGAGTCGCGTGCATGTTCGTCCTCCCAAACCTGTTTCGAATGAAAATAAAAAAACCGTAAAACCCGAAAAGAGGTTTTACGGCCTGATAATAAAAAAAGGCCGCAATCCCCGACATCGGCGATGCCGGAAACTGCGGTCTTTATGAGGAAGGGGTTCCTTCCTCAGAGAACAGCGATTCCGGCTATCGCCAGAACCACCACCAGTTATTTATTGAATACATGATCTGCATGCTGTTCCCCATGCGTTTTCTTAATACCGGTACAAAATCAACCGGAATTCACGCTCATTGTCCGATGAATATAACCTACGGCGCTTTTTTGTCAAGCATTTTTAATCTCCGTACACGCTCAGCTCTCCGGTATGGTATCGTAATATTCCATGAACGCGTCAAGTCCGCTGCTTGTAAGCGGGTGCTCGCACATGGCCTCGAATACGTGGAAGGGGACCGCCACGGAGTGCGCGCCCGCGAGTATGGACTTGATCACCTGGTCCACGTCCTTGATGCTCGCCGCGATGAGGTTCGTACACTCAAGCCCGAACGCGTCGAGCAGTTTGCGCATGACCGATATCTCCTCTATGCCGTCGGCTCCCGTCATCTTCGCGCGTCCGACAAAGGGACTGATAAAGGGAGAGCCCGCGAGAGCGGCCAGAAGCGCCTGGGCCGGATTGAACATCAGCGTAGCGTTCGTTCGCACCCCCTCCCCGGCCAGTATCCTGACCGCCGCCAGCCCGGCCTTGTTCGCCGTGACCTTGACCGCGAGCAGGGGGTCGATGGCGTGCAGTTTACGCGCGCACGCGCATATATCATCCGTCGTTCTTCCCACGGCCTGTACCGCGATCGGCCCGTCGAAGAAGCTCCGTATCTCCTCTACCACCTGCCGGTAGCTCTTCCCGGACTCCGCCACCTTCTGAGGATTGGTCGCCACTCCATCGACCAGTCCCGTGCTCACTGCGTCCCTGATCTGATCCACGGCAGCCGTATCCAGAAATAGACGGTACCGCATCATCCATTTTTCATCGTTCATTTATCCCTCCCCCCGGTGATTTACCACCCTGTCGCGAATGGACCCGAATACCGTGTTATATAATTCCGGAATCCGCTTCCTTGAATCAAAGACCTGCTGTTTCCGCTTAAAACCTATCAATTCTATTGTACGGATACAAACTTTTTCGTCTGAAAAGAACGGATTACCCCATCGACGACCTGATTGCTCTTCCAGCCGTCGTAGAGGCTTGGAGACACTTCCCTTCCTTCGATGATACCGGCAAGGAACTCATAGAGCTGTATCGCAATCGGCTCCGCGTAACCTATCCCCAGCCCCGGAATCGCCCAGAGAAACTCGCTGTAGGGATGTTCCTGTTCACCGACAATAACCCGTGTGAAACCTTTTTTATCGCCCGGCATGTCGTTCGTGAGCAGGAGCACGTCGTTTCGTTTTTCCCAGTCAAAGAATACACTCCCCTCCGTGCCGTAAATTTCAAACACGAAATAGTTCTTTCGTCCCAATGCAAGCCGGCTGACGGAAAATGTACCCTGGGCGCCGTTTTCGAAGGTGAACAGGACATCGCACATGTCATCGACGTCCACCTTTCCCGTTTCGCCGTCGCCCGTGCCCGCCTTTTTACCGAACTGCAGCGCGCCCACCTGTCTCTCTTCAATTAAGGTTTTCGGAACGCCTATCACCTCCGAAAACTCTCCCACAAGGTAACGTGCTATATCAATAACATGCGAGCCGACATCGCCGAGACACCCCGCTCCGGAGTATCTCTTCTGAAACCGCCAGCTCAGGAGGACACCGTCCTCGTTCCCCCAGTCCTGCAGGTAGGCGCTCCTGAAGGAAATGATCCGTCCGAGCTTGCCCTCTTCGATCCACCTCTTTACCAAACGTATGGCGGGAGTACCCCTGTAGCAGAAGTTTACCATGTGCCTGACTCCCGCCTTTTTCACCGCTTCATACATCTCCTTTCCTTCCGCCCCGTTCAGCCCAAGGGGCTTTTCGCAGAGAACATGCTTTCCGTTCCGCGCCGCCTCGATGACCATTTCCTTGTGGAGGTAATTCGGAACGGCGATTATGACGGCATCGATATCGTCCCTGCGCACCATGCTCTTCCAGTCGCCCGTCCATTCCTCTATACCGAGGTCGTCCGCCCTATTTTTTCCGGTTTCTTCGGTTGTCGTTGCCAGTACCCTGAGGGAAACATCCTTGAGAGCACTGCCGAAAAATTTTTTTGCCATTTGAAGGGCTATGGCAAAAGGTTTGCCCATAAAACCCGCTCCGATTACACCGATGTTTATCTCCGCCATTATCTTCCCTCCTTTGATAAAAGCATTCTATACTATCGCACCTTTATTGCATTAAATTATATGAAAAAGTGCCCGGAGCCACAATGAAGGAGCGGAACAGGATGAGCTGCAAATGGCTTGATATCTGTCCTATGCGGAGGATGGAGCGGCAGGGTATAATCGACCTTTCGTGGCGGCAAAATTACTGCGACACCGAAAGCGGCTGGAAAGACTGCGAGCGGTACCGAATGGCGGCACAGGGCCTCTCACACGCGGACACCATGATGCCGGACGGCAGTCTGCTGGAAAGAAGTTCTCCATAAACCGTTCACGGATGATGCCGTACTACTCGACCGGGATGACCACGGTGTGGCCCCTGCACTCCTCGAGCATTACTCTGACCCCGTAAACCTCCTCTATCATATGGGTCGTGACCTCCTCGATGCTTCCGAAGGCCAGTATCCTCCCCTCCTTCATGAAGAGGAACCGGTCGGAGTACCTGAGTGCCGTATTGAGGTCGTGTACCGCCATGAGTCCCGTGATACCGTGGCCGGTCACCACGTGCTTGATGAAACCGAGTATGTCGAGCTGGTTCTTCAGATCGAGGCTCGCGGTGGGCTCGTCGAGCAGCAATATCTTGGGCTCCTGAACGATGGCGCGGGCGATACACACCTTCTGAAACTCGCCTCCCGACATCTCATCGATGTACCGAAGCATGAGGTGTTCGAGTCCGAGCCTGTTTATGGCCGCGTCAACGATCTCCATATCGTGCTTCGAAACGTTCCACCGTATATATGGTTTTCTTCCCAGGAGTATGGCGTCGAAAGCCGTAAGCCGCGCGGATTCGCTCTTCTGGGCCACATACCCGATCCGCTTCGCCACCTCGGTAGGGTGCAGGTGCCTGATGTCCTCGCTGTCCACGAGCACGCTCCCCAGCTTCGGCTTTAAAACCGCGTTGATGCAGCGGAGGAGCGTGGTTTTACCTACGCCGTTCGGACCGAGTATCGCGACGAGCTCTCCCTCGTGCACCTCGAAAGTCACATCGTCGAGCACGGTTTCGCTCCTGTATGCGAAAGACACGTCCCGCAGTTTGAGGATCATCGTCCGTACCCCCTGATGAGGAGATAGACGAACACAGGCGCACCGAGAAAGGAGGTGAGTATGGCGACCGGCAGAACATTCGGAGCGAGCATGACGCGCGCAACCGTGTCGGACGCGAGGAGGAGGATACCGCCCATGAGGCAGGTCCCGGGTATGAGAAAGCGGTGATCGTCTCCGATAACACGACGGACGATATGGGGGCATACGAGCCCCACGAAACCGATTATTCCCAGGAAGGAGACGATAACGGCGGTCGTCACGGACGCGACGAGCATGCCGTACACGCGAACCCTTCTTACCACGACGCCGAGCCCGTTGGCGGTCTCATCCCCCGCGTCTATCGCATTGTAGTTCCAGCGGTTGGACATGAAGAACACGGAAGCCAGGACAACGACCGCGGTAATGAAGCCGAGCTCCTTCCAGCTCGCCCTGGCCGTATCGCCGAATGTCCAGAAAACCATTGCCGCGAGCTGAACATCGTCGGCAAAGTACTGGAGGAACATCGTTCCCGCGGTGAAAAGAGAGCCCATTGCTATGCCCGCAAGAACCATGGTCTCGGGTGACGCCCGCCTGATGCGTGTAATGAGGAGTATGACCCCGACCCCGACAAGGCTGAACCCAAACGCGGTCCCGGTCGTGATAAGGGGACTTGCTATGACCACTGCGTCCGCACCCGTGCTGCGCATGACGCCTGAGCCCAGGACCATCACGGAAAAGGCGGCGCCGAATGCGGCGGCCTGCGAAATGCCGAGGGTAAACGGCGAGCCGAGCGGATTCCTGAGTATCGACTGCATGGCCGCACCCGATACCGCGAGCCCGATACCGGCGACTACGGCTGTGAGCGCCTGCGGCAGCCGGATGTTACGGACGATGATTTCCCACTGCCCTGATGTATCTCCTCCGAACAGGGTCTTCACGACCGCGGCCGGCGGTATTCTGACCGCGCCCACCGATATGGAAAGTATGAAAATCAGTACGAGGAGAATGAAGCCTCCCGCAAGGAAGGCCGTTTTCCTTCCCGTGTATCTGCGGTATTCCGCGGGAATTTGTCCGTCTTCGAGGTGCATGTTACGGCCCTAATCCTCCAGGGATAATTTTTTGAATACCAGGTTTTGAAAAAGCCCGTTCATCCGGTCGAAAACCGGCCCGCCCACGAGGAACGTATATATCTCGTCAGCCTTCTCTTCAGGGACGATGTCGGCGAACCGGTCGGGATACAGCACCTTTCCGATGAAATACGCATCGGCCAGTATACTGCCGAAATTCTGGGTGTACCAGTTATAGGGAAGTACGCCGAACACCCGCCCCTGCCGCACCGCGGTGAGCGTTCGGTAAACGGCGTCGTTTCGAAGCTCATACAGCGCTCCCGCGGCCTCCCCCGACTGTACCGTTGAGAGATCTATCAGGATGTACTCGGGGTCCCATTCCACGATCTTTTCTTTTGCAATGTCCGCGTGGGCAAGCTGTCCGTCCGGGTCCCGGCCGTAATCACGGGCTACGTTTTTCGCGTTCGTAAAGAGGAAGGGAGGATAGGCGGGTTCCGTGGACTGCAGTCCGAGGGGACCTTTGAACGCGATACCGCCGATGTAGCAGGAGGCCTTATCTTCTTCCCGGAGACCCGAGGTCCTTGCGTCGAGATCGTTGATCACGTCGTCGAAGAAATTAATCAGCTCCTCAGCCCTCTCGTCCTTATGCATGATACGGCCCATGAGCCGCAGGGACCCGTATAATTTCTCACGGGAACCGGCAAGATCGCCGTACTCCAGAACCACTACCGGTATACCGGTTTTTGCCTGGAGCTCATCGGGGTTGAAACCCATCTGTGCAAAGGTCTTGAAGATGATATCGGGCTGCGGATCCAGGCCCAGGATGAGCTCCGGGTTGTCATGCCCCCTGAACTCGCCGAACAGCGGGTACTCTTCAAGCCGCGGGTTTGCAAGCGCATAGGGCCGCGCCTCGAACTTCGGCCTGCTCTTTTCCATATCGTCCACCGCCGTGACCCGGTCATGTGCCTGCAGGTACACGAGGAGCCTGAGGCAGCCCGCACCCGAACAGATGACGTGGAGCGGATTTTCCGGGATTTCGACCGTGCGGCCCAGAGAATCGGTGACCATGACGGTATCGGCGTCGCCTGTTCCCGGTTCACCGGTACCGCCCGCATAGAGGGAAATCGAGGAAAGATAAAAACATGCCATAACAAGAAACGATACAACCGGTATCATCCTGTGCATAAGCAACGACCTCGTGTTATTTTTAACTATATTTGTGTTACTTTAACGTGTCTTTTAGATGTTGTCAAGGCAAAAACCCGGAACAAAACCGGCGAACCCATTACACTCAGGTGAGAAAAAAAAGGCCGCCCGTGAATGGGCGGCCGTTCTGAATCGATTTGATTACCCTGCCTTGATCTCGATCTTCCGCGGTTTGGCCGCTTCAACCTTGGGTATGACGAGTTCGAGCATACCCTGATTGAGCTTTGCATCGATCTTGCGCGGATCAAGTGTATCGTCGAGCGTAAAGACCCTTCGATAGCTACCCTCCGCACGCTCGCAGTAGCACGGTTTCAGCTTGTCCCCGTTCCAGGGTTCCCGGTTCCCGATGACCGTAAGCTCGCCCCGGTTGAAATTGATGTCGAGATGGTCCTTGTTCACCCCCGGAACGTCCATCACGATCACCACGGACTCGGGGTTCTCAAGTATTGAGGTCCTCGGACGGATGTAGCTCACCGGCTTCTCCTTACGCGCGGAAACCTCGGAACTGTTTCTCTTCTGAATTTCTCTTTTCTCCGCCATGTTTCTGCACCTCCTTTCCCTATGATACGTTTACGGTAATCTTTTTCGGCTTTGTCTCTTCCCGTTTGGGGAGCGTGATATACAGGACTCCGTCCTGCAGCCTTGCATCCACATGCTCCGCGTCGACGGGAAGCGGAAGAGGAACAGTACGGTGAAAGGAGCCGTATATACGCTCTTCACGGCTGTACTGCCTTCCCTTTTTCCTCGATGCATCACCTTTCTCTTCTGGTTTTCTTTCGCCCTTGATCGTAAGAACGTCGTTTCTGACTGACAGATCGATATCCTTTGAATCAATGCCGGGAACATCGATCTTCACGAAGTACGCCTCGTTGTCCTCGAACATGTCCAGTCTCGGCGACCAGTCACCCTCGTAAAGTCCCCACGCGTTCTGAGCCACTGTTTCCGGGAGATAAAACCAATCGCTGAGATCACGCTCGAACACGTCCGACATTCTCTCGAGCAGGTCGAATGGATCGTACCTTCTAACAGCCATGGTATAAACCTCCTTAAATATTGTTGTAAGATCGTGTAACGCCTACACTTATTTAAATGCAACCGCTGTGCCAGGTTACTTTAAAGAAAAAAGTCTATCTCTTTATATTGTGTTATTTACAGTAAAATTTCTCTGTAATTTCAGTCATAAAAAAGAGTGTGGCATTTTGTCGGGGTATTCGTAAAAATGCATATAATTCCCGTGTCATTTTGAAACACTTAATCCTCTGTAATGAATGGGACTGTACGACTCGGTAACAATGTTTTTGATTGGATACTCACTATTTGGAAGATCTTATTCCCTAAATTCGAAATTCGCTCTATTATTTAATAATAACTATCTGAATCATAAGAAGATCCCAGTCCCCCAAGCAGGAACCGTCGAGCGTGCTGAAGAAAGCGGTATCGATTATTCCGATCACGGTCGTGAGAGAAGACTGAAAGAAACGGCCGATCCATGCATTCGCCGGGATTCTCCTTTTTCCGCTTATCAGAACGCCTGATTTTTTATATACCGGTACCGGGGCCGTAAGAAGGAGGAGGACAGATGGGCTTTCCGGTTGATCTGAAGAGCGCTATGAACCATGCAATCGTGATCTGCGGCTCCGTGGTCGCGGGTTTTGTCTTTCGTTTTATCATCATAAACGCCTTGAGGGCGGCCGGAAAAAAGGAAAGGGGCATCCTCTTCAAATCACTCGCCGACCACACCGGCGGACCGCTCTATCTACTGCTTCCTCTCGTGGCTTACAGCATAGGGATGGAAATACCGAAAATCACGGTTGCGTTTGAAGCGGTATTCGGAAAGGCGGTGGATATTCTCTTCATATTGTCGGTTTCCTGGCTGCTCGCGAAAATGACCTTTGTTTTCGAGGATCTCATCCTCAAGAGATTTCAAATCGATGTCCGGGACAATCTCAAAGCGAGAAAGATATACACGCAGGTACAATTTTTTAAACGCGCCGTGATTATCGCTATCTGCGTCATATCGATCGCCGTTATTTTAATGAGCTTCAGCAGGGTAAGACAGCTCGGCACCACGCTCCTCGCATCGGCGGGCGTCATCGGAATCATTATCGGATTCGCGGCCCAGCGCACGCTGGCGACCTTTTTCGCGGGACTCCAGATCGCGATAACACAGCCGCTTCGAATCGACGACGTCGTGGTTGTCGAGGGTGAATGGGGTAGAATAGAGGAGATAACGCTCACCTACGTGGTGGTAAAAATATGGGACCTCAGACGGCTCGTTCTTCCCATCACCTATTTTATCGAAAAGCCTTTTCAAAACTGGACAAGGGAATCGGCACATCTCCTCGGTACCGTATTCATCTACACCGACTACACAGTCCCGGTAGATGCCGTTCGCCGGGAGCTGCACCGTATACTGGAAAAATCAGAATACTGGGACGGGAAAGTCTGGAACCTTCAGGTTACCGGAACAAATGAAAAAGTCGTTGAGCTCAGAGCCCTGATGAGCGCAATCGACGGACCGACCGCCTGGAACCTCCGGTGTGAAATAAGAGAAAAACTCATCGATTATATTCAAAGCAACTATCCGGGAGCCTTTCCGAAAGTACGAAATGAAGTGAACCTCTCGGAGGGTTTCCCCGGGCGAAAACCGCCTGACAACCTTTAACTATTTAATCCCGGCCGCCCCGGCCTCGGCCCTGTATCGAACCGCCCCGTCTTTCAGTCCCTTTTTCAGTGGAGCTCGAGCCCGAGTTCTTTTATCTTCTGGTAGATATAGGCCCTGTTCATGCCCGACATTTTTGCAAGTTCAGTGATATTGAAATCGGCTTTCCGGAGGGCATTCTTGAAGTATGCCCTGTCAAAATGTTTCTTCGCTTCTCTGTACTGTTTTGACAGCTCCGGAGAACGCAGGCCCCCGGATTCCTCATAATTGTTCAATCCCTGTGCGATCAATACTTCCCTGTCGATTATACTCTCCTGGGCAAAGAGCACACAGCGCTCTATCACCTGCCGGAGCTCCCTGATATTTCCGGGCCATTCGTAGTTGAGCAGAAAAGATTTCGTTTCGTCGGTCATGCCCTTAATCTCCGCCTGGTACTTTTTGTTGAAGAACCTCCGGTAGATATCCACAAGATCCAATATATCCTCTCTTCGTTCTCTCAGCGGAGGCAGGTGCAGCTCAACCGGACAGTATTTCATGGAGGAACTTCTCTTCAATGGTTTCCCAAAGTGTCTCGCTCTGCAGGGCCTCGGCTTTTCCGATTTCGTCGATAAACTTCCTGTATGCCGGATTATACTTCAAACGGTTAAGGCCGTTGTCGTATGTACAGAGCCCGTTCACATTGCTGTCGAAAAACAGGTCCATCTGCTTCTTGCTCTCGTACAGCTCCCGGTTTCTGTCTTCGAGTGCCTGCAGGGCAGCAGCTCTTTATTCTTCTTTTTTAGAAAACCATTGAAATCATACCCGATATTCGCGAATGACAGGTTGGCGTAATCGACGATACCGTTGAAGTAGGATTCGATATCACGGTCGGATTTTAAAATATGTTCCATCTTTTTCCCGCGCAGTTCTTTCCTAATTGTAACCAAGCATTTCACACAGCTGATCGTTCTCGTATTCCAGATAGCCCTTATTCGTTATCTCACAGATACCCACGATAGCGTTCTTAACGATAGCGCTGTACCGGGCCTCGGATTTGATCCTGCTGCTGATCTCGCCTTTCAGCCTGTAATTGGCCAGAGCTATCTCCGACAACTCCCTGCTGAAGGTTATCAGGTACTTGATCGTTTTTAAGAAATTCTCCTCCGGGATCCTTTTGACCTTTTTTAATTCACCCAGAAGCTTCTTTTCATCGACACCGATGTCCCGCGCATACCATCCGACACCTTCGATTTTTATGGAGATTGAAAATGATGCACGGTGGAACCGCCGAGGAAGGCTTACTTGCTGTAGATAATTTCATTAACCTGTTTGGAGATGGGCTTCCAGATATTTTCTTCCTTTCCATATCCGACACCCTTGACCTGGTTTCCGCGGCTGCCGCCATCAGTTTGAGAAGAATAAACCAGACAAGGTATACACGGCGATTGGTAGTCGACTTCATTTTACGGTTCACTGAGAGAAATCGCGGTCCTTGAAATATTTATCATAAACGTCGGCGAGTATCACGGCAACCGCCTTTGCGCCGGCGTCATAATATCCCACGCTTCGATCGCCCAGGTAGCGGGCCCTCCCCTTTGCCGCCGGGATCTCCTTGGTGGTTTCGGCCCCTTTTCCGGCGGCTTCCGCACATTCCTTAACCGCAGTGGAAAAATCCTTCTGCGCCGAGGCGCTTTGTTTCAGGGACTCCGCGGCCGGGATGAGCGCGTCGAGCAGGGTTTTATCACCCGGCTTTGCACCGCCTATTTTCTGCACACCGTCCACCAGGGCCTGAAAGAACCCCGCCAGTCCCTCCAGGTCGATGCTGTCTTTCCCCTTCGCGTAGCTGCCCGCATGCCTGAAAGCGGTGCCCCAGATCGGGCCGGAAGCACCGCCGCATTTTTCCATAATTATTAAACCGCAGCCTTTCATAAAACCGCCGATCTCCTCTTTATCCAGGGAATCCCAGTCCGATCTTATACCCCTGAAGCCGTTCGCCAGGGAAGTTCCGAAATCCCCGTCTCCAGCCGCTGAATCGAGATCGCAGAAATAACTTTCGTTTTCCTCCACCGTATCGATGACGATGCTCATGATATCCATAATGTGCCATGTGCGGAGCGTATTCACCTCTTCCCCTCCAGAACCTGCTGCGTCTTTTATGCTTTACCGTTACATCAGCCGCACTTTATCCATGCCGCCGTATCGGCCGGAGCGTCGAGCAGCTTCTTGAGCTCATCATCGAGCCTGAGCAGCGTCAGGGAAGCTCCAACCATATCTATCGAGGTCATATAATTACCGGTCATGGTTCTATAAATTTTGATTCCCTTTCCGTCAAGAACCCGTCTTGCCTCCTTATTGAGGATGAACAGTTCCTGCAGGGGCGTGCCTCCCATGCCGTTCACCAGCAGGGCGACTTCGTCGCCGTCTTTGAAGGGAAGGTCCGCGATTATTTTATCCATGATTTTATCCGCTATTTCACCCGCGGTTCCCAGGGTTTGGCGTACGACGCCCGCTTCTCCGTGTATCCCAATCCCCATTTCGATCTCTTTCTCTCCGAGGCTGAAGGTGGGCTCGCCTTTTGCGGGTACCGTGCAGGGCTCCAGCGCGAATCCCATACTTCTCACATTATCGATCACCTTTTGAGCCACGGCCTTGACCCGCGGTAGATCCGCTCCTTCTTCGGCCAGGGCGCCCGCTATTTTATGCACGAATACCGTTCCGGCCACGCCCCTGCGGTCCGGTACGCTGTCGATGGCTACGTCGTCATTGACGCATACCTTTTCGACGTTTATGCCGTCGTCCTCCACCGCCATGTCCGCTCCGCCGCCGAAATTCATCATGTCGCCGGTATAATTCTTTATTATGAGGAGCACTCCTTTTTTGGAGGCGTTCCGTACTATCCCGTTATAAACCTGCATGATCGACGGGGAAGCGAATACATCACCGCAGACCGCCGCGTCGAGCATACCCCGACCGACGAAACCGCCGTGCGCCGGCTCATGACCGCTTCCTCCACCGCTGATTAAAACAACTTTCTCAGGATTCCGTTCACGCCGGGAAATGATGTTGTATTTCTCATCCCAGGATAAAAGAGCCGGATATGCCGACACCATCCCTTCGCAGAGTTCCCTGACAACCGTTTGTGCCGTATTAATGATCTTCTTCATTCCCAATTCCTCACGGTGAGTGTATTTTACACCATTTCTCTGACGAGCTCTTCTTCGGAGGGTTTACTATCAGGTTTCGCGTCCACAATCTTCGACATCCTGCCGTCCTTCATAAAGATGATCCGGTTGCTGAGACCGATCAGCTCGAGCAAATCGTCACTTATAAGTATAATAGAAAGACCGTTGTCCGCCATCAAGCGAATAAAACTGTAGATTTCCTCCTTTGCCCCGACATCGATACCCCGCGTGGGATTGTCCAGGATAAGGATCGAGAGGTCTTTAACCATCCACTTCGCAATGACCACTTTCTGCTGGTTGCCCCCGCTGAGCGAGTGGCAGATATCCCTCTTTTCGGCCTTTACCCGAAACCTGCTCATTGCCGCATCGACCAGTTCGTTCTCTTGCCGCCTGCTCAGTATGTCCAGCATTCCGTATTTCAGCGTTTTCAGGCTGGGAATGCTCAAATTCCACGCGACGGGCAGGGGATTGATGATCCCGTATTCCTTTCTTTCAGCAGGCACGTAACCGATTCCACGTTTTGTCATCCCGTTGATAGTCGCGTTGTGAATTCTGTCACCCATTATCGTGACGGTCCCCGAATCGGGTTTTCCTATTCCGAACAGCAATTCCCCGAGCTCTCTCTTGCCGGAACCGAGAATTCCCCCGATTCCCAGTATCTCGCCCTTTCTCAGGTCAAAGCTTACCGATTCGTACTCTCCCTTCGTGGTCAGGGACTCCATCTTCATAACCACTTCCTCTTCGGTTTCCTTTCGCTGTTCCTTCACCTTATAGAGATCGGCACTCAGCTCTCTTCCCACCATGAGGGAATGGATGTCGCTTTCCGTGGATTCCGCCGGAGACAGCTCTCCCACCTGTTGACCGTCCTTCAGAATGGCGATCCTGTCGCAGAAGTTCATAAGCTCCGACAGCCGGTGGGAAACAAAGATGAGCACGCCGTGAGCCGAGAAACTGCGTATTTTTTTCAGCAGGATATCCCGCTCCGTTTTCACCTGCTATACCCAGGATCTCATTCGTCCTGATTTTCAGGGAGACGTCATTTACCGCGTGGACCACGGGATACTGTTTGTCCAGGTTTACCGTCTCAAAATAGACGCCGTTTTCCACATTTCATCGGTCGCTGCGACATAAACGTTCCCCAGGGCCTCGACGGCCTCATGGGCACCTTTGTCAAAGGTCAGGAAAAAATCGTTAGCCATCTGGGCATAGGTGCAGACCATTTTCTCAGGTCCTTCGACTTCCTTTTCTTCGGCTCCCGAGAAACCGAATTCCGCTGCACCGATTATCAGTAACAGTGCTGCTAAAATAACAAGTACTGCTTTTCTCATATAACTCCTCCTCTGTTCGGCAAGTATCGTTATTACTCGCCTGGTTTGTTATCTACACCGACAACGTCGGTGTTTTCATATATCGCAAAGGTGGAATCGATGGATACATATACCCGATTCTTACCTTTTCTCACCTTTTGCATCAATCGCTCCACCGGATTATGCCTTTCGTATCTCTGAAGAGGCCTAAACGAGAAGTCTCACCGTATACTCATCATCCGTGAACTCGCCGCCGTAGAAAAGCGTATCCATGGTATGCAACTGCCCCTCGAAAAACCCGCTCCCGTCCGTATTCCACTCCTTACCGAATGCTTTGGTCACCTTTCCCCGTCGAACCGCCAGCTTGCCGTACCGCGGCATGAGATAGGGTGTTATACCGTTGGCTGCAAAGGGAGGATAGTGCCAGGTGCCCTTGTCGAGCATAACCCCTTCATCGGGTCCTACCAGAAAGGCCCGCGTTTTCTTCAGGTCGGGCTTTTCCATGGGAGGGCAGAGAATAAAAATCAGCTGCTTGCCTCCGAGGGGAAAGAAGAATTCATAGGTTTGTCTGTGGCATTCGGTCCAGTCTATGGGCTCTCCCGGTTTTTTGGATTTCAGGAAGAGCATCCCCATGGAAAACCTTTCCTGATCGGAAGGTTCAAAGGGTACGAGGTCCCAGTATGCCTTGATCATGTCGTTGTCGACCGCGGCTTTGGCATCTATCGGGTGCAAATTGTATTTGCCCTCTTCCGTATCTTCATCTCTTCCAATGATGCGGCCGAATTCGGAAAATTCCTTCATACTGATTTCCCGAAGCCGCTCCAGTTTGACGTCCTGTACAGCCATATGCGCTCCTTTGCATAAAATTTCCGTATTTAATAAGCAGCAATAACTATGCCAATTTATGAGTTTTTTTGTGTTCATGACGTACAGCTCTTATTTCTTACAGGGCAAGAGATTATATTTTGGCTGTTTCGGGGGATCAAACAGGAGCTGTCATTGTCCCGTACTATGGAAATCGTTCTGTCGGTTTTTCCCGACAACGCCTGTCGCTTTTTTCTGTACTTACCGGGGTAATGTAAAACACTGCGGTACCGCCCTGTTCTATTACTGAAGTCGGGGTGAGAGGATCCTGACAGCAGGCATCGGTATTAAAGGCTCCTACTCCTGATTGAGCGTATCCATCGTCCTGATAAGGCGGGTTACGGTACTGTTGACCGGAACCGGTATACCGAGCTTTTCAGCCTCTCTTACGATGGCGCCGTTTATGAAATCGATTTCCGAGGCCTTTTTCCTGTCGAAATCCTGCAGCATGGAAGACCTGTTCCTGGCCGTTTTTTCGGCCACGTTGAAAACGGCTTCGAGCGGATCTGTATAGGTAAGGGTTATGCCCCTCCTGCTAACCACGGATACGGCTTCCAGGACGAGGTCCGACATGACCTGCCTTATTTCCGGGAAATCGAGCAATCGTCCGTTATGCAGTCCCGTGAGAGCGGTAAGCGCATTGATCCCGACGTTGATGATCAGCTTGCTCCAGACAAGGTTTTCAATGTCGTCTTCTATATACGACTCGATCCCCGCATCGTTGAGCATCTCCACGAAAAACCGGAGTCGTTCGTTTTTTCTATCGGACATACAGAGATACGTAGGTCCGGTTCCCGCATGGATTATCCTGCCCTGCTCCCGGAACGTGGCGCCCTGCGAAGTCACTCCCGCGGCGGTCCTTTTCTCGCCGAATGTCTTTCTGATTATTTCTTCGTTGCCCAGCCCGTTCTGAAGCGTCACGACGATCGTATCGGGCTTTGCCATGGACTCAAACTGCCGTGCCACCCTTTCCGTGGCAGTGGATTTCACGAAGATGATGATGACGTCAGAGCCTCGAACATCCTCCGGATCGCAGCTGACCTCGGGTTTATATGTATCAGTCTTCCCGGAAGCCGCTTCCTCGACGATCAGTCCATCCCGTTTAACGGCGTCGATATGCCCTTTGTTGATATCGTAGAGCAGCACCTCATTGGACGTACGCGTTAAAAAGCCGCCGAAAAGTGACCCCATCGCTCCGGCTCCGACAATTGCTATTTTCATCCTTACAGACACCTCCGTTTCGATTTTTCGAATTCGAGTTTTCATTCCAAACAGGCGAATGGATGATTCACCGCAAGGCGCCATCCGCCCTTTCGCTCAAATCCTCAGGTTACAATGATATTACCCGCTAATTCATGAATCAATACATTCCGTTTTTTTATAATGTTCATTCCCCCCCGATCC
>CAYWUT010000077.1:0-16472 GCA_964460545.1 uncultured Spirochaetota bacterium
GGCCGAAGGGCCCGAAAAAGGACTTTACATGTATTCCGACTTTCTGGCTCTGGCCTCGTTCGTCCTCATTACCACTTTCACACCGGGCCCGAACAACGTTTCATGCGCTTCCATGGGAATTCTCTACGGCTGCAAAAAAACGCTGAAGTACATGGCCGGAATCGGAGCGGGCTTTTTCCTGGTTATGATTTTCTGCGGGCTGATATCATCCACCCTGATACGGGTATTCCCCGCTTTCGAGAACATACTCCGTTTCGTGGGAGCGGCCTATATCCTGTGGCTCGCGTACCATACGCTCAGAGCGAATTACGGGTTCAGGGAGGAGGGGAGAGCGGCACTGGGCTTTGTAAACGGTTTTTTCCTACAGCTTCTGAATGTGAAGGTCGTTGTATACGGCTTTACGCTCTACTCCACATTTCTGAGCGGTATTGTGAAGAATACCTTTTACCTGACCCTTTCAGCTCTGGTTTTTACGGGAGCAAGCTTCTGCTCTATAACCTCATGGACGCTGTTCGGTGCAGCCATTCGTTCGCATTTGAATCGACCGCGCATAAAGCGGGCCCTCAATCTGGCGCTCTCTCTGCTCCTCGTTTATACGGCCGTCGAATTGTCGGGGGTGCTGGACCTTCTCTTTACATGATGGAATCCGGTAACATCGTATCGACACTTATTTCCGCCGCCCGCAGTATCCGATAAGCCGGTTCCGCATGTGCCGTATTCCGGTCCGGGGCCGTGTTTTATTAAAAATGTAACCGCAGCATTTCCCGCCAGTCGGTTTTAAAATTGAGCATGGACAGGTATACGCACCACCCCGGGTAGGATTCCCGGAGCCTCTTTAAATTCGAGACGGGATCGTAATCCTCCGCCCCCCCGTCCCGTTTTTTCCCGACACTTTTATAGAGGAGGTCGATGTTCTTCGACATCCAGGCTTCGATCACCACGGTCGTTTCCATGGTTCTCAGCATGTCCACGTTGGGGTCTCTGCCGATGACGGGCTGTGTGACCGTGAATCTCGCGCCCGCGTCGATTTTCTTTTTCAGACGGTCCAGCTCGAATGAGGGCTTTTTGTAGGGATTGAATGCCGCACCCGTGACGAAATCGGGGTACTGTTTGTTTATGTACCGGATCAGGTCGATGGACGTGGCCACGCTCAAAGAGCCGCCGATGCTCCCGGGATCGAGCTTCGGCAGGAGCGGTCCGCCGTCACCCCTGACAACCAGAATGTATTTCAGTTTTGCCTCGGCCGACTTCCCGAGGATGCGGTCGAGCTCGTCTTTCAGGTGGAAGGTGTTCAGGTTCATCACGACCCGCTCGGGATGAACCTCAAGGCCGCACCGGTCAAGGGTCTGCAGCAGGTCGATCCTCGGCCTTCCCATCGGGTTGTCGGGTACGGATACCCCGTAACCCGCCTCGATCGCCGTTCGGTACCGCTCCGCGAAACGCGTGAAGGCCGCGTCGTTTTTATCATAGTCCGGTGTTCCGGGAGTCAGGAGCTCCACGAGATAGGGGTAGTCGAACACGGCACGCTCTTTTTAGTATTACTCGGTCCGCGGGGCTTTTTCCGCGGTCCTGTTCTTTCGTGACATCCTGGGAATAAACCGCCGTTTTACGCTCAGGCGGTGTTCCCGGTCCCCTGTGTGCCGGAAGTCGTGCTGTACATCCACTCCCTTTTCAAACAGGGAGACCCCGGGGGGTAACCGGGCGGGGATCAGCCCAGCAGGTCGAGCTCGATCATCTTCTCAGCGATCTGTATGGCGTTCAGTGCCGCACCTTTCCTGATGTTGTCCGCCACCACCCAGAGGTTCAGCGCGTTCGGCCTGCTCCGATCCTCCCGTATCCTCCCCACGAATACATCATCGGTGCCGGAGGCGTCAAGGGGGAGCGGGTAGACACTTCCGGACGGGTCGTCGAGCACGGTGATGCCGGGGAAGGACTCCAGCGCGTGACGCGCCTCGTCCACGGTGACTTTCCGCTCGAATTCGAGGTTCAGTGCCTCGGAATGCGAGTTGAAGATGGGGACCCGCACGCACGTGGCTGTGATCTTGATCTCCTCGGTGCCGAAGATCTTGTGCGTTTCACGGATCATTTTGACTTCTTCGCTGAATGAGCCGGGGTAGCCGTCTTTCAGGCTCCCGATCTGCGGGATCACATTGGAGAATATCTGATGGGGATAGACTTCCGGTTCGGGCGCACTTCCGCTGTTATACGCCTTGACCTGCGCGCTCAGCTCGGAGACTGCCGCACTGCCGGTCCCGGACACGGCCTGGTAGGTGGAGACAACCATCCGCTTGACCTTGGCCAGCTCGTGGAGGGGCGTTATTGCCGCCACCATCTGAATGGTTGAGCAGTTGGGATTGGCCACGAAACCGATATGGTTTTTCAGCGCGTCCGGGTTGGTTTCAGGGACCACCAGAGGTACCCGGGGATCCATCCTGAAATCATCCCCGTTATCTATAACCACGGTTCCCCTTTTCACCGCCTCCCATCCGTATTGCTGAGAGGCGCCCTTCGAACCTTCGGTTCCGGCGAAGAACGCTATGTCCACGTTATCGAAGGCTTCGGGTGACGTTGCGACGACCTCGTACTCCCGGCCGCTTATGGTCTCGGTTCGCGAGCTGCGGGCGAGGATGATAATGCTCTCCCTGGGAAAATCCCTCTGCTCCAGAATCTTTACCAGCTCCGAACCCACCATGCCGATTCCCACAACGGCCACGCGGTATTTCCTCATCGAACAACCCTCCCTGTGGTGTCCTTTTTGTTATGAACGTTATTTCTTTTATACGGCTGGGTCAAACACTATGTGATGCCCGGCCCGGTGCACCAGTCGGTAGATGTACGGCGGTTCGATGAATAAGTCGACGGGCTTGTGAAAGATTTACCTCACCGACATCCACGTCCACCCCGTGGGTCTCCATATAGAGCCTGTTCATGGTGATCGTATTGGAGGTCAGAACATGGCATCCGATTCCGGCGTACCGCCTGTGAACGGAGAGCACCGTGTCTGGATGCGTGACGCAGTTCTGCCCTCCGCCTCGAGCTGCGTGCCCATTGCCCCGTCAAGCAGAATATACGGTTCTTTAACGATAAAATCGGACAGCGTCATGCTCTTCGTCACGGTAATACACACTCCCTGTCAGAAAATCCGTGCCTGCGGCCTTTCAGGCCTGCTTGAGCAGTTCCTCTTTCTTCCTGTCGAAAAACGGGTTTTTCCCGCTGATACTCAGCGGTATGCCGTAGATAATCCTGACCTCGTCTCCGAAGGTATTCATCTCAAGCAGTGCCTGCCCCACGGTGTACATGATTCTGTTGTCCACCCTGTTGTCCATTGCCACGCTCACGGCGGAACCAACGGCTATTCCGAGATCGCCCGTATTGAAAACGCAGGGGTGATCCGGATGCTTGTTCTTTTCCGCGCAATCGGCAAAACCGCACATACCGCAGGGACTGACGCCCATGGACTCGATTTTCGTTCCGAGAACGACCATTGCCCGTGCGGAGAGAATGTTCACGGCGTCCCGCATGATGAAGTCGGCAAGGTTGTCCCTGCGCACCATCTCCTTCATTTTGTCCGAGACCTCCTTGATACCGTCCTCCTTCAGGAGCCCGATGACGATGTTGTCCACGCCCCTGCCCTTGGGAGCCGTTCTCGCGGCCGTCATCATTTTTCTCGCGACTTCTAGAACGGCATCTTTCCGAAGATCGTCTTCATGGAATACCTTCATACTGTTCTCCTTGATATATTTTAATTACAGAGTGCTTGAGCTTCTCATTATAGCACGGAACAGAACACCATGTCGTAGAGCCTGCCCCTGTGGAAGGATTTATATTTATCCGGTGCCAGGTCATTCAGCGTTCATTCATGACGCTCTTCGAAATGCAGTATGTCGCAGGCTGTGTGCCGATGCTGATCGATTCACGATGCGGAATCGGAAATCTTACCGATTCCGAGGTTTTTTCTCACTTATATATTTCTTATTCTCCACTCGTGAAACACGCGGATAAGGTCATTCTCCTGTTTATGGCCGGTCTATTCCCACGAAAGGAGCTCAACGATATTACCTTCCGGATCAGTGAGATAGACAAAGGTCAGTAAGCCGACGCCTGCAACCTCGGTTGGCGCGATATCACCGACTTTTCCTCCGCCGTGCTTCAGGACCTCGGCAGCGGCGTGTTCCACGTCGTCGACTTCGAAGGCCAGATGCGCAATGCCCTCCCGGTTGGCGGCTGTATCGGACCTGGGTTCGTTTTGCGCGTACTGAAAAATTTCAAGCGTCGGTCCGTTTTCGCCCTGGCCCGGGAGACGGAGGTGGGCACCCGCAATATGTGCATTTTTCACTCCGGTCCCTTTTTCCAGCCATTCGCCCGAGAAATGACGCTCGGGCGGGATCACGACGCAGCCGAAGACATCCCGGTAGAACCGGGCCAGGGCACGCCAGTCCCGGGCGACAATGTTTAGGTGTTTATATTTCGCGTTCATTCTCTCCCGTCCCCCTGATTCAGTAGTCCTGTTTGTCGTTGATGACCTGGGATACGGTGAGGAAGTGATAGTCGCGGGACTGGAAATGTGAGATGAGCTCGGGCAGGATCTTCACCATCTTGTCGTGCTTCCGGGCCGTGCCGAGGTGGGCGATGGCTATGGCGCCGTTCATGCCGTTGGCGTCCGTTTTCTCCCACGTTTTGAAACGCTGGAGCATTTCGCTCGACGAGAAATAGTAGGGGTTCCTGACCCGCTCGTATGATCTGTTTTTCTTGTTGTACACCGTGACCGTGCGCCGCCGCACGTAGTCGAAGAAGTCGAGGGGGCCCACCGGGTTGCTGGACCAGAGTATGTGTTCCGTGTATCCCGCTTTGGAGGCGAGCGAGAGCACGCGGTCGTCCACGGCGCCGTAAGGCGCCCTCCAGAGAGAGGAGAGGGTGTACCCGGTTTCCGCCTCGAACCTGTGCTTCACCCGGTTCAGCTCCATCATGAAGTGCAGCTCGTCCAGTACGTCGTCCGAAATGAACGAGAGGCTGAGCCGCTTCTTTCTCGATGTCTCGTAGAGCGACCGCGTCAGGTTATAATGCGACCAGGTGTGGTTTCCGAATTCGCACCCAAGCTCGCCCAGCATGGACAGGTATTTTAGGTTTCTTTCCCGAAAGAGGGAGCCGTACGTGGTGGATGCCATCTCGTTGCTGAGGAACACGGTGGCCTTTACGTTGAAGCGCTTGAGCGTGGAGTAGACCAGGGGCAGGTCCTCCCCTGTTCCGAGGTCGAAGGTCAGGGCGATCTCCCTGAAGTCGGTATTACCGCGTATGATGTTCCTGTGGTCGATACCCGCGGTCTGTATGGCGTCCGTGTTCCTTCTGACCGCGTCCGCCATGTTGAAATCGATTATCCGGTTGTCCTCCACCTCCAGGTTGTCGAGCATGTACCGGTACTGCTCGGCCTGTTCTCTGTACTGGAGCTCCGCGTCCGAGACCTTCTTGAGCTCGGTGTTGAGCTCGGCCACGCGCTCGTTGTACTGTGAAATTTCCTCCCTGAGCCTGATGATATGATCCTTCAGGAAGAAGAAGTAGAAGAGGGCGGAAGCGATGCCGAGGGCCGAGAGTATGTATACGAAGAAAGACGCGGATTTCCTGAAGAACCCCCTGACCTGGAAGGTCCTGTAATCGCGCTGTGCGAGAGTGTAGAGTTTTTCGTAGACCGCTTCCTCGGACAGCTCACCCGGGACCGCCGGTTTCACGAAAGGGCCCTCGTGCTCTGTCCGTACTCCGGCCCCGGCCGGGTTCCCGATCCGGTCGGTCGATTCAGTACCGCTTTCTTCGTAGTTCAATGATCCTTCTCTTGATGGGGAGCCATTTCCTGTTGTACTGGTCTGCGAGCCGGTATATTTCGAATTCCGTCTTGTCCCGCTTTATCCGCACCAGGGTGGAGTAGCCTTCTTTCATGAACCCCTTTGTCATGACATTGATCACGCTCGAGATGTGCCGGTTGAAGTAACGCCTGAACAGGGTGACGGTCCCTATGATGGTGAGGATGATGAGACTGAATACCATCAGGTTGATAAAGGCGTGGACCTTTTGTACGTCCTTGGTGCTGAAATAAACCTCGTAATCGTCGAACTTACTCGTGTAGTAATCGTCCTGCATGAAGTGCTTGTTGAAGAGGTAGTCGCTCATGCTTCGGTATACCGTGTTCCCGTTCCGCTTGACAAAAATCACCGCATCGGTGGTCGACGCGAAATAGGATATTTTTTCGTCTGATTCGCGGTGTTCAGGGTTTGAGAGTAACCGTTCCACCTGGGCGGATTCAGAGATGATTATCCTGCCCTGCTCCAGGTAGTTGAAACTTACGAGCGAGACCACGCTTGCGGTTATGGTGATGGTCAGCACGGCCGCGATGTATTTGGGCGTCATCGCGTATTTGTTTCGGACCTTGCCGAAGAACTTCAGGGTTCGGATGAAACGGAGCACGCGAACGAGACGCATTATCTTGATGATTTTCAGAAAACTTACACCTCCGATCAGTATAAAAACGCTCATGTCGGACGTAAAGAAGGTCATGAAGAGGAGGGGGCCTGAGTTGAGAAGGAGCAGGGGAAGGGAGCTGACGAAGTCGATGATACCGCTCTCGACGGTCAAATACCGTCCGAGCCCCTTTCTCCTGCCTGAGACGATCATGCGCGCGATGAACTCGATGGAAAAGAGGAGGTCGAACGCGAAGCTCGAAATGAGCAGATATCTTCTAATAGTAACGCTGTAGTCCCGGAATACCGCGTACTCTTCACCGAAGGTGTGAATCAGCACGAGTAGTATGCAGAAGAAGAAAAAACCTTCCAGAACCCTGCCGAGGTAGCTGCTTTCATTCATTTTTTTCACTCCCTGTCGGAACCCGTTCCCTAACCGTACTACCATTTTAAAAGATTTACAACCGCCTTCTTGCCCTCTCTCCCATCTTTCTTTCACGCACGCTTTCGTCCCAGGGCCTCGCGGATTAGCGCCACCGCCTCGGCTCCGCTTGAGGCGCCCATAATCCGGTCCTGTCTCCTCCGGTCGAGCTGTTTGCCCGCGAGCTCCGCGCTGAGCCCGGGTATACCCGTAATAACGGCAATGGGCTTTCCATACTGCCAGCCGAACCCGATCTCGCTCAGGGTGCCGCTCCCTCCGCCCACTGCTATGATCCCGTCAGCTGCGCAGGTAATGATCGCGTTTCTTGCGTATCCCAGCCCGGTCGGAATGACGATGTCCGCATACGGGTTAGCGTCGTTCTTGCCGGTGCCCGGAAGAATTCCGATTATTTTACCGGAGTCAGGGCCGGCCGCCTCGCGGGCTCCCCTGCACGCCTCTTCCATAACCCCGCCCAGTCCCCCGCATACGAGGCAGAAGCCCGCGCGAATTACCTCTCTCCCCGCCTCAAAGGCGGCTCTGCCTGCCTTTTCATCCGCCCTGGAAGCTCCGATAACCGCGATGAGCGTTTTCATCTCCCTCCCCCGAATATAAATATCGCCGGAAACACGTTGCAAGCAAGCACTTGAATTATCGATATAAGCATAAATAACATTTATTGTACTTATTTTGTTTCATTAACGCTCAATTATCTATCTCCATTATATTGACTTAATTGTCAAGGAATGTTATATTAAAGAAGGATAAATATAATATAAAACGAATGGGTACAGGTGTCTAACATGTATACGCAGGGTGCAAAGGTCGTCTATCCGCTGCACGGTGTAGGAACAATCGACAGCATTGAAGAAAAGACGGTTCTCGGTGAAACACGGTCATACTATATCATCAAGCTCACCATATCCGATATGACCGTCATGATACCTATCGACAAGTCCGATGAGCTGGGTTTGCGGCTCATCGTATCCAACAATGAGGCAAATAAGGCGCTCAAGCTCATTGGGGGAAAAACCACGAAGATGGACGACGACTGGAAATCGAGGTATCAGCAGAATTTCCAGATGATTAAAAGCGGTTCGATTCTCAAAGTCGCCGAAGTCGTAAGGAACCTCTTCCACAGGAACAAGGTCAAGGAGCTCTCCATCATGGAAAAGAAGCTTTACGAGAACGCGTACAGGCTTCTCGTTGATGAGATCTCCTTTGTCAAGGATCTGGACAGGGAGGACGTACAGAACCTCGTTTCCGAGAACCTGGATGAAGGTCCGTAAGGTGCATTAATTAAAAATACCTGCTCCGGATTTAACACCGGATATCTTCAATTCAGTAAGCGGCGACGGGCACATTTCCCGGTCATATTAAACCGCGCGGCTGTTTAACTATGTCGGATGATTTCATACATAACAATCTCAATGTAATGGTGGAGAACTATCTTGATAATCAGAATTCTGTTCGTTTGTATTGCCGTCGGCCTTTCTATCGTATTCAGTTATCACGGGAAGCATTTTCTTGCCTTTCCGATCGCTGTACTCGTCATATCCATGGGCACCGTTTTTTTTGAGGCGTATGTAAAGAGCTTTAAAAAGGAAAACGTGGCCAGGATCTTCAAGGGTTTCGTGACCGGCCTCATCCTGGGCGCCGCTTTTTCCGCGATCGCGCGCTCCTTCGGGGTCGATCTGAGCTGGCTGCACAGAATACTCATCTACTTCTTCTCACTCTACATCGGTATTACTTTGCTCTCACAGCTCGATCTGGGACTGGGCCTCATACCGCCACCGGCCGCAAAGGGAATGTCGACCGAATGCCCCAAGCTGCTCGATACGAGCGTTATAATCGACGGGCGCATCGCGGATATCATCGAGACGAAGTTCATAGAGGGAGTGCTCGTTGTTCCGAAATTCGTGCTCGACGAGCTCCAGCAGATCGCTGATTCTTCCGATTCGGTCAAGAGATCGCGCGGCAGGCGAGGGCTCGACGTGCTGGAGCGGCTGAAAAAAGACAAGGACACGCTCATTCGAATCACGGACAAGGATTTTCCGGAGATTCCGGACGTGGATTCGAAACTCGTAAAGCTCGCGAAGGTGATCGATGCCAAGGTGCTGACGAATGATTTCAATCTCTACAAGGTCGCGGAGATACAGGGTGTCACGGTCCTGAACATCAACCTTCTGACCAACGCCCTCAAGCCCGTGGTGCTTCCGGGTGAAAGGATGAAGATCGTCATAATCAAGGAGGGCAAGGACCCGGGCCAGGGTATCGGATACCTGGACGACGGGACCATGGTGGTCGTGGATTCAGGGAAGCGGCACGTGGGGGACGAGGTCTTCGTCACCGTAACGAGCGTTCTGCAGACGCCCGCCGGAAGGATGATCTTTGCTAAATACGAAAAGCAGTGACCCCGGTGTTCTGTATGTGGTAAGTACCCCCATCGGAAACCTGGGCGACATCACGCTGCGGGCCCTTGAGACCCTGGGTGCGGTCGATTACATCGCGTGCGAGGATACGAGGGTCACGATCAAGCTCCTCAACCGTTATGAAATAAAAAAAAAGATGAAATCCCTGCACGCCGCGAGTCCCGAGGCGGCGGTAAATAAAATAGCCGGGGACGTCGGGCGGGGGCTCAATGTCGCCTACGTGACGGACAGCGGTACGCCCTCGGTTTCCGATCCGGGGTGCTCGCTCTGCAGGGCCGTGCTTCAGTCCGGAGGTTCGGTGGTATCCGTGCCGGGCCCTTCAGCCGTGCACGCGGCCCTCGTGGGATCGGGGATCGGATTTTCAGGTTACACGTTCATCGGTTTTCTCTCCAACAAGAAGAGCAGGAGGAGGAGGGACCTGCTCCGGCTCAGGGAAAATCACGAGGTACTGGTTTTCTATGAATCTCCCCATCGCCTGCTTGCGTTCATGCAGGACGTTCTGGATATTTTCGGGAACATAGAGGGGTGCGTTGCAAAGGAATTAACGAAAAAATTCGAGAAGTATTACCGGGGCGGGGTCGAAAATATCATCGAGGACATCGTCCGGGACGGTGCAAGAGGGGAGTACACGGTCGTGCTGGACAACAGGCGGTCTTCGACTGAGCGGATTAAATATTCCGGAGCTGCCGGGGATGGACTTTAATTCAGTGTGCATTTTCCCCCTCATTGTGTTATACTTTAGGGGCGGGAGTTTTTTTCTTCCAGGTGTCGATGGGAGTTTGTTAGGGGAGAGACGGATGCTGTATTTGCTCAAGAATATACATTTTTCATCCGATATATCTTATGTCAGAAGGAGTGAGACCTATGACTATAGATAAGATTGGACCGCTGAACAAGATACTGAAGACGCAGAGCGACGTTAAGATAAACAAAGCGGATAAAAAGCCGAAAAACGACAGGGTTGAGCTCTCGGCCGAAGCAAAGAAGATGGCCGAGTTCTCCCAGATCGAGGCAAAGGTCAAGGCCGCTCCCGATATAAGGAAAGAGCTCACCGCTTCGCGTATCAAGGAACTGAGGGACAAGATCGAAAATCCCGACGCTTATCTCACCAAGGAAATCGCTGAAAAAATCGCGGAAAAGGTGGCTGAATCCTTCGGTATCAGATGACCTCACGATTCCTTACGCGGTAAATCGGTAAATAATCCCCGTTATTACTCCATTAAAGAATATCGTGTTTTCCCTTATTAATCCGTTCCCTGATCGCCCGGTACCAGGTAACGCTCGCACGCATCCCCTCGGCGGTGGTATAGGGCGGGTCATAGCCGAGGTCCCGTGCGGCCGCCTCGGTGCTGAATCCGTAGTCCCCCCGGGCCTGGGCGATACGGTAGGGGGTTATGAGCGGTGCCCGCTTCGAGCCTGCCAGGGTGTAGATTTTTTCCACTATTTTAGAGACCCCGAAGAGCGGCCCCGAGGGCACGGGGAGAATACGGCAGCCTCGTCCCATTGACCCGGCCGCGAGCGAGAGGAAATCCCTCCATGGAAGATCCGCGCCGTCCGAGATGTTGTACGTCCCGCCGCCCAGTCGTGATTCGAGACAGCGTTTCACCGCGTCCGCCAGGTTGAGTACGTAGCACGGCGAGGTGACGGTACGACCCCCGGACGGAAAGGCGAAAGTGTTCCGTTCCAGCGCCTGGAGGAGCTGGTAGGTGAACCGCAGGTCGAGCGGACCGAATACATTTGAGGGACGCAGGATGAAGAGGGACACATCCTCTTTAAAGGGGGCTATTCTCTTCTCGGCCTCGGACTTGGAGATGCAGTAGCTCTGCGGAAAGGGGTCGAAACCCGCGCTTTCCTCCACGCCGGACCCCTTGCCGAAACCGTACACCACGGTCGAGCTCATGTGAAGGAACCGCTTCACGCCCGCGCTTATTGAACCGCGGAGAACACGCTCGGTTCCCTCGACGTTCGTTCGTATGAAATCCTCATGGTGCCCCCAGTCCGTGGCGAGCCCCGCCGTATGCACGACTGAATCATAACCGCGCAGGAGAGGCTCGAGGTCATCCTCGAGCGAGCCCCTGACCAGCTTGCACCCCTCTTCGATCCTGAAGAGATCGGACGTTTCCCGCACCAATCCCGCAGCTGAGTACCCGCCGGTGTTCGACAGGAGGTTAAGTACATGGCTGCCTATAAAACCGCTGGCCCCTGTAACGAGTACCCTGTGCATCGCTGCCTCCCTGCGGGTATGGTGATGACACCTGTCCCGGATCCGGCCTTTTAATGCCGCGTCCCCTCTGGAATAATGCAGGCTGAAGGGATGTCCGTCAATACCCAAATTTATTTCCCGGGGAATACCCGGAAGGAGCGATACTGCTCGACTGTCCGGTTCGTTCCATATATGATAAGGGTAGAACAGGGTATGAGGAGTTCGGGGGATGAGTGTAACAATCAAACCGGCGGACGTGTCAAGGGACATGCGGACATTTTTCAACCTGTCGGGACGGCTCTACAGGGACGATACCTGCTATGTTGAGCCCCTCAGGATGTCGATACGGCACATGTTCGACAAAAAGAAGAACGCGTTCTTCGAGCACGCGTCCATACAGCCCTATATCGCGTTCCGAAACGGAAAGGCCGTGGGCAGGATCTGCGCGATACACAACCGGCTGTACAACGAGCTGCACGGTGACGGAACGGGTTTTTTCGGGTTCTTCGACTGCATGGAGGACCGCGAGGCAGCGGACCTTCTCTACGGGACCGCCGAGTCCTGGCTTCGGGATCGGGGCCTGGATACCGCGGTCGGGCCCATGAGCTTCAGCACGAACGACCTGTCACCGGGATTTCTCGTCAGCGGTTTTCAATCACCCCCCTTTATAGAGATGACGCACTGTCCTCCCTATTACGCCGCCCTCGCGGAGGAGGCCGGGTACGAAAAGGCTTGCGACGTTCTGGCGTTCAGGATACCGATTCAGCAGGAAATCGATCGGAGGATCGTCGACCTCGCCCGCAAGGTAAAGGAGAAACGCGGCATCAGGATACGGTACTTCGATCCCCGGCATTTCGACCGGGACATAGCCTTTATGAAGGATATTTACAATAGTGCCTGGGAGAAGAACTGGGGTTTCGTTCCCTTTACGGACGCGGAGTTCGATCAGCTCGCCAGGGATTTTAATAAGATAAAAATCGATCAGCTCGCCCAGATCGCGGAGGTGAACGGCGTTCCGGCCGGGTTCTCCCTGACCCTTCCCAACATCAACGAGGCGCTCATACACATGAACGGGAGGCTCTTCCCCTTCGGGTTTGTGAAATATCTCTGGTGGTCCGGAAAAATACGGGGCCTTCGCATGCTCGCGCTCGGCATCAAACCCGAGTTCAGAAAGCGGGGCGTTGACATCATGCTCTACTACTACAATATGATTGAAGGGCAGAAGCTCGGGTACGCGACGGGTGAGCTGTCCTGGGTACTGGAAACGAACACCCCGATCATTACGGCCGCGCGCTACGTAAAAGGCGAGGAATACAAGCGGTACCGGATATTTCGGAAACGATTGTAATCACCGGTCCCGTCGCGCACTTACCCGCCGTGTACGGAACCATTCCCCCCCTTCAATCTCCCTGCCGGAAAGAAGAAGAGAGCGCCCCAGTAGAACAGTACTCCCGCCGCACCCGTGATCGTGATCCCGATAGCCGCTCCGGTCATGATGACGCCCGTCGACGCGATAACGGAAAAGAACCCGTTGACGGACCACGCATAGGGCAGCGAGGACGGCGTTAATACGCCGACCGCACGCAGGCCGACCGGAAAGAAGAACCCCATTGCAAACCCCAGTGGAGCGGTCAGCACCGCCATGAGCAGGATACCGGAAAGCGTATGGAGAGCGGCTGCCTTCATAAGCAGTTTCCCGGAGAGGAGGAAGGGCACGGGGAAGTAGGCAGTGATGAATCCGCATGCGGCAAACAGGGGAATTTTATAATTACCCTTCCACTTGTCCGAAAAACGGCTTCCCGCGCCCGAGGAGAGGAGCAGAACGGTTATGACCGCCGAAGAGGAGAAGAGGGGGTTCGGGATATACCTCCTGTACCGCTCGATGAGGAGGACCTCTATGAACATGTACGAAATCGCGATGAAGCCGAAGTACGCGGGTACGCGGGCCCCCATCGTCCGAATCTCTCCCCTGAGCAGGAGCGGGGGCAAAAGGATGAGGAGCGCGGACAGGAGCAGGGCCGTGAAAAAAACGGCGTACTGCACGAGTGAACCCTCTTCAACGATGAAGAGCCACTTCATGCCCGTCTGCCTGAAAAGCGTGCCCGTTTTTCCCGGCCTGAGCAGGCGGAGGAAGTACGGCCTGTTGTCCGTGGGCGCGCGTATGTCGAAGACATAACGGGTTTTAAAAGAAGCGGCGTTCCTGAGAAGAGCGGAGGTTCCCCTGAAATAGGCCGCATCCTCCACGATATTGTACCTGTTTGCTTCGTATTCCTCCATGCCGCCGTAATACACGAGATCGAATGACATGCCGGTACAGTAATCCTTGACGCGGGCGATCTCCGCGGGTTTAAAGGGCCTCTTCTTGACGAGCACCGTGCCGGAAGACCAGCTCCGGAATACCATCATGGATGCGGCAGGGTCGAGCCCGCGCGCCCTGAGCGCCGCTCCCGCTGTGTTGACGAGCTTGAGGAGGGGGCCGGGCGGATAGCGCAGACCGGTCGTGGATGAGACCGTTCCGTTTTGTTCCAGGCTGTCGAGATAATCCGTGAAAGCCTCCACGGTGAGCGTGTAGTTGGCGTCCGTCGAGTATATGCCCGCGGTTGATGAGAGGAGCGATCCGCACTCCGGGATATCGATAATGTCCCATTTTAATTCCCCGACCGCGGGGAAGCGTCCGGATCCCGGCCGGATTTCCAGTGCGTCCCCGGTGAAGAAGCCGGAGTTGAAATTACGGAAATCGACTGTCAGCAGTTTCGGGAGGTGCGGATTCGTTTCAACCGCGGTCACTGAACCGGCCCCGCACCTGAAGGCCCGCTCCACGCCGGTCCCGCCTCCGAGCCCGATTACAAGCGTATCGGGCGACCGGTGGATTTGGTACACGGCGGACTGGGTCTGATAGAGCAGGTAGTCCATGTCCGACGGTTTTTCGATATGATCCAGCGCGGCCAGGAGGTCTCCGTCAATGAAGAGGCCGTGCTGAACGGGAAGCGTTCCCTCGAAATTCAGGCTCAGTCCGCGGGCGGACCGAAACAGGGGGCTCTCCACGACCTCGATGGTCCCGAACGGGCTCATGCGCCGCAGTATTATTCGCGCGTCCGGGAGGTTGAGCGCGAGCTTCAGAGGTTTGTAGGGGAGCATCCGAACCGGTGAGACGAATATAAGGAAGAATCCCGCGATGACGGCTCCCGCCGCTGCCGCGACCGCTGCCGCGCGTGCGCGGTTCCTGAACGTACCGACCGGAGGTACCCACGGCAGAACTGCCAGCAAGCCGAGCAGGGCCGGGACGAGGCACAGTTTGTCCGGTGACAGCAGATACATGCTCCCGATGAGAAGCGGGACCCCGAACGCGGAGCCCGCGAGATTGAAAAAATAGGTGCGGCCCGCCTCCCCTTGCATGAACCTGCTTATAACCGCGCATGACCCGGCTATAAAGGGGAGCGCGTAGAAAAAGAAACGAGTGAGCAGCCTGAATACCTGTCCACTGTCCCAGAGGATCCGCAGGGGATCGAAACGCACGGCTGAAGCGGTCCCGCAGGAAACGCCGAGTAAAAAAACGAAGAGAACGGCCCCCCAGAACCCGATTTCATCGAGGTGCTTCGACAACCTCTTCCTCAAAAGGCACATGAGGGTGCCGCCCGTGCCGAATCCGGTAAGCGCGAGACCGATCGCGCCGTAGGTGAAGGGGCCGAATCCCTCCACCTTCAGTATGCGCATGAGGGCTATCTCGAAGGAGAGCAGGGCTCCGGAGATGAAGAAGAGGGAGAGGCGGGGTCTATTTTTCATGACGCGTAAACGGAACGAATCTGACGGGGAGCACGTCCTGAACGGTTACCGTTCCGTCCCGGTTTTTGGTAACGAGCTTCAGCACCTGCGGGTAGTAGGGCTGCCCCACGGGTATGCACATCCTGCCCCCCGGTTTGAGCTGTTTCAGAAGGGGCGGGGGTATGTGGCCCGCGGCAGCGGTTACGATCACCGCGTCGAACGGAGCGGCCTCCTCCCATCCGAAGTAGCCGTCTCCGTGACGCACGTGCACGTTTGGGTAGCCGAGGTTTTTCAGCCGCTCCCGAGCCAAGTTGCAGAGCGGCTCGATTATTTCAATGGTGTACACGTCCCGGACGATACGGGCAAGCACCGCGGCCTGGTACCCTGAACCCGTTCCGATCTCGAGTACGCGGTCGTCCGAATCCACCCGGAGGAGCTCGGTCATGACGGCCACGATGTAGGGCTGCGAAATGGTCTGCCCGTAACCTATGGGAAGCGGACGGTTTGCATAGGCGTGTTTTTCCAGCTCTTCGGGAACGAAACGCTCTCTGCGCACGGTGCGCATGCTTTTAATCACCGCGGGATCCCTTATGCCTTCGCCTTCTATATGCTCGCGAACGAGCTTTTCGCGTGCCCTGTCGAAATCGATTGCGTGGAGCGGGAAGGCCGGCAGCAGCAAAGTAAGAATGAGGGCGGTTTTACCGGCAAAAAGTGTGAATACCGGTCTCCGTGGACGACTGGTATGAAGAGGTTCCATACACTTTTCCATGCTAGCGGGTCGAAACCGTTTGTCAACAGAAAAAGCGGGCGGTCATGTTTTCAATTCCGTGTTGACGATAATCCAAAGCGGTTGTTAAATTAAAAGACGCTTTCCTTCCTCTTGACAGAAAACAACCTTAAAGGGGGTAACGGTGATCAAGATAGAGAATGTCACCAAAATGTACGGCCCGAAGGTTGCCGTACGCAACGTCAGCTTCGAGGTGAACAAGGGAGAGATCCTCGGTTTCCTCGGACCGAACGGCGCCGGTAAAACCACGACCATGCGTGTTATTACGGGGTATTTTCCTCCCACGGACGGAAACGCGTATATTGCGGGATTCAGCGTTACCGACAAGCCGCTCGAGGTCAAGAAGCGTATCGGCTACGTGCCTGAGACGCCCTCCATGTACGGCGACATGCGCGTGACGGACCATATCAAGTACGTGGGAGCC
>CAYWUT010000078.1:0-16266 GCA_964460545.1 uncultured Spirochaetota bacterium
AAGGCCCGGAGACGTCTAGTACAATAAAATAAAGTGTTTCACACGAGGACGCTCTATGACATCAAAGGTTGAAAAAAAGGCCCTTGAGATTTCCGGGCAGAAGCTCATATACCCGCCCGATGAGAGAATACCCGCCATCGTCGCTTCCAGCTTTCCGGAGCTGGGCAGGCTCGCGGCCCTTCGCTTCCTTGAATGGGTTCTCGATAATCCTGACGGAGTCATCAGTCTTCCGACCGGTAAAACGCCCGAGTATTTCATCAAGGAGGTACGGCGGTTTCTCGAAGGCTGGGAATCCGGACCCGTGCAGGAGGAGCTTCGGGCATGGGGAATCGACGCCCGATCCAAACCCTCCATGAAGTCCCTGAAATTCGTTCAGATCGACGAATTCTATCCCATCAATCCGCTTCAGCATAACAGTTTCCATTTCTACGTGAATAAGTATTACATAAACGGGTTCGGTCTCGATCCGAAAAAATCGCTGTTAATCAACTGCAACGAGATCGGCCTTGATGACGGGAAAAGCCTTGAAGACGTCTGGGACGGCGGCACGGTCGACCTCAGCCTTCGGTATCGTCATCCACGAGACGCACGTGAAGAGACGCAGAAGAATGTTATCGAGAAAATCGACCAGTGGTGTGACGGATATGAAGCCCGGATACGGGAACTGGGCGGAATAGGTTTCTTTCTCGGCGGCATAGGCCCGGACGGGCATATCGGATTCAATGTCCGGGGATCCTGCCTCTTTTCCACCACGAGACTCGCGCGAACCAACTATGAAACGCAGGCCGCGGCCGCCCAGGACCTGGGCGGTATCGAGGTTGCCCGAAAAAGTCTCGTTATCACGATCGGCCTCGATACGATTACCTTCAACCGTTCCTGCGTAGCCATAATCATGGCCGCCGGAGAGGCAAAGGCGCGTATTGTAGCCGATTCCATACAGAACGACATTCACGTGCACTATCCCGCCACGGTTTTACAGAAGCTGAAACGGTCACGTTTCTACCTGACATCCGGAGCCGCGAAAGACCTCGTGCAGCGGAGAAGGGCGCTCCTCAGGTCGAAAAAGACCCTCAGCCCCGAGGATGAAGAGAGGATCGTCATCGACCTGGCCCTGAAAAACAACTGTCCCATCGCCCGTCTCACTGAAAATCACTTCAGACAAGGGTTCGGAAGCTTTGTCAAACTCGAGGGCGGGCTCGCTGAGCTGAAGCGGAGGATCGCCGGTTCCCTGAAAGCAAGGCTGGAGTCGGGGATGCTCCCGAGGAAAAATACGGTGTTCCTGCACACTGAGCCCCATCACGACGATATCATGCTCGGCTATCTGCCGGGTGTTGTCCGAAATATCAGGGAGCACTCCAACAGCCACTTCTTTGCGACCCTGACATCCGGCTTCACGGCGGTTACCAATGACTACATGCTTGGGCTCCTCCTCGATCTGAAGAAGCACCTGGAAACCGGCTTTGAAAACCTGGGGGAGGGATACTTCAACAGCGACAACGCGGAGAAACGGAACAGGGACGTATGGCAGTACCTGGACGGCGTTGCGGCCGACCTCGAGCCCATCATGAAGGAGGGCAGGCTGCGGCGGCTCCTGCGTGACCTCATGGTGGTTTACGATGAAACGGATTTTGAGCAGCTCGGGGACCGGATCGACGAGCTCATTAATTACTTCGAGACCCAGTACCCGGGACGAAAGGACCTCGCGCATATACAGCGGCTCAAGGGCATGTGCAGGGAGTGGGAGTCCGACTGCCTCTGGGGGTATTTCGGCTGGCATTCCGATTCGGTCTACCATCTGAGGCTGGGCTTCTACACGGGGGGTATATTCAACGAGGAACCGACCGTGGAACGGGACGTGGAACCCGTTCTCGGTCTTCTACAGAGAACAAACCCCGACGTCGTCAGCGTGGCACTCGATCCCGAGGGAAGCGGGCCCGACACGCATTACAAGGTCCTGCAGACACTTACGCGCGCGCTCGGGGACTATGAAAAACAGTCGGGGAAAAAAGATATCGAAATATGGGGATACAGGAATGTGTGGTACCGGTTCCATCCGGCTGAAGCCGATATCTTCATACCCGTATCGCTCAATATGTTCGCGCTTCAGGACAACGCGTTCAGGAATTCCTATATCTCGCAGCGTGAAGCGTCATTCCCTTCATACGACTATGACGGTCCCTTTTCAGGGCTGGCACAGAAGGTCCAGGTTGAACAGTACCAGATGCTGAAAACCTGCCTCGGCCGTGAATTCTTCAACGAGCATACGAGCGCCCTTATCCGGGCCACGCGCGGCATGGTATTCATCAAATCGATGGGGCTCGAGGACCTCTACCGTTATTCGCGCGACTTGAGCATGCGGATCGGCGGTTATGCCGATTCATCTTGATAAAATGAAGGAAATTACTGCTGCTCACCGGTAAGGCAGGCCGAACACGCCCTATTCGGCAGGACGGGACTGCATTTCTTATTCGATCTCAGGGCAGTTCCCCGCATGGCGATCTTCACCACCACCCGGTCGGTACCCAGATTGCACCGTCCGAGGCGGTTCAGAACACCGCCTATGAATCCCTTCGGAATACAATGAACGTCCACGATCTCGATTCCGTTTTCTCTACAGAAACGGTGAAAATCCCTGGGGGTGAGAAAATGAATGTCGGGAGTGTCATACCAGTGTGCAGATGAGCTCCGCTCCGGGAAGCTTCCCTTGAGCCCGAGCCGAAGCCTGTTTTTCCAGCATGCGAAGTTGGGAAAACTTACAATTCCTATACGCGCGACCCGCATCATCTCCTTCAAGACCACGTCCGGTTTATGCACCTCGAGAAGGGTCCTGCTCAGAACCGCATAATCATAAAACCCGTCGGGTATCATGCCGAGGCCCCGGTCCAGGTAGGAGACGGCCTTCCCGGCCCGCAGCATGTGTTCGGCTAGTTTCCGCGACTGCTGTGCCGGATACAGCCAGTCAGAGGAAACGGAAATGACCAGAAATCTGGACCGTGTCCCCCTGAAAACCTCCTCGACTGATTCCGCCCTTTCCGCCAGTGAAAAAGAGCTCATGGCCCTCGTAATATAGAGAAACGAATTCGCGTCGAAACGCTCGACAAAGCTCTTTCCCTGATGGTTGAGATAGCTCTCCACCTGGAAATCCGTCGTAAAAGGACCTTCTTCCATGTCACGCCTCCGCTCGCGTCCGAACTTTCGCTCCATGGATTCCCTGGAGAGGTAGGTGATATGTCCGATCATCCTGGCCAGGGAAAGACCGTTTTCAGGAAGATCGCCCTAGTAATAATGTCCTGTTTTCCATGAAGGATCCGCCATGATAATCTTACACGCGACAATGTCAAAGGAAAGGGCCTGGGCCGAGAGGCTTTCCGCTCCCGCAATGCACACGGCTCGCCGCACGAAATCCGGGTACCGGGCGACCCACTCGAGAACCTGCAGAGCTCCGGCTGAACCCCCTATCACTCCGTACAGGAATGGATGACTATATCGGCCCCGTGCCTGACGGGGGTGCAGATGACGGGGGCGAAGGTATTGTCGACCACCAGGGGCACCCCCTTTCCGTGGGCACGTTCAGCGATGGACTCGATATCGGGCACGTCGCCTCGCGGATTGCCGATGGTCTCTATGAAAACGGCCTTCGTGTTGTCCCGGATCGCTGCTTCGATTTTCCCGGGATTTGGCCGCCGTATGAAGGTGGTTTCAATCCCCATGCGCGGGAGGGTGTACCTGAAGCAAGTTTCGGTACCGCCGTACAGCGATGCCGAGGATACGATATGGTCACCGCTTCCCGCGAGGGTGTGAACGGCGAGAAAAACGGCGGCCATGCCCGACGAGGTACCGAGCGCGCCCGTACCCTCTTCCAGCGATGCGACCCGCTTTTCCCATACATCGGTCGTGGGATTCATGAGACGGGTGTAGATATTGCCGAATTTCTTCAGGGCAAAAAGGTCCGCGGCCTCATCCGCGTCATCAAATACGAAGCTCGTAGTCTGGTATATGGGCACGGCCCTGGCACCCGTTACGGTATCTGGAACCTGCCCCGCGTAAACAGCCCTCGTCTCCAGGCCGTACGTATCTTCCCTCATTCGATCCTCTCTTTCCTTGAACAACCTTCCGCCGGATCCCCCGGTGTTATGGACGCGATCGGCGGATAAACATCTCCCGGTATTCATTATACTAATGATATTAATCTTATAGATTTAGTATTATTCAATTAAAAGTCAACCCCATTCTCAATCCATCCGGGAATCGATTTCCCCTCCGCCGCTTATCATGACTCAGAAAAACCGTAACCTGCTGGACCGCAGCGCCGTTCATGAATTCAGCCGGACAGGATCTCTTCCACCGCCCGGCAGGCGGCTTCGTCAGGCTTTAAGTTCGGGTATTTTTCACAAGCGTAGCTGATGGCCGAGGACACGTTTATACGCACGATATCCATGTCGTAATCCGCGCGGTCGAGCTCACCGCACACCCCGGCATACGATCCCCCCTGGGCCCCGACGCCCGGAATGAGGAGCGGTATGGAACATCCCGCCTTCATGATGCGCCGGGCGCATTTGCCGAGCTCCGTCTGTGTCGCGCCGAGCACCGCACCGGTGGAATTTCGCACCTCGTTCCACGAGAATATACGATCGAGAACGAGATCGTAGAGTGGGGCGCCCGTCGAAGTGAGGTTTAAGAACTGAAAATCCCTCGATCCCGGATTGGACGTGAGCGCGAGCACGTAGTAACCGCGGTCTTCATAACGGAAGAAGGGTTCAAGCGCGTCCCTCCCCATATAGGGATTGAGGGTGACCGCGTCGGCTTTCAGAACGTCAAACGCAAAACGCGCGTAGGCCTCCGAGGTCCTTCCTATGTCCCCTACCTTTGCGTCGAGTATAACGGGAAGACCGGACGACGCGGCGTGCTCGGAGACCCTGGAAAGGGCCTGAAGACCGCTTATTCCGTACTGGAGATAGAATCCCAGGTTCGGCTTCACCCCGCTGATCCTGCTCTTTACACCGTCGATAATACGTACGAAGTACCGCGTAATCTCGTCAGCGAGGTTGAGAGACCCGTCTATATCCATTCTCTCCACCACAGGATCCATTCCAAAGCAGAGAACCGTCCCCTTTCTTTCGTACTCCTCCCCCAGCTTCCTTAAATAGGGATGCCGTATTCCGTCGCTTCTACCCATGAATGTCCCCTTCTTTTCCGGCTTTCACGGTATCCGCCTTTCTCCGCCGCATATCCGGCTGACCGGGTACTTTCGAAAACGGCCGTTTCGATAAGCACAATTGCCCCTGCGCAGGGTAAACGCCACCTTCCAGGACACCCTGGTTCCGTGAAAGGGAGACCACCCGCATTTCGTCGTATAACCACCGTCCCCGATCGAATAATCGCCTCTTTCCAATACCACGCAGTCCGCGGGTTCTCCCGCCGCGATCCTGCCGCGCCCGGGTATCTTGAAAATCCTTGATGCCTCAGTCGATGTCGCCTCCACGAGCCTTTCAGGGCTTATTCCCCTTCTCTCCGCTTCGTCGAGAAGCACCACGAGCGCCGTCTCGAGTCCCGGAAAGCCCGCAGGCGGATTGTCGTTCCGTTTTTCTTCAACCGTGTGCGGAGCATGGTCGGTACCGATGAGATCGACGGTGCCGTCACGAAGCCCCTCCCAGAGCGCCTCGCTGTCCCGTCTCGTTCCAAGGGGAGGAAGTACTCCGGAGTAGCCTTCGTAGGTCTCCCTGTTCAGGAGGAGATGGTGCGGCGTCGCCTCGGCCCTGATCGTTCGCCCCCCGCCCTTGTACTTTCGCACAAGGTCCACCTCCCCGGCGGTACTCACATGACAGATGTAGAGCACCGGAAGACATGCGTACCTGCCCGACACGAGCCTGTAGGTTTCAAGAACGCGTTCCGTGTTCTCAGGGCCTCCCGTATGCACGAGTACGGGAAGCGGCTGTCCGAATATTTCCATGAGGAGCCTGTCTGATGAGGAACCCGAGAGAAGAATTCCACCGGTGGTTTCCGAGAGATAGACCTTGATACCGCAGATCAGCTCCTGCATACTTTTCCGTTTCAGCTCATCCGCGTTGTCTTCCACGAGCGCTGCGTAGATACCGAAATCGATGTAGCTCTTTTTAGCGGCGATAGTGGATTTCCGTTCGACCGTCTCAAGAGAGGTGACGGGCTCCCTGTTGTTCGGCATATCCATGATCGCGGTATAACCGCCCCTGAGCGCGGCTTTCGTACAGGTTTTCCAATCCTCCTTGTGCGCAAAGCCGGGCTCACGAACGTGGACATGGGGGTCGACCAGCGCGGGAATGCATATTCTTTCAGCCCGCTCCTTCGCGCGGGAGGCCGGGTCGCTGACCCCCGTAAATAATCCCCCCTCCACATGTACGTCTTTCAATACCCATGAGCCTCCGCCAGGAATCTTCACGTTCCTTATAACCATCAGTCCACATCCGTCCGACAGCCGCCCGCATCTCTCCTGTAAGCGCCGAACTCCCGGGATTCCCGAAGCGCCGCAAACCCGAAAACCGGCCCTTCTACGCACACGCGGTCGCCCGAGTCATCGAGGGAACAGCTCCCGCACAACCCGATGCCGCACTTCATCATCCGCTCTATGCTCGCCTCCCCTTCCACCCCGTAACGTTCGATAAGAAACAGGGAACGGTGGATAAACCGCTCCGGACCGCAGATGAGTATGTATCCGGGTTTCCGTTCCTGAATAACAGCGTCCATATGGTCGGTTAAAAGCCCCTTCAAACCGAGCGAGCCGTCCTCGGTGCAGTATTCGGGCTTAATTCGGCTTCCCGCCCTTTTCAGGAGTTTTTCGATCCACAGGAGGGATTCCGTTGTTTTCCCGCCGGCAAGAAGCCGGTATTTCCTGCCCTTTCGCTCGAGCTCAAGCCCGGATAGCAAAAGGGGGGCACTCCCGATCCCGCCTCCGACCAGGAGGTAATCGTCGAGGCCCGTGGAAAAACCCCTTCCGAGCGGACCGAGGAGGCCGATCCCGTCTCCGGCCTTTACAGTGAAGAGAGCGGATGAAAATGCACCCCTGTCAATAATCGAAAACCCGATCACCCGGTCGTCCGCGTAGGATACCGAAAAAGGCTTCTGGTCGAGTCCCGGTATCCAGAGCATGTAGAACTGCCCGGGTTCCGGTTTATCCATTTCATCACGTTCAAAGAAGAGCGTTCTTACCGGTCCGCTGTCCTCGAGGTCAGCGACTGGTTTCACCGTAAAGGATGCATCCCTTCCGGTATCCGGGATGGAAGGTACTGAAAAGCAACCGGACCTCTTCTCACGGTGCGCGATGCCGATGATCTCTTCCAGGCTTTTTATTCCGTTTCGTTCCATGAACTCGTGTAAACCTTCGTTTATTTTACCGAAGATGCCGATCCCTTCCGTATAAATCCCCGTTCCAATGCCGAAGAGGCGGGCACCCGCCATGAGGACCTGCAGCGCCGAATCCACATCACGAACCCCGCCCATGCCGATGACGGGTATTGAAACGGCCGCGCTTAATTCGAAGACATGCCGTACGGTCAGGGGAAAAACCGCCCTGCCTGAAACTCCCCCCGTCCGGTTGCCGAGCACGGGCGCTGCGGTGTGTGTGTCGATTATCATTCCCGGGCCCACCGTATTCATGACGCAGAGCGCGTCAGTGCCGGCTTCCTCCGCGGCACGGGCCGTCCCCGTAATGTCAGGAGCATCGGCGCTCAGCTTGACAATGCAGGGCCGGGTACAGCTCTCCTTGACCCGTTTAACAATCGATGCCGTTACAGTGGGGGAATAGGAGAAAGGCGTTCCGAACTCATCGAGCACGTTCGGGCAGGAGAGGTTGAGCTCGAGAAAATCGAAGTCAAGCTCCTCGAGCAGAAGGGCAAGCTTGCCGAAATCATCCGCGGTCTCGCCGAAAATGGAAACCATAAGTGGAAAGTTTTTTTCAGCTTCACCGAACCGGGCCAGGAATTCATCCACACCGGGATTGGAAAGCCCGACCGCGTTGATAAGCCCCTCTCCCCAGTCGAAGACAACGGGGGAATGGTGCCCCTCTCTCCTTTTCAAACCCACGGACTTCGTTGTCAGAAGCCCCGCCCCGAGACCGTGGACCCTCCTCAGAGAAGCCGGTGTGACACCGAGAACACCTGAAGCGAGAACGGAGGGGCTTGCGAGCCCGACACCGAGAAAATCCGTTCCGATGCTCATAGGATCTCTATCTCCCCCTCCCTGACGATTCTTTCACAGTAGTAGCAGCGCAGCGTAAGGGGGGATTTGCTTATTGTCCTGAACCGTGTCGTGGCTTCGCCCCTGGAGGTAATACAGTTCGGGTTGAGGCACTTGACGATGCCGGTATAGTCCTCGGGGATCTCGATCGTCCTCTTCTCCGTCAAGGTGCCGTCTTTGATGATATTGATCGTTGCTCGCGGAGCGATGAGTGATATTCTGTCCGTTTCTTCCTTTTCCAGGTACTTGTTCTCGATCTTAATAATATCCTTCCTTCCCAGTTTCTTGCTCGAAAATCCTATCCCGATTGTCAGTATTCCCTCGTTTTCGAGCCCGAGTATATCCACGACCTTGAGCGCTTTCGTCCTCGGTATATGGTCGATCACCGTACCGTCACTGATGGCATAGACTTTGTACGTCTTCATATTCTCATCCTTTTTCCCCGCATTATGACGGGAGCGCTCCCGTTACCAGCCCGAGAACCGCCTGCCGCACGGGTATTCCGTTGTGGGCCTGCCTGAAATAGATGGCGTTCTCGAGCCCGTCCACATCGAGCGCGATCTCATCCACACGCGGGAGCGGATGCATTATCTTCACACCACCGCCGATCAGGTCGACGACTTCAGAGGTAACACGGTAGCATCCGGCTACTTTTTCATACTCCTGCAAATCGCCGAATCGTTCCTTCTGTATCCGCGTAACGTAGAGTACGTCGAGCTTGCCTGCAGTCTCCTCCAGGTTCTCCAGCTCCTGCACGCGGGAGCCCCTTTCCTTGATTTCCTTAACGAGATACTCGGGCATATTGAGCAGCTCGGGAGAAATAAACATCATGGACGTTTTAAAAAGTGAAAGTGCGTAGGCAAGCGAGTGTACGGTGCGCCCGTACTTAAGGTCACCGAGGAATCCAACCCTGACGGAGGAAAGATCGTCGAAGAACTCGCTGAGCGTGAAGATATCGAGAAAGGTCTGGGTCGGATGCTGATTGGCGCCGTCGCCGGCGTTTATGACCGGTACCTCGGCGACCTCCGAAGCCAGGCGCGCCGCCCCTTCCACCGGATGCCTTATGACGATGACGTCGCAGTATCCCGATACCGTTTTTATCGAGTCCGCGAGGGACTCACCCTTTCGCACGGATGAAAATTCCGCATTCGCGAACCCGATGACCTCTCCTCCCATGTATCGCATGGCGGATTCAAAGGAGAGTCTCGTTCTCGTGCTCGGCTCGAAGAACAGGGTGGCGAGAATCTTCGACCGCATGAAGTCCCTGAGTTCGCCTTTCTTAATTTTCGAGGCACAGGAGGCGATATGGAGAAGGGAATCCCTGTCCATATCTCTCATTGACACGATGCTTCTGCCCTTGAAATCCATGGTGCGTCTTCCCCTTCTATTTCATTCCCCTGGAACCGGGTTTCACAAAAGGTATTCCCTCTCCGCAGAGGGGGCATTTCCGGGGTTCATAAATTGGAATAGCCATTTTTATACATGAAAAAAAGGGCACGGGCGGGTTAAAGCTTCCGGATGACCTGTCCACAAGCGCACCGCACACGGACACCACGCCCCCTCCTTCCTCCACCGCTTCCACCACTTCGAGAACCGACCCTCCGGTCGTGACAACGTCCTCAACGACGGCGACCTTTTCTCCTGTTCGTATCCGGAAGTTTCTTCTTAAACACATGCGGCCGTTTTCCCGCTCCAAAAAGAGCGCTCTCTTCTTGGTGAGGCGCCCGATTTCATAAGAAACGATGATACCCCCGACAGCGGGCGCCGCCACCGTATCGAATTCGTATTCCTGCAGCATTTCCGAAAGGTCCTCCATGAAAGGAAGCGCTTTGTCGGGATGTGAGAGGAGCTGGGCGCACTGTATATACCGGGAGGAGTGATTGCCCGATGTCAGCAGGAAATGTCCCTCGAGTAAAGCGTTCGAATCCCTCAGCAGTTTTAGTGCCCTGTCGCGGTCCACGATAATAGTTCCCCGTCCCTTATAAATATAAAAAAAGGCTCTCTCCTATGAAAAGGAGAAAGCCTTTTCGGCCGATCGGATTTCAGGTTCACGAACGAACACATCCATTTGAGAGATGAGTATATTCAATCGGAAATGGCACGTCAAGCCTTTTCTTACAGGCACGAAAAAAGGGGAACACTGAGATCGTCCTATCCCAAAAGTGAGAGGAGCAGCGCCTGTGCCGTATAGAGCCGGTTCTCGGCCTGTTTGAATATCAGCGATTTTTCGCATCCTATGGCATACTCGTCTATCTCGTAGCCCGGATGTACGGGCATGTCGTGCATGACGTACAGGTCCCGGCCCTCGATAAGGGACCTGTTGATCTGATAGGGGTGCATGATCTCCGTTCTCTTCCTTTTTTCCTCTTCATACTCTTTATCGTGGAAATGCTCCATGTTGATCCAAGTGTCGGTATAGATGAAACCGCACCGGTCCGCGGCTTCTTCGAGATCGTCGCATCGCTCGAGAACGGCGGAGTGCTCCATGCGGGCATTCAGGTCATCCGGGATGCTGTCCCTGAGCGGCGTTACGAATATGAGCTTCACACCCGTTTTTTCACACCCGTAGAAGAGGGAATTCGCGACGTTGTTCTGCACACCCACATAGCAGAGCGTTGAATCGTACCCTCCCCCGGCCTCATATACGGTCATCAAATCCGCGAGTGCCTGTGACGGATGGTAGAGATCGTCGCATCCGTTTATGAGGGGAATGCCAACCGATTTCTCGAGGATTCGAAGATCTTCACTGCGCACCAGGCGCGCCATGATACAGTCGAAAGTCCGGTTCACGAAACCGGCCTCGTACTCTATGGGAGATATGGCGAAGTTGCTCGAATTCCAGTCCAGTACCACGCAGGAGCCCCCCAGTTTTTTCATTCCCAACTCAAAGGCGACACGGGTCCTCGTGGATGTCTTCTGAAAGAGAAGGAGGAGAGATTTTCCACGAAGTTTATCCCTGTAGCAGTCCGGGTTCTCCCTGATATCGATCGCGAGCTGAACGGTTTGGGCCGTCTCCCGGGGAGACAGCTCGTCAAGCGAGATAATGTTCTTCATGCGGTTTGCTCCACGGCTGAATGTTTTTTTCATCAGTGATGAATGGTTTTTTCATCACTGACGAATGCTTTTTTCATCACAGAGGCCGCGACTCCGGCCGGGTGGGATGATTCAACGCGCATACCTGCCCATGAGCTGACCGGACCCGAGAATATGGCCGTCCATTTTCTTCATGAGCTGCTTCTTCGTGAGCCCTGAACTTCGAATCAGGGTATCGAGCGCGTAAACCCTGAAGTAGTAGCGGTGCGTACCTCCGGGCGGGCAGGGACCCCCGTACCCGAAACGCTTGAAATCGTTCTTTCCCTGCAGGCAGCCTTCGACCTTCTCCGAACCGGCAACGGCCTCTGCCAGCGTTCGGGTATCCGGCGGGATGTCGTAGATCACCCAGTGCACCCAGGTGCCCACCGGTGCGTCGGGGTCGTCGGCGATGACGGCGTAGCTCCTCGTTCCGTCCGGACCGGCGGACCACTGCAGAGGCGGGGAAACGTCCTCCCCGTCGCACGTGTACTTCACCGGTATCATTTCGCCCTCGCTGAACCCGGTACTCTGAACGGACAGTTCCATCTCTCCCCCCTCTTTTCTCTCAGTAGCGTAGAGAGCGTGTAGCATGAGCGAAGTAATGATTAAGAAGATCAGAAATATTCCTTTCACGGTCACTCTCCCATAAATGATACTACCCCCTGGCCGGCTTATTTTCAATACCATTTCATTTGTCCCGGCATATGTGGTACTATTCATCATCACGATAGGAGGGTTTCTTCATGAACGAGCAGCTTCTGGAACACATAGAGAACCTCGAGATAATCGATACGCATGAGCATCTTTCTCCTTTTGAAAAAGACAGGGACCGGGATACCGATGTTCTCAAGGAATATCTCACTCACTATTTCAGCTGCGACCTCCTTTCCTCGGGACTTTCGGAAGAAGGGCTCGAACAGGCGCGTGACCCGTCACTCGGGCTGAGGGACCGGTGGAAACTCGTGGAACCCCACTGGGAAGCGTGCCGCTTTACCGGCTACGGCCGGGCGCTTGACAGGGCCGCGGAAGGGCTGTACGGCTTTCCCGGCATCAACCGCGAAACCGTCGAGCCCCTGAACGAGTCTTTTATGAAATCGCTGGAGCCCGGGCATTTCAAGTATGTTCTTAAAAAGAAGTCCCTCATCAGGATCAGCATTCTTCACGACCTGGAGGGACGGATCGATTGCGACCCCTCTTTTTTCAGATCCGTACTGCCGATAGATTCCCTCGTACTGCCCAAGGACAGGTCCGACATCGCCGGATTTGAAACAGTGTCCGGAATACGGATACGCGCGTTCGAGGATTACCTGGAAGCCTGCGTGAGAATCATCCTGAAAGCCCGGGAGAAAGGTGCGATCGGGTTGAAAAGCACACTCGCATACCAGCGCTCCATTCGTTTCGATCGATGGACCGCGCACGAGGCAGAGCGGGCTTTCAACGAAATCTTCAAGACACGCCACCTCAGGCAGGAAGAGAGGCCGCAGTTCACCGTAGGCGTCGGGTTTCAGGACTTCGTCATGCACCATATCCTGCGTATCGCCGAAAGGGAGTCAATGGTGATGCAGGTGCACACGGGCATCCAGGAGGGGTCCGGCAATATCATCTCGAACAGCGACCCCGCCCTCCTCTCAAATCTCTTTGTCGAATACCCTGATCTGCGTTTCGACGTCTTCCACATGGGATTCCCATTCCAGCACGTGCTCGCCGTATGCGCCAAGAACTTCCCCAACGTGTTCATTGACCTGTGCTGGGCGCACATCGTTTCTCCGTTGTGCGCGGTTAGAATGCTGGAAGAGCTCGTGGACACGGTCCCCGTGAACAAGATACTCGGATTCGGCGGCGATTACTGCTTCGTGGACGGCGTGTACGGACATCAGTACATGGCCCGGAGGAATATCTGCGAAGCGCTCTCGCGGCAGATCGACAGGGGCCGCCTGGGTTTGGACGATGCGGAACATATCGCATCCATGATACTGTACGAGAACCCTTCCCGCCTCTTCGGTCTGACGAAGATTGAGTGAAGAAATCGGCAATCACCGCCGTTTGTACCGCCCCGGAATCCTTTTAAGTTGATTGTAACCACCTGTCCCGTTAGATTTAGGTGACTCCATCCGATGCTGAAGCGAAACAAGGAAACATGAAACGCCTACTCTTTTTTCCTCTCCTCCTGATACTCCTGCTCTCCGGCTCACATACGATAAGGGCGCATCCCCACGTGTTCATAGATACGAGGGTGGTCACGGTTTTCGACGCAAAGGGGATCGCGGGATTCCGGATCGAGTGGGTATTCGACGATATGTTCACCGCCATGATAATCGAGGACTTTGACGCTGATTACGACCTGCTTTTCAGCAGTTCGGAGATAAAGGATATCGAAGGGAACGCGTTCTCGAACCTGAGGAACTTTCACTACTTCTCCTATGTCTCCTGGGACGGCGGAGAATACGACGGAAAACGGGTGAGCGATTTTTCCGCTTCCATACAGAGCGAAGGGCTGCTGGTGTACCGTTTCTTCATTCCCTGCAGGATAACGGTGGGTAAAGAAAATAAAACGGTAAAAATCTGGATATACGACGACAGCTACTACTGTGACGTCGGCTTCGCTATAGAAAGACCGGTGGCCTTCGAGAATGACGAGGGTTTCAGGGCCAGCTATGAGATAGGACAGGACAAGGATATCACCTACTACTACGGGCAGATCAGCCCGCAGGTCCTGAAGCTTACCGTGGGGATGAAGAATGGATAGGAAAAAACTCGTCATTCCGCTCGTCTTCATCCTCTTTGTCTGCGCCGTATATTCCCTGTTCGGACAGAATCCCTTTATCAGCGGCGAAGCAGCGGATAAGCAAAAGAGCAGCGGTCCCGCCCTGCTCGGCGGTTTCCTGCAGAAGACGACATCGTGGCAGCGAACGCTGAACAAGCGCATGACCGAACTCGGCCGTGACATTAAAAAGGGCAACAATCCCCGTGCCGTATTCATTATTACACTGCTGGCATTTTTTTACGGCGTCATACACGCGCTCGGTCCGGGGCACGGAAAAACGGTTTCCGGGTCCTATTTCGTTTCGAACCGGGCGGCCGTGAAGGACGGCGTGCTTATCGGATCTCTCATAGCCGTGGTACACACCGTCTCGGCGGTCGCGGTGGTGCTCCTCCTCTATTTCATACTGAAGAGGAGCATCAGCACCTCTCTGGAGCATTACTCGAGGGTGGTGAAGATCGTCAGCGCGGGCGCCATCATCGCCATCGGGATTTTCCTGCTGGCACGGCGTCTATTAACGAAAAAGGAAAAAGCTTCCCCCGAGACAAAATCCGAAACCCCCAACGGGAAGGGCCTTCTCCTCATAGCGCTGGCCGTGGGAATCGTACCCTGCCCCGGCGCGATACTCATACTGCTCTTCTCCATGAACATGGATATCATACCGTACGGCATCGTTCTCGCCTTTGTGATGTCCCTCGGCATGGCGCTGACCATTTCATTGATATGCTGTGCCGTCATCGCGGCGAAGAAAGGTATATTCGGCCTGCGATTCGGCGGAAGATACGAAAGGAAAGACACCGCAAAGCATATCGGGCTCTATACCGTGGAGATCGCCGGGGCCGTCATGGTGGTCCTTCTCGGAGCGGTCTTTCTTGCGGGCGCCGTGTGACAGTCCTGCATCACCTGTTTTTACTGCGCGCGTCGTATTCCCGAATCTTCTTCACCACCTTTTCCTCCGCTTCCCGGTATATGTCCTGAATCATGGGATCGAAGAAACGGAATACGCGGTTCTCAAAGGGCTGGTCGAGCCGGTCGTAGAATCTTTTTTTAAAATCCTCCATGTCCTTTCCGTACAGATGGTAGGAATCCGCGTGCCAGTTCATCCTGCCGAGCTCGACCTTCCTGCCTGACTGCTCGGCGAGGGGTTGTCGCACGAGGTCGTTGTTCAAGTGCGTTACGCCGAACATGTTCATGAAATTGGCACCCCACGCGTCGTTGCTCCTGAACCGGACGTTGCAGTTGAGATACCACACATCGTTTTCTTCGATGATCCGGTAATGCAATGACTGCAGGCAGGGGGGATCATAGCACTCCAGGTCCATCCAGGGCATCCAGGTGATCATCTGAGCCTGGCGCGTGTAGGGCATATCGATCAGCTTCCGCACCACCGCATCGAACTGGTCAATCCTGAATGAACCCTTGACACTGTGCCCCCCCGGGGCCCTCTCCTTCCACGCTCCGTAATCGTGGAGCCTCCAGTGGTAGGTATACTCCCATCGCGTATCCTCGGGATCGTCCAGGTTCTTCATCCAGTGGTCCTTGGCACCCTCCAGCTCCATGACATACTCCCGCAGGTCCTCTATGCCGCCGGGAAAAGCCTTGTGAATCATGGGATCGGACCAGGGCTCATGAATGGTTATATTCATGGTTGCGTCCAGGCTCGGACCGTCCTCGGGCCTGTCGTACTGTGTCTCTATGGTAATACCATTCTCGTAAAGACCGATGAGGGCCTTCTCATAGGCTTCAGCGATGGTCCTCCCCTCGACATGCACTACCGGTAAGCTCTTCATCTCCCGACCTCCTTAAGCGCACCTTTTCAAAGCACACAGAGCACGGACGCATGCTCAATATACGGGGATGATCCGTTATATGCAAAGGAATTGCAGGATATGGAATATGTAAGCTTACGGACGGATGCTCTTTTCGATCTCATGCTGGGTCCCGTATGGATCTTTTCGAATCGATTAAGAGGTGGTACAATATGCATCGTCGCCATTCTTGTTTCGGCAACATTGCACGGCTGGAGTATGAAAAGATTTTTACATCATCACACGGAATCGAAAACCTTAAACTGCCCGCAATACGGGGGTAAGTCCAGATATTTGTCCATGACGCCGTTCGTGAAGCGCTCAGCGGAGTTGCCTGTCAGAATTGATGTAGTTGTTATACCGTTTCTTGAGTCATTATCTTTTCCCTTACAGGACTATCACCTTCTCCGGTCCAGC
>CAYWUT010000079.1:0-15673 GCA_964460545.1 uncultured Spirochaetota bacterium
AATTGTTGATTAATTCGTAACTTGGTTTTTGTTTGTCGAACTAGTTTTTCTACACAAAATCTCCGTTTAGCGTATATATATCTGATAATATCTTGAATATTAGTGACATTCAAGCATAAGTGAAAGATATAGTTCGCTTATGACAATCTTTGAATTACTATAACATTGTATATTTATGTATAGTGAATTGATCCTGATATGACGGTGGTTGGCAAACAACCGACAACAATTCAGCAAAGTTATGCTGACTTCTTGCGAGAACGCGCGTTGGCGATTCATCCACCTGCCGGGAGGTCGGGCTTGATCGCGATCTTGATGACCTCGCGCGTGTCCATGCGCTGAAGGGCCTCCTCCACTTTCTCGAGCGGGGACTCGTCCGAGATGAGCGAAAGGATATCGACCACGCCGGACACGATGAGGTCGAAGGCCCGCTGCACGTCAAGCGGAGTACTGTGAAAGGTTCCGTGGAGCGTCAGCTCGCCGTAGTGTATCCGGTAGGTGTCGAGCTCCACCGGGGTGCCTTCCTTCAGGCCCCCGAAGAACTCCACGCGCCCGCCCTTTCGAACGGAATCGAAGGCTGTGTTCCACGCCTCAAGCGCTCCGGCGGCTTCTATGGCAACGTCCACTCCCCTTCCGTTCGTGATATCACGAATCGCCCTGACGGGGTCTTCCCGCTCTGCGTTGATTGTATGGGTGGCTCCCAGTTTTTGGGCGACCTGAAGCCGCGTGTCGCTTAAATCCACGGATATGACCTGGACCGCGCCGGAGAGCAGCGCGAGCTGGAGGTGCATGAGACCGATGGGGCCGGCTCCGATGATTGCCACGCGCTCGCCGTGTTCTATCCGAAGTACGCGATGCCCATGTACGACACAGGAAAGGGGTTCCACGAGCGGCGCCTGTTTATATGAGACAGGCTCCGGTATTTCAAAGGCGTTGATCCGAACAATGGGCCCGGGGATAATGTGATACTCCCTGAACGTACCGTAATTGAAGACCGGTGTCTCGCACAGGTTCTGCTGGCCGTGCTTGCAAAAGAAGCACAGGCCGCAGGGCGCGGAGTTGTGCGCCGTTATACGCATGCCGGGTTTGAAATGCTTCACGTCCCTCCCCACCTCGACCACGTCGCCTGAAAACTCGTGGCCGATCCCGCAGGGGGGCTTCAGATGATGGTACCCGCGCTTGTAGGTTTTCAGGTCCGTACCGCAGGTGGTCGCACAGCGGACCTTTACCAGGACCTCGTCATCGGCCGGTTTGGGCACGGGCACCTCCCGCATATCGAGTTTTTTCGGACCCAGGTATATGACAGCGCGCATGTTTTTCATTCCCTAACGACCTCCGTATTATTCCATGTTCTCAGAAGGATTTCCGGGACTTATCCGCCTGAGCACCTCGTTCAGCTCATGGATCTTGTCCTGCAGTGCAGGGAAGATGTCCTTGTACACCTCGAAAAGCAGGTCATACTTCGGGGTATTTTCTTTATTGGGCCTGTACCTGAGCTCCAACCGCGTCATCTTCTCGGACGCCTCCTGAATCGAGGGATACATCCCCATGGCTGCCGCGCCGATAGCGGCAGCACCGAGGGCCGAACATTCCACGGTATCGGTAATGTTGATGGGGAGCCCGAAAACGTCGGACGTGATCTGGCCCCACAGCGGGCTTTTCGCACCGCCGCCGACAAAGGTGATCTCCGAGTATCTTGTATTCAGCTCCTCGGCCATTCTCCGGAATATGAGCCTTTGCTCGAAGGAAACCCCCTCCAGTATGGAGCGGTATATGTGCCCGCAGGTATGAATACCGGACCACCCCATGGTGATACCGCGGGACCCGTTGTCCCAGTACGGTGCCAGGCAGCCGAACCAGTAGGGAACGGTCATCAGGCCTTCGGACCCCGGAGGAATGGCGGACGCGGCCTTCTCCCAGTAATCCTCATTACGGCTCTCCAGGTCTCTGGAGTAATTTTCCAGGAACCAGCTGATGATATAGCCTCCCGTAACATTCCCCTCGAGATGGTACGATCCCGGGATGACGCCTAAAAGGGTCCTGAACGCCTTGTCGATTACGTAATCCATACTAAAACCCCCGAGGACCGTCCAGGTGCCTATGTAGAAGAAGATCCTGTCCACGTTTGTGGTTCTGGTCCCGAAGGCCGAGCAGATACCGTCACCTGCGCCTGAAACGACCGGAAGGCCGGAGGGCAATCCCGTTTCCCGTGAAGCCTCTTCGGTGATTCGGCCGACGACTATACCCGGCTCGCAGAGGTCGAGAAATTGCTCCCGTTTCAGGCCGAGCGCGTCCATCAGCTCGGTCGACCAGGTCCTCTTTTTAATATCGATAAGGGACATGGGGTCCGCGCTGACGTATGAAGTGACGTACTCTCCTATGAGGTGCTTGAGCAGAAAGCCCTGCACGTCCAGGTACTTGTAGACCTTCTTCGCGATGTTGGGTTCATTCTCCATGGTCCAGAGTATCTCGTAGAGACTGTACACGTAGCTCGGGTATTTTCCCGTTATCCCGTGCACCTTTTCACATCCGAGCTTATCGATTACGTCGCTCACCTGCTTCTCGCATCGCATGTCCATATGCGGGATGGCCCGCCTTAAGGGCATTCCGTCCTTGCCAATGGGCACGAAGGTCTCCCTCTGATGGGACATACAGAGAAACTGAATTCTCGAGACCTCAGTCTTTTCCAGGGCCTGCCGAATGGCCCTGCAAGCGGCGGGCCACCACTCGTTCGCATCCTGCTCGAACCACCCGAGCCTGGGATGCTCGATGATGTGATCGGCCTTCCCCTGCGAGATCATAGTGCCTCTTTCATCCCATACAAACGCCCTGCACGACTGTGTACCGCTGTCAATACTCAGGATGAGGTCGTTTTTCGACATCTCTTCCTCCTCCTCTTCCGTGGTGATTCCCGTTTTGATAAATAACCTGTCTTCGGGTGTTATAATAAAATACAATAAGGTTTATTTTCTTGACAATCGTGGGAGGTAGTATAGCATGATGATTTGTTTTTGTTAAGTATTCAAAATATCAGCTTCGTCATATTCTCTTATTGACCTATTAAGGAGCTACCATGATACCGATCGATTTTCAAGGCAAAACTTTACTGGTAACCGGAGGGGGCCAGGGAATCGGAAGAAGCGTCGCGCTCCGGTGCGCGGAGGCCGGGGCGGATGTCGGGATCTTCGATCCTGTGCGGGATGAATCGGAAAAAACAGCCGAGGAAATACGCTCCATGGGGAGAAAGTCCTATTATTTCCCTGTCGATGTTTCCAGCGAAGAGGAGATCAACGCCGCCATGGACCGCCTGCTTCACGAAACCGGACGAATAGATTTCCTCGTGAACAGCGCCGGCATAACATCGGTTCAGCCTTTCACCGAGCTCAGCAGGGAGGTATGGCAAAAAACGCTGGACGTAAACCTCACGGGATCATTTCTCTGCTGCAAGGCGGTCGTACCGTCAATGATAAGCCAAGGTGAAGGCAGGATCGTTCTCATATCGTCTGCATCGGCAATTACCGGAACCGGAGGCGGCGCGCATTATGCCTCTTCCAAGGGTGGGATGTTTTCACTCACCAGAACCCTGTCACGTGAGCTTGCGCCCCATAACATCCTGACCAACTGCCTGGCTCCCAGAAACGTGCTCACAGGAATGCTGAAGAATTATTATTCACAGGAGGCGCTCGACAAGTCAAGCGAGTCTATTCCCCTCAAACGGCTTGCCACACCCGAGGAAATAGCGAATGTCGTTTTGTTCCTCTGTTCCGGCCTGGCCACTTACATAACGGGACAGATCATCGTGGTTGACGGAGGAAAGACATTTTCCTGAAAATAATTATCCCCGGATAAATACAATCCCGCCTTGTACTGAAGATGATATTCTATCATATGAATTTTAATTCTATTTTTATCCTGTTTAATAATATTAAATTAATATTATTAATATAACTCCACAAATAATTATACTATTCTTCCCATATAATTGTTGCAATTCCGACACCATTATGGTACAAAAGATTTAATTAACCTTTGAAATAAAGTTAAGGAGGTGGTGCGCGCGCTATCGACACCGTTACAGAATATAATTTTAAAAGGAGGAGAAGCATGAAAGGAAAGAGAAGTATCATCGTTATTGGGACATTCATTGTCGTATGCCTGCTCGCCGCCGGATTGGCGATGGCCGCCAAGGAGGAGGAGAAAGAGGAGCAGTACCTGGCGGCTGCGAAAGAGATAGCGGGTATTATCGGAACCGATACCGTTCTCTCACAGGCAGAGCTGCTCGAGGAGCTCGAGTGGTTTGCAAAGGCCGCTGCTCCCTACAGGGGCGAGCAGATAAGGGCGGCTTACGAATCGGTCCCCCTCACCATGTGGGAAGCCGAAAACCTCGGACCGCTCTTCGAAAAGTTGACGGGCATCAAGGCGGCGATCGAAGGTATCGCTGGCGACGAAACCATGCGCAAGATGAGGATGGAGGCTGAAACGAAGCAGGGATCGTACGATACCATCAACATCGACCAGGACATGGTCGGATTCTTTACCTTTGTCGGCGGAGCCGCCGATCTTACCGAACTCATGGAAGCGAATCCGGATCTCAACAGCCCCTTCCTGGACCTGGACGACTATACGTCCGACAAGATTTGCAGGAGCGCGCTGAACGGTCATCTCTACATCCTCTGCGATTACCAGAAACCCTGCGGAACCGTTTACAGGAAGGACTGGTTCACCGATGCCGCCAACAAGAGTGCATTCAAGCAGAAGTACGGATACGATCTCATGACACCCATGCAGTGGTTCGAGAAGGCCGTGCAGACCAAGAACATAAAGGACGACTGGACCTTTGAAAAGAGCCTCGATGTGGCGGAATTCTTCACCAGGCCGGACAAGAACATGTATGGAACCATTGTCGGCCAGAAACCCGGGTGGCACCTCGCCTGGTTTTTCAACGACGTGCTCGACCAGGACGCCGGTCTCGGATCCAAGGCGGTCGGACCTCCCCTCAGGACTTTACCCCCGCACTGCAGGCCCTACAGCCAGGTCTACGGCGTGGCCTATGCGGACGACGGGAAGACCCTGCTGGGCGCTTCGACAAGCCGAGGCGGAAGGCTGAACAGCCCCGCAGGCGTGGCCGCTTTCCAGTACCTGCACTTCGAGCTTCCGAAATACGCCCCGATTCAGAAGGTGCGTGAGAAGGATTCGGTTGAAGCCTATATCGCCTTCGGTATAGAAGGCAACTACGCCTTCAACCTCCAGCATATCGCGTTCATCCCCACCTACAACGGATCGGACTCCAAGATCGCCGGAAAGTACGAGGTCGCTCCTGTTCCGGTGAGCGAGAAGTACTTCGAGTACGGTATGGTCAGAGGGTACTGGGACGCCGAAGGCTGGGCCATCACCGAGGGAAGCAAGCACAAGGAGGCGACCTGGCTCTTTTCCCAGTTCATGACCTCGAAGTCGGTTTCGGTGTATAAGAACCTGGAGGGAATCATGCCGATCCGCTACTCCACCATCAATTCAAAGCAGATGCAGTCGCACGATAAGGAGTGGGGCGGGTACATGTCTCTCCTGAAAAACCCGGCATTTGTCGACTACAACGCCGGTACGGACGAGCTCTGGCCCGGTTTCCCGGACACCAACGAGCCTATTGCCACGGCGGTTGCCGAGGCTCTTGGAGAGGGTATGAATGCAAAGCAGATGGCTGATCTGGTTGCAGAGCGGTTGGATAAATTCCTCCTTGAGAAAGGCTGGATAGCAAAGTAAGAACATAGTCATCATCGGGCGGCTCTCCCATACGGGGGCCGCCCGAATCATTTATTCACCTTTCTATGGAAAGGGTGTAAAATCTATTCCCGTATTCATACCATACAGTTGGGTGACAGAGAAATGGAGCGAGATTTATGAATGACAAGAGACATCTTCTGATATTTCCGGCACTGATAATACTGCTATTCAATTCTATTTTTCCGTTGTTGGTCGTTTTAAACTATTCATTCACAAAACCCTTTTCATCCAATCCAACCTTCGTGCAGCTCACGAACTATATCAATGTACTCCACTCCGAGGAGTGGTGGGACGCGTTTCGAAGAAATGCCATATTTACGGGTGCCATCCTGGCAATTGAGGTGCCGATCGGCCTGCTCCTCGCCCTCGCCATACGCGGCCGCGGGAAACTGGTCGGCGTGGTCTCGACGGTGGTCATACTCCCCAGCCTGATCCCCTGGGTATCGATCGGGGTCCTGTGGCGGCTCATGACCATGACGGGAGGACCCGTTCCGCTTCTTTTGAAAACATTCGGCATAGACTATATACTCATGGAACCGAGGGCGGCATTCTGGACCCTTATCGTGATGGACTCCTGGCACTGGATATCCCTCGTGTTCCTGCTTCTTTCAGCGAGCCTTGTTACCATACCCGACGTTTACTATACGGCGGCGCGCATTGACGGTTCCACGAAATGGCAGACATTCCGGTTCATAACAATGCCCGGGATCAAACTGTCGTTGATCACGGTGCTGCTCCTTCGCATCATCGATTCCTTCAAGATATTCGACGAAACCTTCATTCTCACGGGAGGTGGACCGGGAAGGGCCACCGAGCTTCTCAGCTTTTTCATTATCAAGAAGGGCATCAGGGAGTGGCTGGGCGGCTTTTCCGCGGCCGCCTCGATCATATACCTCGTCATTGTTATACTGCTCTGCTTTCTCCTGATCATGCTCCTGACCAAGGGAAAAGGTTTGCTGGAGCGCTGAAGACATATGAAAGCACGACGACTTCGCAAACGAATGGACGGTAACCATGATTTCGAAAACACAAAAAAATCTGGCTAAGCAAATCGGGAAGACGATCTTTTACCTGCTGGTTATCTTCGTTTTTCTGTTCCCCATCTATTTTATGACCATAACCGCCCTTAAAACGAGGTCTGAAATCGAGACGGAGACGACCTTCTTTCCCCGGGAAATACAACTGAAAAACTTCATAGAGATGACAAAGGGACCGTGGGCGCGGGCGATCATTAACTCCCTGATCGTCTGTATCGGAAGCGTCGCGCTCTGCCTTCCCATCTCTTTCTTCGCCGCGTATGCTTTTTCCCGGAGACCCTTTGTCGGGGACATACACCTCTACTTCTGGCTTATCACCAACAGGATGGCGCCGCCCGCCTGCTTCATTCTTCCCTTCTTCGCCATTTACTCAAATATAGGGTTGTTCGATACAAAGCTCGGGCTGCTCTTTTCCTATACCCTGTTCAACCTGCCGCTCTCGATATGGATCTGGATGAGTTTCATGGAAGCGGTGCCCAAGGAGATCGACGACGCGGCGTTCCTGGACGGGTTTACGGTATGGCGGTACTTCGGCAGGGTATTTCTCCCTGTGATGAAACCCGGGCTCATCACGGTTGCAGTGTTCATCTGGATGTTCTCATGGACGGAAATGATGTTTGCCGTAAACCTCACGGCCGTTGCCGCGAAGACCCTCCCGGCCCAGCTTACCGTAACGGTCATGCGCCTGGGATACGGCGTGGACTGGGGTATGGCCGCGGCCGGAGGTACGATCTCCATCATACCCGGAATCGTGCTCGTCATCTTCACCAAGAAGTACCTCACAAGAGGTTTCGTGCCCCTGAGGAGACTGTAAAACATCGAGGAGGCTTATTCATGTGGGAGTGGATACATGTACAGTGGCAGGTATTCGCGGGCCTTGGTGTACTGCTCGCGGTAATACCTGTAATCGCCGTTATCGACGTGGTGTGCAAACCGATCCCTCGTAAGGGTTTCATGCAGTTGGAGTCGACTCTGGGGCTTCGGTATTTTATAGGCGTTATTGCGTTCATCTTTATACATATTGCCTGGCTGCTCGTGGTACCGACGAAACCAATTGTCATACCGTTTGCGGCATCGGTTGTACTACTCTTTTCGTTGATGATATGGGGTTAATCTTATGGCAACCTTGCGAATCGAAGGAATAGAAAAGTCTTTTGCCGGGAAAAAGATCCTGGACAATGTCAATCTGGAGATTGAAGAGGATATATTCACCGGTATCCTGGGAACCGCCGGTTCCGGGAAAACCACCCTGATGAAGATCATCGCGGGCACTCTGAAGCCCGACAAGGGCACGGTATACCTTGGTGACAGGAACCTCAGCGATGTACCCCCGAGAAACCGCAGGATCGCCATGATCTCGCAGGGATATAACCTCTATCCGAACCTTTCGGTTTTCGAAAATATCGCCTCGCCGCTCCGGGCCGAGAGAAAACCCGACAAAGAGGTCAGGCAGCGGGTCGAGAAGCAGGCTCAAATACTCAGGATCGAACATCTGCTCGAAAAGCGGCCCTACGAGCTGAGCGGCGGCGAGGCGCAGAGAACCGCCCTTGGAAGGGCACTGGTCAAGGATGCGGACATCTACCTCCTGGATGAACCGCTCACCGGTCTGGACTACAAACTGAGGGAGGAAATGACACACGAGCTGAAGGAAATACTGAGCTCCGAGCACCTGCACAAAATCAACCTGCTCTACGCAACACCGAATTACCAGGAGGTGCTCTCCATGAGCAACAGGACGATTCTCATGCACATGGGAAAAGTCCTCTGGCACGGGGATACCATCGAGGCGTATCACACCCCTCCGAACATACAATTCGTGGAACACTTCTATACCCCGCCCATGAACCTTTTTCAAACCACCATGAAACAAATCGACGGGAAACCCTACCTGTACGCTTCAGAGGAGATAAAGCTGCCCGCGGGCCATCTGATGGACAGCCTGAAGCAAAACGAATACATATTAGGACTGCAGACATTTTCGTTCAACATGGAAAAGGGGAAAGACACGCTGCAGATGACCTTTTTCCTGACGCTCGCGGATGTAACACCGGCGGGTACCGTCCTCCACCTGGAGTATGACGGGCAGCGGATGAACGGGTACTTCCCCTTTCCCAGGGATTTCAAACGGGGAAATATACATCTCTTCGCGGTACCTGAGGATTTCTATATTTTTAACAGGGAAACCGGCAGGCTTATCATGCAATACAGAGGAGAATGAGCATGGCACGCGTTGATCTGAAGAATGTGAGCTATTCATACGACAAGAAAACGTATGCTCTGACAGATATAAACATCTCCATGGACAAAGAGGGCCGCTACTCCCTGCTCGGCCCTTCGGGATGCGGTAAAACGACGATACTTAAAATTATCGCGGGCGTTCTGGTCGATTACGAGGGCGAGGTCTTTTTCGACGGCCAGGACATGCGCGACGTTCCCATTGAAGAGCGGAATATCGCCATGGTTTTTCAGTCCCCCGTTGTCTATCCCATGACCGTGTATGAGAACCTCATGTTTCCGATTCGGAGGGAAAAAATTTCCTCGGCCGAAAAAGAAAAAAAGGTGCACGGGTTGACCGAGATGCTCGAGCTCGGCGAAATCCTCCAATCACCCGCTCACAAACTGGGACCCGCGGACCGCCAGACCGTCGCCCTGGGCCGGTCACTGATCAAGGACGCAAAGGTCATCCTGCTCGACGAGCCGCTCACGAGCATCGAGTCGGAAAAACGCGTGGAGCTGCGAACGAAGATCAAGCGCATACAGGAGGAACAGAAAAAGATCTTCGTTTATGTCACGCACGATCAGTCCGAGGCCCTTACCCTCTCAGACAGGATAGCGGTAATGAAGGACGGGAACGTGCTGCAGTTCGATACAAAGGAACAGATCTACGACAAGCCCGCGCACCTCTTTGTCGGATATTTCATGGGATCTCCCGGCATGAATATTCTGGAAGGAGAGCTGAAAGGCAACAGCCTGAGCTTCAAGGACTTCGTTCTTCCCATACCGGGGGAATATGAGGAGTATATAAGGAAAAACAAGCGGGTGAAACTGGGAATGCGCCCGGAGGTATTCACTATCAGCGAGCACGAGCAGAAAGAATACCTTCCCTTTTTCTGCAGGGAGGTGGAGGAGAAGGGAGAGGGTGTGCGGGTCCTCTATCTGCAGTCGCCCGAAAAGGAGAACGAGGTCAAAGCGGTCGGCAAGTTTCTTCAAATCGAATCGGGTAAAAATGTCTGGGTGCGGTTCCCGGTTGAAAAGATGCGCATTTACAACAGTGAAACGGAACATATCGTAGCATAACACAATGCAGGACCTTCGGACAGTTCTCACGTTTCACCTGTAAGCGTACCCGTTGATGGATCTCCGCCTGATTATGTTAAAATATTCATCCATGATAAAAATCCTCTCACTATAACGGGATAATGGTATGGCCATGATGAAAGTCGCCAGATATTACAGCGGTACCGATATCAGGATAGAGGAGGCGGAGGTACCCGGGATTCATGACGGCGAGGTGCTGGTCAAAGTGAAAAAATCGGGGATTTGCGGAAGCGACCTCGCCGACTGGTACATGGAGCCCAGGGCACCCGCGTTTTTCGGCCACGAGCCCGCGGGTGATATCGTTAAAACCGGGAAGGGAGTCGAAGGTTTCAAAACCGGCGACCGCGTGTTCGTACATCACCACGTCCCCTGCTTTGTATGCCATCACTGCATACGGGGCCACTACACCATGTGCGATACCTATAAAGAAACCGCGATATACCCGGGCGGATTTGCCGAGTACATCAGGGTTCCGGCCCTCAACCTGTCTCGGGATACGCTGAAACTACCCTCGAAAATAAGCTACGAAGAAGCGACCATGATAGAGCCGATAGCCTGCTGTATCAAGGGCATGAACAGGCTCGACATGCATCAGGGGGATACGGTCGCGGTAATCGGGGCCGGTTTCGCCGGGGCGGTCCATGTACAGCTCGCCCGTATATACGGCGCCGGAAAAATCTTTGCAATCGACAATGTCGAGTACCGGCTTGAAAAAGCCGTCGAATTCGGGGCGGACCATACCGTCGATTTCTCGAAGACGAATGTACGTTCGTACATTGAAAAGCACAACAACGGAAGAGGCGCCGACATTGTCGTGCTCGCGACACATTCCCTGGACGCGCTGGAGCAGGGCTTCACTATAGCGGGTAAAGGGGCCACCCTATACCTCTTTGCCCCCTATGAGCCCGGAGTTACGATACCGGTTGACCTTTACCGGTTTTTCTTCCGCGAGTTTCTCCTGGTGGCGACATACTCTTCCACTCCCTTCGATACCCGTGCCGCCCTGTCTCTCATGGAAACAGGCCGTTTACGCACGCGGGACCTCATTACCCACCAGTTTCCCATGGAAGAGATGAATGAAGCATTGAACACGGCTCGGCAGGCAAAAAATTCTCTTAAAATCGTGATTTCCATTGATTAAATCTTCGGACCGTGAAGAATGGTTGGAAGAGAAACCGGGAAAGCAGCCATGCACATCACTGAAGTAACGTCCGGCATCAGACAGGATGACGTGATCGGATTTGTGGGGAAGATGATCGGGATCCGAACCGACCGAACGGTCGCGCCGGTCGTACCCCTTATTACGGACATGATGGAACAGGCGGGAATGGACGTGGAGGTATATGAAACGGCCGTTCCGAAAACCGACGGCGAAACGCAGCCCGTGGTACTGGGTACGCTGAGGGGAAGATCCGAAAAACCCCTGTTGTGCTTCAACGGACACATGGACGTGGTCCCCGTGGAATTCCCCGATAAATGGGACTCGCCCCCCTTTGAACCCGTTGTAAGGGACGGGAAGCTCTATGGGAGGGGGGCCTGCGACATGAAGGGGGGCCTCGGCGCCATGATCATGGCCGCAAAGGCATTGAGGGACAGCGGGACAACCCTCAAGGGTTCCCTGACCGTAGCGGCTGTTCCGGGAGAGGAGTCCGGGGGCTGGGGAACGGAATCCATGGTGAAGAAAAAGGACTGGGACGCCGCGGTTATCGGGGAGCCTACCGAAATGTCGATCAATCCCGCATGCAACGGCATCACCACCTTCTGGGTCCGAATTACCGGAAAATCGTCCCATGCGAGCATGCCCGAGAGCGGAACGAACGCCATCGACAAGATGACGCGCGTGCTCACGGCCTTCGAGGCGTACAGGGAGAAACTGCAAACGCGGACCCATCCCCTTACCGGAAAACCCGCTTTCGTCAACTGCATTATAAACGGAGGATGGCGCAGCGTCATCGGCGCGGATAAGTGCAATCTGCATATAACAACGCACCTCGTTCCGGGCGAAACCGCCCGGCAGAGACTGTCCGAGGTACGCGTTATCCTCGAGGACATAAAAAAGGACGACCCCGAATTCGCGTACGATATACTGGACTGGAACGACGAGCCGTTGACATGGCCCATTCCCGATTCGGGACCGGGAAGGCCCAAGCTCGACCCGACCGAGATATCCCGGGACGAACCGATCGTTCAGTCGATGATCGAGGCTTCGGAAGCGGTACGCGGGAAACCCCTGCCCATCGGAGGGACACGGTACGCCTGCGATTCCCCCTTCTTTGTCAATGACGCGAAAGTTCCTGCGCTGGCCTTCGGACCGGGCAGCATCAGGCAGGCGCACACCTACAACGAGTGGGTCGACACCGGGGATTTGCTGGAGGCCGCGAAAATCTATACTGCGTGCGCGATGCTGTTTCTGGGCACTGTATGAAAAAAGTGTGTACAGGCCCGGCTCTACTATAAATATCGGGGTTCGGATGGTTAAGCCCGCGCTGTATGGAAGGCCCGGTGCCTGGGTTTTGCCCCGACAAACACGACAAAAGGAGCAAGGATATGGATTATTCGACGCAGAAATCGAAACAGCTCTACAAACGTGCCTTACAGTCCATTGCCGGCGGCGCGTCGAGCGCATCGAGAACGCCGCTCGAGGGGTACAAGCCCTACCCCCTCTTCATCGATCACGCGGAAGGTTCCAAGCTCCACGACGTAGACGGCAATGTCTACATAGATTACCTCCTCGCCCTGGGCCCGACCCTGGTCGGGAACGCAAATCCGAGGATAACGGATTTCGTGGCGGAACAGATCGGGAAGGGGGCCACCTACGGCCTTCCCTTTGAGCTTCAGATCGAGGTTGCCGAAAAGCTCGTTCAAATCGTGCCGAGCTTCGAGAAGGTGAGCTTCATGAACTCCGGTACCGAGGTGGTCCAGATGGCCATGCGCCTTGCCCGTGCATACACCGGCAGGAGCATCATCGGGAAATTCGAGGGTGCCTATCACGGATGGGTGGACAGCGTGGCACACAGCGTGCACCCCTCGCTGGGAGTCGATGCCGAGGCGGGAGTACAAAAGAAACAGACGATCGGTTCAGGTATCCCGAAGGGGGCGTACGAGGACATAATGATTCTCCCGTGGAACGATGTGGACGCGCTGGAAAGAGCGATGGAGGAGCACGGGAAGGAAATGGCCGGACTGCTCGTGGATCCCTGCATGTGCAATTCAGGCGTGATCCTGCCCGACGAAGGGTATCTTCAGGCAATACGGGAACTGACCGTGAAACACGGCATAGTCCTCATATTCGACGAGGTGATAACCGGTTTCCGCGTGGGCCTGCGGAGCGCCCAGGGGAAATACGGCGTCACACCGGACCTGACGACCATGGCGAAAGCGGTGGGCGGAGGATTCCCGGTTGCCGTGTACGGGGGCAAGGCCGAGATCATGAACCTCATGGCCGAAGGCGCCGTGTTTCGCGCGGGAACGGTCAATGCCAACCGTGTGGCCATGGCAGCGGCGCATGCCACGCTCGATTTCCTCGCTGAGGACGACGGGAAGGTCTACGAGCACATATTCGACGTGGGCGGAAGGCTGATGGAGGGAATGCGGGAGATCATAAGCGCACGGAAAATACGCGCGATCGTCCAGGGGCTCCCGCCCATGTTCCAGATACACTTCACGGACCTCGAGCGCATAAGGAACTATCCGGAGTTCTGCAAAACGGACAAGGACCTGTTCATGACCTTCAGGAACAAGCTCATGCCCAGGGGCGTCTTCATCCGGCCCGCGCACTTCGGTGAGATATATATCTCCGCCGCCCACACGCGGGACGATATCGACGTCACGCTCAAGGCCATGGACGAGGTGTTCTCGGAAATGAAAAAAGAGGGCCTTTTCTAAAAAAGCGCATGGTGTTCACGGGCGGTCTTGTGCGAGTATTTTTCCGAGGATCCGCACGGTGACTCATTTTACTCCGCACCAGTTCAGTACCATTGCTGCGTAGACCTTCGTACACCTTATAAACTCCTCAATGGGAACGTACTCGTTTGCACCGTGCACACCCATCTCGAGCCCACCAGGACCGAAGGTGACGGCCGGGACCCCGTTTTCGTTCAGCCACGTGGCGTCGCAGGTGGCTTTGAAGCCGCTGTGTATCGCCGTCTCCCCGGTCGCCGATTCATAGGAACTCGCCAGGGCTTTCACTCCCTCATGGTCGACCGGGACCCTGAACGGACGCCAGCTCTGAAATACGGGCGCCTTGAACTGCGGGGGATGCTCCCTGAGCCAGTCATCGGTTTGTGAAAGCGCATGGATTCTGTCTCCGAGCTCGTCTATGACTTCGGATACGTCGAGCCAGCTCGGATACCACACATTGCAGGTCAGGGTGCAGGATCCCGGTACCGACCCTATATAGGTACCTCCCTCGATAAGGGACGGGTTGATGGTAAACAGCCCGATCCCCTGCCTGTCCAGCGGTATCGGGTATCCCCCGCTCCCGAGAACCTTGCTCCTCCACCGGTGGTTCCACTGCCGCTCGAGCCGCTCGAAAAGATCGAGAAAGAGCTTCATCTTGGATACCGCGTCCACACCCACCACGGATCCCGCATCGATTCCGTAGCGCTGCGGAAAGATGACCTGGTTGCGGGCCGCGGTATGAGCGCTCTTTCCCTGCACGATAAGCTGGAACATGAACACACCGGCGGATTCGGTATGGATCTCGCAGTTGGTGGGTTCGGCGACAACGGCGAAGGAAGCATCGTGTCCGCGTTTCACGGCCGCCGCCGCCCCGATTGTCTCCCCCTCCTGTGACTCCTCGCCGATAGTCGATGCAACCAGAAGGTCCCCTGCCAGCTCGGCTCCGCATTCCTTGACCGCACGGGCCGCCCAGATCATGCCGGACAGGCCTCCCTTGGTATCGCTCGACCCGCGGCCGTAGATTTTTCCGTCACGCACGGTACCTTTCCAGGGATCGGATTTCCATAGTTCCAGCTCGGAGTCAGGGACCGGCACCACGTCCACGTGCCCCTGGAGAATGAGCGACCTGCCCTTCCCGCTGCCCTTCATCGTGCCGACCACGTTGGGCCGTTTCTGTTTTTCATCGGGAAACCAGTAATCCACATCACTGAAACCGATATTTTCAAACTGCCCTTTCACCCATTCCTGGGCCTTTAATTCCTCACCTGTTCCCGCAACGCCCCTGCTAATCGACTCCTTTGTTATGAACGTACAGAGGAAATCACTAATATCCGTTTCTTTCTGATCAATATAAGCGCATACCTTTTCAAGAATTTCCATGAATCCGCTCCAATTTTAATTGAAATAGGCTGTTTTTATTAATTGATGTAACACCAGAGATGACAACACCATCTTCAAGTTCAAGTGAAATATTTTTACCATTAATTACTTTTATTGCGTCATCCAAATCAGTGGTATCAAAATTAAATTCTTCAGTTAAAACAGAAGATTCACCTTTACCGATGAATCTTCGTTCTAACATTAAGTTGGCTTTTAATATACTTTTATATTTACCAGTTTTTCGCATTCTAGCTAAAATT
>CAYWUT010000080.1:0-15539 GCA_964460545.1 uncultured Spirochaetota bacterium
TTTTCCTCCTTAAAGCGAAATGCCCCGTAATTGCACGCGACCTGAGTGTGGAAACGGGCGGCATCGTGCTGAAGAAATGAAAACGATGTCCGGCTGTTTCTGAAAACGATGAGGCTCTCCGCCCGTCACTTCTTCCATCGGACGTTTTTTTCACCCTCCATGAAACAGAAATACGCTCCCCGCTGTTTATAAGCTACATAGCTACATAAACTATTCAGGGGAGGGACAGATGAGAAACTTCAACCTGGCGGTTGTAGAGGGACGTCTGGTCGGAGATCCGGAGATACGCTACACGCAGAGCGGAACCGCGCTGTGCAGGTTCTCCATCGCGAACAACTGCGACTACTACAAGGAGAATGAGCTCCGGAAGGAGGTTAACTTCTTCGACGTCACCACCTGGGCGAAACTCGCGGAACGGTGCAACGAGTATCTCAGCAAGGGAAGACGTGTCATGGTCAACGGGCGTCTCAGGCACGACCGGTGGCAGGACGACGAGGGGACGACGCACTCCCGGGTGTATATCGTGGGAAACGGTGTTCGGTTCCTCGACCGAAGGGAAGACGAGGATAAAACCGGCGGGACCGACGGAGACGAGCCGTTCTGAACGGCCCCGCGTATGATACTTCCCTCACGGGTATGCAAGAAGGTATAAAGGGGGACAGGGTATCATTCGATAATCATTACGAGCCACCTTCCGTACGGGAAAAATGCGGATTAACCCGTAAAAGGCCGTTCAGGTCATTTTACGGTTCCGGCACGGAAGGGGAAGTAAAACCCTGAAAAACTGAAGAGCGCTGCCCCATGCGTTTACTGCGTTGCTGCATCACCTTATGTGCGGTAATTCTTTCGGCCGCAGGTACGGCTCTATCCATGGACCTGAATATGGTCAGTAAAGCCGCCCCGCCCCGGTTCCTTCACGAAGGTGTGCTGTTCACCTATGAAAGCCGGTCCTACGAACCGGACTACGTCATGGTAAGCGGAGATTTCGACAACTGGCATGAAGTGCGAATGATGATGAAGAACGAAAACGGGATCTTCGTCTACCTGCTGGAGGAAACCCGGGGCGCCGGTGTCGTGCTCGAGCAGGGATATTACAAATACCGTTACCTCGTGGACGGAGTCTGGATGAACGACCCGGAGAACAGCAACCGGGTTCTGGATTCCGTGGGTGAAGAGACGACGTTCTTCCGGTTACCGACTCCTCTTATCAATGCTCCGGAGAATCCCGTATCCGTACTCCCGGAAACGGACGTTTCAGGACAACCGCAGGGAGAGCTGAGAGGTTCCGGGCGCGAGTACGTTTTCTACCTTCGGGAGGAAAACGCGAACACCGTCCATATCGTGGGGGATTTCAACAATTTCAACCCCTATTCACACCCGCTTTATAGAAACACAAACGGTCTCTGGGAGATAAGAATCGATATACCGCAGGGGAGACACACCTACCGTTTCCTGGTCGACGGACAGTTCATCCTTGACCCGCTGAACAAGCGGATCGTGTACGACCGGTTCGACAACGAGTACTCGCTTCTGCTTGTCCCCTGAAGGGATGCCAACCGATCATAAGTCGGCCCGACCATTGGTCAGCAACGGCCGTACCGCATCATCAGTTGTACACACCGAATCCCCGATACTCGATGACCGGCGACGATCAACGACGACGAGCGCTATTGGAAGGGTAGATTAGGACGGTCGGGAGATTGCACGAGGGGTGGCGGTTATACGATCACTACGAGGATGGAGGTGCGGGTACGGGCTTGTAAGCAAAGCTGTCCGGTACGATACGGATATTTTCCTGGCACAGGAGCCTGCCGTCGTCTCCTATGACGGAGACCATATAGCTTCCCACCCGGTCGAAGACGACTTTCGAGGAAAAACCGTACCACTGCGGTTTGAGATGGACATTCTTTGAGGTATAGGGGTCGAAACCCGCCTCTGAGAGCCTGTACACCTCGATCGAAGCCTCACCCAGATCGAGGGCCGATTTTGATTTGACGAGAAGGGTTACATTCCCCCGTGTAAACATCCGCGAACGGCGTATGGGCCTGTATTTCTCGAAATTCACGTTTTCGCAAAAATAGAGACGGGGCTCAGGATCTTTCTGCCTGAACACGCCCATGCCGTAGAGGAGGATGAGGGCCACGACAATCACGACCCCCGCAGTAACCGAAACGGGCCGCCAAACGGACCCGGTCGGGGGCCTTACGGACGGCGGAGGAAGCTGCGGAGTCATTGCCTCGCGATCGACCGCTTCCCTCTCCTCGCCGATCCTCTCCGTGTATTCTTCCCGGTACCGGCCGGCATACTCGCTCTCCGATGAACGGAGATCGAGGACGGAATCGGAACGCTCCGCGCACCTCTTGAGAAATGATGTGCCCAGTACGGCGACGAATGTAGAGACGCCGACGAGAAAAACGAGTCCGGATATGATTATGAGCAGCATATCTATTGGTACTCCTTATTCCTCCGCTTCTCAATGATTTTCGGCCGTTTTGAAAAAAACTATAATATCGTAACACCATGATTTTTCCATTTTTACATCATTTACCGTATTTTTTTTAGGATGAACTTCGAGTTTTCAATTTATACCCTTGGGCAGCTATTAAACATGATAATTATTTGTATTTTGTTTCATTAATTACTGAAGTCCATCGGAACCGGAAATAGAGTGTTTCATATAGGTGAAAGCGCCACATGATATAATTTATTGAAACTTGAAATTCGCTCTTTTAATCCGATAATCATAGAGAGCCCGAGCGGCGAATCTTAAACAAGAGAGTGATACATGATCCGAACCGAAAAGCCACAGCATACGAGCCCGGTACGGCTTAGGAGCCCGGGTGGAACTCCCGCGATCGAGGGGGGACACCCGGTAAGGAGCGTTCCGCTTGCGTTCTCACCTCCTGATATCAGGGATGAAGAGATCGAGGCTGTTACCGAAGTGCTGCGCTCGGGATGGATCACGACGGGTTCCGCGTGTCGTGAGTTCGAGAGTATGCTCGCGCAATATACAGGCGCTCCCCATGCGGTCGTTCTTTCCTCCGCCACGGCCGGCCTTTTCCTTCTCCTGAAGACCTTGGGAATCGGGGATGGAGACGAGGTTATAACCACCCCCTATACCTTCGCTGCAACGGCAAATGTCATTCTGCACGCCGGCGCGACTCCCGTTTTCGCGGATATCGAGGAGGAGACCCTCAACATCTCCCCTGAACAAATAAAGCGATCCGTTACGCCGAAGACGAAGGCCCTTATCCCCGTACATCTCGCGGGCAATCCCGTCAACGTGAAGACGATCCGGGAAATCGCCGAATTTTACGGCATTGCCGTGATAGAGGATGCCGCACACGCCATAGGCGCCTCCGTTAACGGGAAAAAGATCGGCGATGGAAAGCATCCCGCGGCATTCTCCTTTCACGCCGTGAAGAACCTCACCACGGGCGAGGGCGGCGCCGTTACCGCGACGGACGAGCGTCTGATCCGGGAGATACGGCTCCTGTCGCTCCACGGGCAGAGTCGGGACGGGTTTTCCAAGTCAAGAGAGGGCGGATGGAAATACGACATACTGGCCCCGGGCTACAAGCTCAACATGACCGACATGCAGGCCGCGCTTGGCATATGCCAGCTGCGCCGTCTCGACCGGAACAGGGAAAAAAGAGAGACCATAGCGCGGGAATACACGGTTTTTCTGAGCGGCTTTGACTTCATCTCGATCCCGCACGCGCTTGGAAGAGCCGTACATGCCCGCCATCTCTTTCCCATGCTCGTGGACTTCGACAGGCTCTCGGTTGACAGAGACACTTTCATCCGCGGGCTCTGGGCCGAAAACATACAGGCGAACGTCCACTATATCCCTGTTCACACGATGGGCTACTATAGAAACACCTTCGGTTATGAGCCCTATGATTTTCCCGTCGCCTATTCCTCCTATTTAAAGGAAGTGAGCCTTCCCATCTACCCGCAGATGCGCGACAGCGATGTAAACGACGTAATCGAGGCGCTCTCCAGGCTCTTCGCCCGATATAAAAAATAGCTTTATTAATAAGGCACCCTTCCTTATATTTTAACGGCACGGCAGGTCTCGCGAACCGTTCCATAGTGATCCCAGCATCCATTTTGGAAGCCGTCCGGCTCCGGAGATATTTCATGCACCCCACGCTTCTCAGAATCGGTCCCCTGGAAATACGGTACTACGGACTGATGTACGTTATCGGGATCATCCTGGGAATTATCCTGATAAGAAGGGAAGCGGAGCGCCGCGGGCTCGCCATAACCAGGGACGACGTTATCAGCTACGCATTCTGGGTCGTGGTGGGCGGAATACTGGGGGCCCGTATCTACTACGTGCTCTTCCTGTGGAAAGACTTCTACCGGGCTCATCCCATGGAGATATTCGCCGTCTGGCACGGGGGCCTTGCCATACACGGCGGCATACTGGGGGGAACGGTCCTCGCTTACGTGTACGCCAGGGTCAAGAAGGTGAAGTTTTTCGACCTGCTCGACATCACGGCGCCGGCGCTCGCGCTCGGCCAGGTTTTCGGAAGATTCGGCAACTTCATGAACGGAGACGCGCACGGCCTGCCGACCGGTCTTCCCTGGGGCATCGTATTCCCGGAGGGCAGTATCGCGGGCGACGAATTCCCAGGCCAGCCGCTTCATCCGGTTATGCTCTACGAGCTCGCGCTCAATCTCATCTCTTTTTTTATACTCAGGAGACTGCGCTTCAAAGAACATAAAAAGGGATTCATCATCGCGCTGTATCTGCTCAACTACGGATTTATCCGTTTCTGGGTGAGTTTCCTCAGGGCGGACAGCCTGATGATGGGAAACCTCAGGGGAGCCCAAATACTGAGCGGAATTTTCATAATCGGGGCCCTCTCGTTCATACTTGTCTTCAAACTGTGGAAGCGGGAAAAGGTGCGGGACTGAGGACGCCTCCCCCAGCCTATGGCTGGGGCCCCGAACCAGGGCCGGGTTCCGGCCCCAATCCGGATCCCGACCGACTCCCGCTTCAGAGAGAACAGGGCCGCCGGCACTTACCGGATTAAAAGACTCAGAGGAAATTTCAGGAAAAGACGGACAGGACAGTCATGTACTCTATTGCAGCAGATATGCACACCCATTCCATAGCGAGCGGACACGGTATAGACACGATACGTACGCTCTGTGAATTCGGGGTCAAGAGAGGCCTCGAAGGAATCGCCATCACCGATCACGGGCCGGGCCTTCCGGGAGGAGCCGGCTACTTCCATTTCTGGTCCCTGCGCAGAATGGTGGGCGGCCTGGACCTCCCCATACGTATTTTCACGGGAATAGAGGACGAGATCGTGAGTAAAAACGGGGACCTCTCCCTCCGGCCCGATATCAGGAAGGACCTCGACATCGTCATGACCGGCCTTCATCCCGACACATGGATTGCCGAACAAAATTTGACGGTCAGAACGGATGCCGTCATCGAGACCATGATCCGCGGTAGCATTCATCTTTTCACTCACCCGGTCAGCACCTACCTGGATGTCGAGATAGACCGGGTACTGGAGGCGGCGGCCGAGCACTCCATCGCGCTCGAGCTGAACGCCAGCAAGCTCGATCAGCGCGAGAAGCTCATCCGGTATCTCGAGCAGTGCGCGGACAGGAAAATCGGCATCCTGGTCAACAGCGACGCGCATCTCGGCGAGGAGGTAGGCGTTTTTCAGGACGCACTCGCCCTTTTAAAAGAAATCGATTTTCCTCAGACCCTCGTTCTGAACAGGAACAGGGAGACTATCGCATCCTATCTGGGAGTTGAATGGTAGAAAAATGCAAAAAGTTCTCTTCGGAAAAAGGCCCTTCGAGACCGAGCTCATCATCTTCGACAAGGACGGGACGATCGCGGATTTCGGCAAGACGTGGCTTCCCGTGCTCGGCGAACGGTTGGAAATCATATTCGACGAAATCCCGGACCTGCCGGTCGACAGGATCAGGTCCAGGCTCTACAAAGTCTACGGTATAGAGGGTGAGGTCATCGATCCTTTCGGGCCCTTCCCCTACTCGCCCCCGTGGGAGGACGAGATCATCATTACCATGGTGCTGTACGAAGCGGGCGTACCCTGGCAGAAAGGTAAAGCGGTTACCCGGTACGCAATCGAGAAAGCGGAAGAACGGCTCGACAGGACCTCCTATGACGTGCTCTTCGAGGGCGTGGCGGAGGCCTTAGAATGTTTGAAGAAGGACGGTCTTCTCATATCACTCGCCACCGCGGACCTGACGGATATCGCGGAGAAAACCCTTAAAAACGCCGGCATTCACCACCTCTTCGACTATATTATCGGTGCGGACAAGGTTCAAAACGACAAGCCCGACCCCGAGATGGTTCTGAAAACCGTGGAAGCACTGCAGGCGGATATCGGGAAAACGGCCCTCGTCGGAGATACCATAACGGACATGGAGATGGGAAGAAGGGCCGAAGTAGGCCTGATCGTCGGCGTGACCGAGGGAGGCATCGCATCGGAAGAGCACCTGAGAAAGGACGCTGATGTCGTCATAGCCTCGGTACGCGATATCAGGACGGCCTAAAGAGGGAGCTTGCGTTCCCAATTCCAGGCGGTGGAGATAATGGAGTCCAGATCGTCGTGTGCGGGCTCCCATCCGAGTGTGCTCTTCAAAAGGGAGCTGTCCGCCACGAGCGCGGGGGGATCCCCGGGCCTCCTGTCGGTCTCCTCGACCGTGAAATCGATTCCCGTCACCTTTTTAATCCCGTCCACGACCTCCCTGACCGAGTAGCCGTGTCCGTACCCGCAGTTGTACACGCCTCCCGGTTTTCCCGTAAAGAGGTGCTCCAGGGCAAGCACGTGGGCTTCGGCAAGATCGTCCACGTGTATATAGTCCCGTATGCAGGTGCCGTCGGGCGTATCGTAATCGGTACCGAATATCCGCAGTTTTTCCATCCCGCCCCGCGCCGTTTTGAGGCCGCGGGTTATAAGGTGCGTCGCATCGGCGTAGTTCTGCCCGATCCTCGCCGCAGCATCGGCGCCCGCGACGTTGAAATACCGGAGCGCCGTGTAACGGAAGTTCCCGTACGCTGCGGCAGCATCCTCCAGCATCAACTCGGTCAGCATTTTCGACCTTCCATAGGGGTTTATGGGACAAAGCGGAAAATCCTCCCTTACCGGGTTCTCATCTGGAATCCCGTAAACCGCCGCGGTGGAGGAGAAGATAAGTACGTTCACCTCATGCGCCGTCATCGCGTTCAGCAGCAAGAGAGAGTTCATCGTGTTGTTGGAGTAGTAAAGGAGCGGGTTGGACATCGACTCGTCGACCCTGATCGACGCGGCGAAGTGGAGCACCCCGTCCGGCCTGAACCGGCTTATCGTGCCATCGAGCAGGTCCCGGTCCGAGAGGTCGCCTTTCACGAACTCGCCGTAAAGAACGGATTCCCTGTGGCCGGTGGAGAGATTGTCGTATACGAGAATCTCATACCCCCGCTCTCCGAGCGCCTTTACCACGTGGCTCCCTATATAGCCCGCTCCGCCCGTAACCAGTATCTTCCCGCTCATGTCGTCGACCTTCCCCCGCCCGTGGTGAAGAAACGTCGTACAAGGCTTTCCCGGACGGGCTGATTTTTCCGCTGTATTTCGGAAGACCTGTAGAAATGGCAGAGCATACCCGCGATGAGCCAGAAAGGCAGGGCTATTTTAATGATCCATATCGTCGAGTTCGTGAGGTTTTCCAGAAGCATCCCGATAAAGGCACACCCGGTGCCGAGAACGACGTAACGGCTGCTGGAGTGCTTCAGCGCCCGGAAAAACCTGCTTATAACGAGTCCCATGATGGAGAGACCGAAGCCCATGCCGAAAATCCCGTTTTCGGCCCAGAACTGCAGTATGAAGTTATGGGCGTAAGCGTACCAGTGCCCGTTCCCGTATTCCTTCGTGAACTTCGAGAAGTTGTTCGTGCCCACTCCGAGCAGCCAGTGGTCCCTTATAATGAGCCATGAGGTCCTGAAGGTGTCGATCTGCTGGCCGGACTTCACGATCTCGAACCGGTACCGGGCCGTCAGGTAATCGAAGGGATAACGAAGCACGTGGAGGCTCTCGATTTTGTACGAGAGAAAGACGAGTACCGCGAGCAGGACGAAGAGCAGAATGAGCCTCTTCCAGTCATGCGCAAGGAGAATTATCATAACGACGAAGTACGCCGCTATCCCGCCACGGTCGAGCGTGAGAAACAGTCCGAACGCGCACATGAGGAGATAGACGAAACCGAGCCAGCGATGTGTCTCGGCCCGCTTCTGCCTGAACCACCCGTACCCCAGGCAGCCGAGCATGACCATGGTATCCGCGGTCTGCGAGGTCCCGAGCCATTTGAAGCTGTAACGCCTGAAGGCCAGTCCCTCGCGCGCCAGGGTGATCCCGAACCCGACTGACATATACGCCACGATTACGACCGCCGCTCCGATTGAGAAGGGTAAAATGAGCCGCATGACGAAGTCGTCGTTTCCGTCCAGGCTGAACCGGACCGATGCCACCGGAATGAGGATGACGAGAAACCAGAGGAGGGAGAGCGCGGCAGAGGTCGCCCTGTCTATCGAAAAGAGCGATGATATCACGTTGTTCAGGGTGAAGAGGCCCAGGAGAAGCAGGAAGGGGGTATCGGAGAGGACGATACGCCTCCTGTCCGCGAAGAAGAGGGCCGCGATAAAGAAGAATACCGCGCAGGCTGCCATGTACTCCCCCATCCCTATCCAGGCAAGGGTGATGATGATGAAAATCCCGTACGCCCACCCCCGCTCCTTGAGCTCGCCCGCTGCGGTTTTCACTATTCTGCACCTCATTCAGTACGCACCCTTCCCCTTTAAAACCACGATGATCGTTTTCAGCAGTATGACGACGTCGAGCCAGAAGGACCAGTTCAGAACGTACCAGAGGTCGGACCTCACCCGGTACTCGTAATTCGTATCGCTCCTTCCGCTTATCTGCCACAATCCCGTGATTCCGGATTTGATGTTTTCGAAGTAGTCCCCGTAACGCGCGTAGTACTTCTCGAGCTCGTCACTGACCACGGGCCGCGGGCCGATGATGCTCATCTCCCCCTTCAGCACGTTGAGCATCTGGGGAAGCTCATCGAGCGAGGTCTTACGCAGGACACGGCCGACCTTCGTGATACGGGGATCTTTCTTCAGCTTGAAACAGTTGTTCCACTCCCGTCTGAGTTCCTCGTCCCGCTCGAGAAGCTGCTTGAGACGGGTGTCCGCGTCCCCGTACATCGACCTGAATTTAAATATGGTTATTTCGTCCCCTCCCACGGAGTAGCGGTTGTGCCTGTAGAAAACGGGACCCGGTGACTCCAGCTTGATGAGAAGCGCGACAATGCCGAGCACGAAGAGGAAGAGGGGAAAGAAAAAAACCGCCAGGAAGTAATCCACGAATTTTTTCAGAAACCGGTTCAATCCGTAGCCCAGATTGTTCTTCACGTTCAGAAGGAACAGGTCGTTGTTGAAGAGATAGTGTATGTCCGAGTTCATGAGCGCCATCATCCTTATCCGGGGCACGATGACGACCTCCCTGAAGTACTTCCTGAGCCTGACGTACAGGTCCATCATCTCGTCCGAGGAGAGGGAGGGAAGGGCTATAAAGGCCTTTTCCACGGCGTATGCCCTGCGTACCCGGTCGAGGTCTTCCATGGTCCCGAGCACGGGAGCACCCTCTATGGTGTCCCCCTTCTCCCCGTTGGAGTCAAGAAAGCCCACCACATGGTAGCCGAGATAACGCTCGCGCCGAAGTCCCCGCAGGAGATCCGCTCCCGTGGACCCGGCGCCTATGATAAGTACGTCCTTCCTGATGGCCTTGAAGAGGAAGAGAAACCTCTTGAAAAGGAACCTGAGCGAGAGGTTGATCCAGAGCACGTTTATGAGGAAGAGCGTCATGACCATACGGGATATTCTGTCGCTCTGCTTCGACAGGGTTATGAGTGTGATGATGACGATAAACCCGATGATGTAGGATTTGAGATAGGCCTTTGCGTCCTCCCAGAAGGTTTCCGTTTTCGTATAGAGCCCGTTATAATAGGTAAAAAAAAGTGAAATAAGCGGTATCCAGAAGAGCGAGTAGTAGAAGCGAAGCGTATGGGTGAAGGGAAGAAGGTTCCCCAGTAAATGGGGGGCCACGTACTTCCTCAGCACGAAAGCCGCATAGAGCGCGAGGCAGATGGCAAACAGGTCGACGACGATCAGAGAGAGTTTTTCGAATGACCGTATTATGAAGAGCTTGCCCCTCTGCATGCTTACTCCCTGTTTCCGTTCTGTTTTTCCCAGATACGAACCCCGTACCTGCTGAGATAGACGGGTATATTCCTGTAGGAATTTCCCTCCTCGATCGCGCGGATCATCGCCCTCTTTTCATGAGAGAGGTCGCCGCAGAGGATCGTAATGGAACCGCCTTCGCCCCCGGCGCCGTTCACCTTCCAGCCGAGCGCGCCGAAGGACCTCGCCGTCTCGATAATGCCGTCGGCATCTCCGCATATGAGCCCGGGATTGAGGCGTCTCTGTGCTTCGGTGTTGTCGATCATCGCGCGGCCCAGTTCCTCGAAATCCCCGGCGTACAGGGCGTCCCTGGAACGTCCCGCCGTCCTTCGCAGGTCCTCGAGCTTACTGCAGTCGGGACCGGCATCCTCCAGCTCCCGTATGACCTTCTCGTGCACCTGTGAGGAGGAGTGCGCGTTGCCGAGATAGATGAGCACGAGCCTCCGCTCGAGCTCCCACCAGATCGAGTTGGGAAGGCCTATCTGCGACACTGAACTATGGGGATACTTGAACATGTCGATGAAATTGATCCCGCCGTATGCGGAGCAGAGCTGGTCCTGAATACCGCACTGCTGGTGCAGCATGTCGACCTCCACGGACTGGGCAGTGTACGCCACCTCATGGGGCGTCATTCTGCCGGGCGTGAGGAAATCAAGGGCCCCGATCATGGCGACCGTCACCGCCGCGGAGGTCCCGGTCGACGCGCCGCTCGGCGCCTCCGAGTAGATGGTCACCTGCAGCCTGTATTCACGGGGAACGTGCATCATCTCGATCGCGGCTTCAAGCAGGGGATGGCGGTCCCAGTCCCCGGTTCCGTTCTTCTCCGGATCAAGCGCGTACTTTTCACCGAAATTCTCCGCGTATATGGTTACGCGATCGCCCCCCTCGAACGGGTAAACCTCCATCTGCACTTCCGCATAGGGATAAACGCCTATGTTGAATATCCTGCCGTGCTCCGCGAACCACGTGTCGGTCCACCCCCCGTTGTCCAGTATCCTGATCGGAGCGACGCTGTTAATCACCCGGAGGGGGCTGCTCTTTTTTTCGCCCATGGTCTTTAATATTTCCCCTTTATTAATAGGGAGGCGGAACCGCTTTGCGCGTACGATTACGGATAAGGCGCATAATCTTATCCGAAACGCGCAGCGATCTTCTCTTCCACCGATTCCCTGAATTCCCGTTTAAAACGGTCGCGGCCGAACCGGTCAGCGTTCTTTTTCACCGTATCGGGCTTGAACCGGTTCTCTATCTTCTCGAAACGTTCAACCGCATCCACGATGCTCCGCTCGTTCTGCTCATAAAAGAATATACCACTCTTTTCATTTATTACGGTTTCGAGAGCCCCGCCCCGCCCGAAGGCGATAACGGGCGTCCCGCATGCCTGCGCCTCGAGCGGTAGAATGCCGAAATCCTCCTCGGCCGCGAATACGAACGCCCGCGCCTTCTGCAGGTGCTCTTTCAGTACCTCGAAGGGCTGGTAGCCGAGTATCTCGATGTTTCCCCCTGCCGCCGCCTTGACGGATTTGAGCTCCGGCCCGTCCCCGATGACAACGAGCTTCCGGGACGGCATTCGCGTAAAAGCCCTGACGATGAGGCCCATCATCTTATAGGGTACCATCCTGGAGGCGGTCACGTAGTAATCCTCCTTTTCGGAGCACAGCTCGAAACGGTCCACATCCACGGGAGGATAGATGACCTCGGCCTCCCTCCGGTATACGTGCCTGATCCTGTCGGCGATGTACTTGGAAATGGTCACGAAATAATCGACACGGTTCGCCGAGACCACATCCCAGGTCCGAACTTTATGGAGCACACGCCTGGCAAGACAGGACCTGATGCCGGACTGAAGCCCGGCCTCGCGCAGATACTGATGGTAGAGGTCCCATGCGTACCGCATGGGAGAATAACAGTAGCATATGTGGAGCTGGTCCGTCCTGGTCAGTACCCCCTTGGCCGCGCAGTGGCTCGACGAAATAACGACTTCGTATTCGGAGAGGTCGAATGCCTCGACCGCGCGCGGAAAGAAACCGAGGTAGTTTCTGTACCTCCGTACGGAAAAGGGGAGACGCTGTACGAACGAGGTGTGAATACGCGCCTCTCCCAGCGGGGATTCTCTCAGCGCCTCCCTGTCAGCAACGAGCGTATATACGGGTGACGGATACTCCTCGTAAATGGCCTCCAGGACCTTTTCACTCCCACCCATGGTTACGAGCCACTCATGTACCAGTGCGGTCTTCATCCCCCGGCCACCTCTCTGAGCACGGCGATATGGGCCTCCGCGGTTTTATCCCACGTGAACGCCCGGACCCGGGCGTATCCCTTATCTCTCAATCTATCACGTTCTCCTGGATTACGGAGTACTCTTTCCATTATGGACACGAGTCCTTTACTGTCACCGGGGTCGAAATACTCGACCGCCCGGCCGCACACCTCGGGCATGCTCGCGCAGCGGGACACCGCGGCCGGACATCCGCACGCCATGGCCTCGAGGGGCGGCAGTCCGAATCCCTCGTAGAGAGACGGAAAAACGAGCATGTCGGCAAGGGAGTAGATACCGGGAAGGTCCTCATCCTCGACATAACCGGTGAATCTTACGCGCTCTTTTAACAGGCCGCTCGATTCGACCGTTTGAAAAAGCCGCTCGTCCCCGGTCCTGTACCCGTCCTTCACCCCGACGATAACGAGGTTTATGTCCTCGAAATCGCCGTTTCCGCCGTTCGAGCACATCTTCTCGAACGCCCTGAGGAGCACGCCGATATTCTTGTGGGGTTTGAGGTTGCCCACGTACAGTATGAAACGTCCGGGCAGGGAGTGTTTTTCCCGGACCGATTCCGCTCTGTTTCGATCGATTCGTTTGAACAGGCCGGTGTCCACCCCGAGATGTATGGTCCTGATCTTTTCCGCGTTAACGCCCGTATGTTTCACGAGCTCGTCCCTGGAAAATCGCGAGTCCGTAATGACCGTATCCGACGAGAAGGCGGCCCGCTTCATCATAAAACGCGCGTAGGCCCGTTTAAGCGTCATGGGACGTGAGAACACGAGGTGATTCAGGTCGTGCACGGTCACGACCCTGCCGCGCGCCCTTACAGGCAGGACCGGCACATTGTAGTGGGGGGTCCACAGTACATCAACGGGTCCCGCGGCCCGCCCGTATCCCATCTGCTCTCGAAGCGAGTATACGGGAGCATCGAAACGTTTTATCCGAATCCCGTCCAGGCCGAGCCCCTCAATCTGATCGGGAATGCCTCCGAGGGTGAGCTCGAATGCACCGGCAATACGGGGCACGAGGTTTCTCAGATACACGCCGATTCCCGAAAACATCAGCATCCTGCAGTCAACGAATACTTTTTTCATGGAAAAGGGATCGTGCTCCGTTTAGTCTATCCCCGTACCTTTCTATTGTGCGACGGGGTCATCGCCGGAGAAGCGGGGTGAAGCATTTCATACCGCCTCCGGACCGGGATGGTCAGAAGGAGAATGAAAAGCACCATGAATATAGTACGTACGGTATAAAATTGCAAGCTTCCCGGGCCCGGTCCGGTCCGCGGAGCGAATGAATTTACTTCAACGTGTGGTGTGTATACATTGATACGAAGGCGTACAGGAAACGAAGATGCGCGAAAACGGGCGCTGGGAACCATGAAAGTATTCATCGGACTGACCGAGATCGCGGGATACTTTGAAAATCTTGCCGAAGGTATTCGCCGGAACGGGACCGCCTGCGATTTCTACGACTTGGGAGACCACCCTTTCAGGTACGCGGAGCCGCGTACCCGGCTGCTCAAGCTCAACAGACGGCTCCTCAAGTCCCGTCTCCTCAGGCCCGTCAGGCAGCTCCTCAAACTGATGCTCCTCGTTTCATCTCTCTTTAAGTATGACGCCTTTATTTTCAACTCAGGGAAATCCTTTTTCAACAACATCGACCTCCCCCTTTTCAAACTGTTCAAAAAGAAGATCGTCTATGTTTTCACCGGCTCGGACTCGCGTCCGCCCTACATCAACGGCGCTGTCGCGTCTCACTATATATTTAAAAACGGCGGTTTCGATGCGGACCGCTGCATAGAGGAAACACGCGGGATCAAGCGTAATCTCTCGAGGATAGAGCGGTACGCGGATTATATCGTGTGCAACGTGCTGAGCGCCCAGTTCCACACCAGGCCGGTCGTTTCCTACCTCCATATGGGTATTCCCTTTACTCCCAGAGAGAAGAAGACGGTACACGCGTCCCGGGAGATTCGTATCCTGCACTCCCCATCGCATCCGGAGGCGAAAGGAACGGCGGAAATCAGGGCGGCCGTTGAGAATCTGAAAGAGGAGGGCCTCCCGGTCGTATACAAGGAAATATCGGGAAAACCCCATGAAGAGGTTCTGAAGGCCCTGTCAGGGTGCGACCTCGTGGTGGACCAGCTCTACAGCGACACGCCCATGGCGGGATTCGCGGCCGAGGCCGCCGGATTTGCAAAGCCATCGGTCGTCGGGGGATACGGGTGGGACGAAACCCGCAGGCTCATTCCCCGGGAGCTCATGCCTCCGTCGCATATATGCCGTCCGGACGATATCCTCCCCTCCCTCAGAAAAATCGTTGCTGACCGTGTATTCAGGGAAGAGCTCGGGAGGAAGGCCCATGATTTCATGGAGAAGAACTGGGCTCCGAAAGAGGTGGCCGCCCGGTATCTCCGGCTCCTGAGAGAGGGCGCCCCCGAAGAGTGGATATATAATCCATCTGAAGTAACGTACGTGCACGGGGCGTGCATTCACGAAGACCGCATGCTCGGAATCGTGGACATGATGATCAGGCGTGGCGGGACCGGTTCCCTGCAGCTGAACGACAAGCCGGGCCTCCTCACAATATTCGAAGAATTACTGGCGAAAGCCGGAAAGGATAACGGTGTCGCCGGAAGAGGGAATGGGGGAGAAAAATGCTGAAACGGTTTTTCAGGGACAGCGCCGTGTATTCGCTGAGCACGATCGTATCCCGCGGCATATCCCTCCTGCTCGTCCCGCTCTACACGCGCGTTCTGGCCCCGGGCGATTATGGAACGATCGACATACTCACCATACTGGCCAACCTGATAAACCTCACCATTGCGCTCGAGGTGTCCCAGGGGCTGGCACGGTACTTCGGTGAAAAAAAGGACGGTGAAGCCGGGATCGAGTACGCGTCCACGGCCCTCTTATTCACACTCTTCGTGTATACCCTCTTCCTCGTCGCGGGGCTCGGTTTCATCCGTCCCTTTACTTCGCTCGTGCTCGGAACGGGCGG
>CAYWUT010000081.1:0-1585 GCA_964460545.1 uncultured Spirochaetota bacterium
GAGACCGATTGTAATACCAAGCGATACCGTCTCTTCTCCTTACAGTAACTTTGAGGAGAAAATGATGATGATGAGCGAAGAAGTATACCCCCAAAGGCCCCTTGATTATTATCCTCCCGATAGTATACTTTAATCCGGGGAAGATCACTACCATGGATACGGCGCTGCTCGACGATTTTAAAATACTCGGCGTGGAAGAGGGCGCGTCCATGCAGGTGGTGCACCGGGCCTATATCAGGCGGGCCAAGCTCCTTCATCCGGACCTTGCGGACTGCGATCCGGAGAAGTGCCACCTCGCCATGATTCGCATAAACCGTGCCTACGAACGGCTGAAGAGGATGCACGGAATATACCCCGCTCCCGCGGCTCCGGCCTCCCCTCCCCCGCGCCCGGGACGACCACACCACGATCTCCTGCCCCACCGGGACCCCGCGTACGTGTACTACCGCAGGGGGTACGAGCTGTACCGCGAGGTCCATCCATCCAAGTGGGTTTTCATGAAGCGGCGAAAGGTTACGCTCAGCGGAACCGCCGAATGGCGGGCCCGCATGCTGAGAGGGGTCAGGGAGGCCTTCAGGAAGCTTCCGGGCGCCTACTACTACTACAGCATCGTGGCGAATGAATATCCCGAGAGCCCCTGGGCCCCGGACGCCCGAGAGAAGATGGCCTGGGTCGAGCGGCAGACCGACCGCTACCGGAAGATACTTGCCTACTACGAAAGCAGGTGCGCGCGGCAAAGGGTGTGCTGACGTGCGTTTTTTTCATTTTTTTTAATTAATAATAGGAATCATTATTATCCGGATCCCAAAGACGAATTATATTTTTTATATTACAAATCTTTTTTGGAGGGATAAATATGGAAGAAGAAGTCTACAAGATGCCGCTCATCGGAGATACGGCCCCGTCCTTCACGGCGAAGACCACGCAGGGCGAGATCAAATTCCCCGATGACTTCAAGGACAAGTGGGTCATACTGTTCAGCCACCCGGCCGACTTCACACCGGTATGCACCACGGAATTCATGACGTTCGCGAATATGCAGGCGGATTTCAAGAAGCTCAACACCGAGCTCATCGGCCTCTCGATCGACAGCCTCTACGCGCACATCGCCTGGCTGCGCACGATCAAGGAGAAGATCGAGTTCAGGGGAATGAAGAACATCGAGGTCACCTTTCCGCTTATCGAGGACCTGAAAATGGAGGTCGCAAAGAAGTACGGTATGGTGCAGCCCAACGCCTCGACCACGCAGGCGGTACGGGCGGTCTTCCTCATCGATCCCAAGGCCAAGATCAGGGCCATCATCTACTACCCGCTCTCCAACGGACGGAATATGGAAGAGGTGAAGCGGCTCGTGCTCGCGTGCCAGAAGTCCGACAGGGACGGCGTGGCCACCCCGGCCAACTGGCAGCCCGGAGAGGACGTCATCATCCCGCCCCCGGGCTCGTGCGGCATGGCAAAGGAGCGCGTCGAAAAGAAGGAGGAAGGCAAGTACTGCCTCGACTGGTTCATCTGCTTCAAGAAGGATAAATAGTGACAGTTCCTTTTGTGACAGTTCCTTTCGGGACACCTTGAAAAAGGTGTCCTT
>CAYWUT010000081.1:1685-15002 GCA_964460545.1 uncultured Spirochaetota bacterium
GTGACAGTTCCTTTTGTGACAGTTCCTTTCGGGACACCTTGAAAAAGGTGTCCTTTTTTTAATCAGTCAGTTATTCTCTCAATCGAGTATAAATCCATACGGTAACTGTCCCCTAAATAGGTGTCCCCCCCTCACTCGGCGCTACACGCCCCCCTCACTCGGCGCTACACGCCTCAATCGAGGGCGAGCTCAATCGAGGGCGAGCTCAATCGAGGGCAAGCTCAATCGGGGATGGGACGGCGGACGTATATTTCAATATCCTCGGCCATCCAGTTATCGTTCACGTCAAGAATGCCGTTCTCGCCTCCGGTCACGGTAAACCGGTAGAGGGCATCTCCGCCGCTCGTAACAGCCGGGAATATATAGGTGAGTAATAGTGAATTGTCGGTACCGTCCCAGAGGTACGCGGAGAGGGTCCCTGATTCCGCATCCGGATTTCCATACTCCTTTTCAAGCGTAATCCGGTCGAGCGAAGCATATACCGCAAGCGGTGCCGAAAGTATAATACGGAAGAACACCTTCTCGTCCTCTCCCGACGGTTCGACAAGCATGGTCTCGTTATGCACCGGTTCATCATCCAGGTAAATGGAGGTATCGCTCAGACCGAGGCTGTCCCTGATGGTTATGTCGACCGGATAAAGGGGCCGGGATCCGGTACCGTCCACGGTAAAACCGAATTCATACCCATCTTCGATCGTGACTCCGTAACTGTCTTTCGCCGAATCCTCGACAGAGATGAAATACGTTGCTCCCGGAGCGAGCGCTCCGTTGAAATCAAAGTGCAGCGCTGTCTCTTCCGCCCGAATACTGTACGACACAACCGGGTCGATACTGATATGGTCAACTATACTCTGAAGGTGGAACGGGCTGCTGAACTCGAGCATAAGACGCATGTCTTTTTCAACGCCGCTCGTGGTGGAGAGCCACTCGGTATCCAGGGGCAGCAGGTTTTCTTCTCCGTACGCCACGGCCTCTTCCAGTGAAAAGGAATCGTTTGATCCTATGGTGTTGAAAGAGGAGGTGTAGCTTTCACCCAGCATCCTTCCCTCATCCGCGCGGAGCATGGAGTCAATGGTCACCGTATACGTCTCGTTCGCCTCGATCCCCCGAAGCATGAGGTCGAGCACCGTCCTGTCCTCTGAGAAAAGGTAGTCGAAGTCAAGACCGGGATCAATGGTAATCATGCCGTAGATACCGCCGCATTCGACGGGCTGTGAAAAGCCAATCCGCACGGTCGTCTCCCGTGCCGGATCCACCGTTTCACCGTCTTCGGGAAGGAAAGAGGCGATTCCGAAATCATCGCCGTTCGCGTAGGTGTAGAATCGATAAAAAAAGGTGTTTCCAAGATCGGATCCGTCCTCGCTCTCGCAGGAACCGTCTATAACAAGCGTGTATGAGCACCCCGGCTCGAGATTTTCACATAACAACAAACAAACGCTCCTGTCGCTGCTCCACACGTAGTGATAGTCGCCGTCATAGCCGGAGATCGCGATTCCATGTTCAGTTGCATACCGGTTCATGGACACACTGAAATCGATATCAATTCCCGTAAAACCTTCAATATCCTCGACAATATAACCGTCCTCGATACTGACATACGTAATCCGGGGAGCATCGACCTGAACCGAACAGGAGCAGACAAGAAAAACGACCACCAGCAATATCAGAAAAATAAAAACCATCCGGCGGTCCTTTATCATGAAATGCTCTCTCCGCATACCGGCAACTCCCCTGTCCCCGCTCCCATTCAGGTTCATGGAACGAGCCTCACCTTGAAGCAGAAGGAGACGTCCTCCCTGAGGTAATTCCCGAGCGAGTCTTTCACTCCCTCTCCGCCTCCCTGTATCGTGTACCGGTAAATACAAGCCGTACCAAGTTCCCTCATTTCGACAGTGCACGCGTCGGGATCTTCCCAGATAAAATCAAAAAGCGTCCCCGTATGGTCCTCATCCCCGAATACCTGTTCCAGGGAGGTGGAATCCTGCAGGCTGAGCCGGTCGATGACCGGCGAATAGGAGGAAGTGAATCCACTAATCATATTCCACCTGATTTCTATCTCGTCGAGGTCCTCCCCGCTGACGGCAGCCTCGTTATAGTCGATCTCCACCCCGACCCCTTCCCCGCTATTGTCCTCCCGCTCCGTAATCCGAACCCCCTCGACACCGTCGGTAATGGGGGACCCATCGAGGTACAATCCAACCTCGTAAAGAATAATGTCCTCCAGTTCCTCCGCGTAAAAAGAGAGGAAAACACTCGTCTCACCGTTTACATGGACATCAACGGTGTAGTTATAGCGCAAGCAAAGACCATCCTCTCCCTTGAGCGCATCGGTAAGGCGTATCCTATACGTTTCATCGATTGAGAGTGGATCCTGAAACAATATTTGCACCGTTTTTGTGTCCAGCCAGTTCTCGTTCCACTCGCATCCGGGTGCGACCGTCAAGGCCCCGTCAAGGGTGACCGGATCCATCGGATGCGAGAAATCGATCCTGAGAGATCCGTCTTTTTCCACGTTTTCACACCAAGCCGCGACACTCCCGTCTTCCAGATAGAGGGGATCGTCAGCCGATGAAAAAACCTCCGTAAGACCGATGGAAATCGAAAGGACCTCCGGAAGGGGCCTGTTCGGGCAGTAGTCGAAATCCCGGGAGAGCGGACGCACCGGGCGTCCTGATGCGTCGCGCGCCTCGTCCGTTATCCGGATCGTATAGAGACAGTTTTTCATAAGCTCTTCCGCGCACCGGTAACAAAAAACCCGGCCGGACTCCCATTCGAAGCTCCCCTCAGCCGATGGGGAGAGTACAAATGCCCGCTCCACGGTTTCGGCGTTTACATCATCGCTGAATTGTATACGGAAAAAATTCGTTTCCTCGTCCACTATTCCCGATTCAATGTCGGGAGAGAGCACGCATGCGGATACGGGGATAAGCTCACACGTTGACTGGAAGGAAACACAGAAGTCCTTCCCCAGCCTCCGCCCCTCCGTATCCTCCATATCGCCGGATAAAACGAGCCAGTACCTCCGGCTCGGTTCCCACGGCTCATCGGGAGTCAACACCATCCTCTTCCCCAGCAGGGAACGTGAGAAACCGACCTGTGCGGAGGAGTCGGTTTCGATCGACACGAATCCCCCGTCCATACCCGGATCCGGGGGCCTTGAGAAATCGATTACAATATTTTCACGACCCGTGCCGATCACCCCGTTTTCCCCTATGTTGAGCAGCACCACCTGAAACGATCCGTCTCCTCCCATCGAGCAGGCCCACTGTATGAAAAGAAGAAGAAAAACGAAAAACGAGACCGGAAACCGCTTTTTCATCCTACTTCCTGGTTTTGATTTTCATCCCTTCGGCAAGATTCATGAGAGGATTACGGACAATAATCTCGTCCTTTTCGAGCCCGCGCGTTACTGCAACGGTCCTTCCATCATGCTCCTCGAAAGAAATCAAACGCTTGAATATCCTGCCATCAGAAACCACATAGACATACCCCTGATTTTCGCTTTCCATGAAGAGCGCCCCCGAGGGAATAACGGGCAGCCGCTCACGCTTTTCCACGGGTACACGCACCCTGACGAACATCCCCGGTACAAGTCCGTTCTCTCCATCCACGATACAGTCGATCAGGAACTGCCTCGTCTGCACATCCACATAAGGATCAACCGAATAGATCGTCCCTTCCATGTTTACGGCAAGCGCCTCCACCTCCACAGCCGCCTTCATACCTTCTTTCAACAGCAGACGGTATTTCTCCGGGAACGCGACACGCGATACCAGTCGCTCGTTTCCGAAAACCGTTGCGACGGCTTCATCCGCAGATACCTTCTCACCCCTCTGCTTCAACAGGTCCGCCGCAACTCCCATGATGGGGGATCTGACCGTGCACTGATCTATCAGCCATTCTACACGGTCCAGTTCGAGCCGCGCCGTGCTCAAACTGATCTCGGCGAACTCCACGCGCTTTCGAGCCGTCCGTGTATTGATGAAAACAAGAAGGTTAGTGACCGCAGCAGGATCATCGGGAACCGTACAGCCCGCTTCGATCAGATCGCAGGTCCGCAGGCCGTACGACTGCAGTTCGTATTCCTTTTGCAGAACGGCCAGATCGCCCTGCCTGGATCCGAGGGAAAACCGAAGATTTCTCAGCTCTTCTCCGGTCATTCCGCCCTTTTCATAGAGCTTTTCTTTTCGACCCAGGTGCGCTTCCATGAATTCGATCTCGCGCTGAAGATTTTCCATCTGGAGCTTCATTTTTTCAAGCTGGATGAACCTCCTGTAAATGGCCTTCTCATCATCCTGCAGCTGCAGGGACGCCGTTTCGAGCTCTTCCTCTGCGGTTGTCACCTCCTCCGTCACCTTGAGTTTCTGGAGCTCGAGCTGATAATTCGACAGGACGAAAAGCGCGGATCCCTCTCCGACGCTGTCGCCCTTTTTTACACAAACCTCCTCTACCACCCCGTCCACCCTCGAAACAACGGTCGCCTTCCGATACGGCGCCAGGCTGCCGAACCCCTCCACGTATCGCTCCACGGTATCCGTCTCCACCTCGACAACATCAAATACGAGCATTTCATCGGATGGAGCGAATTCACTCCGGCCCGACTCTTTGCGGCACGCGGGGAGCCCCAGCAGGAAAAACAGGCAGAGATAAGCTCCATACCTCGCATACCGTGTCATGGAGACAGCTCCAGGATAGTGGTATTGAGCAGGTCTTCAAGCTCGAGAAGATGGATGATGAACCGGTATCTAAGTTTCTCGACCTCGAGGAGAAAGCTGTTGTATCGTATCAGGAAATCCATATAATCCACCATGGTCGCCTCCCCTATCTCGAGCTTGATGTTGAAGAGCTCTTCGTTTCGCTCGAACATCTGTGCTTCCTTCCTCATTACGGCGTCGGTACGATGAATGGTCTCCCTCTTGATAATCCACACATCGATCTCCTTCAGAAGGCGTCGCTTAAGCGAATTCAGCTGCTCTGAAGTCTCATAGGCTTCCATCCGGAGATCTCCAGGCGTGCCGCCGACTTTCAGGGTTTCAAATAATTCCGATTCACTGCCGGTCTCACGGGACAGGGTCCGGTCATCCTTCGAGCCGGAAACCGACACATCGGATGATAGAATTCCGAAATCGAGTAGAACGGATACGCCCAGCGTATGTGTCCTGTTGCGGGGAAAGAATTCAGAGCCGGTAAAATCCACCTCGTAGCTCAGCGATACGTTCTGTAAATTATGCAGGGCGAGGAGTTTTCTCTTCACTTCGTTCTGCTGGAGGCGCAGCTTCAGCTTCTCCATCTCGAAGGAGCCTTTTAACGCATCCGCATAAAGTTCATCTCGATCCCCGTACCGTTCATCGATAACGGTTCCCGATGGTATGTATTTTCCCGCATCGCCCGGCTTACCGGAGCCGAGGTTCGAGACAAGCGAATCGAAATCATCGCAAAGACGGGGCGGCGGGTCCGTGCGGGGGAGCCCGATAAGTACGGAGAGATCGTTGAGCTTAATGTCCCTGTCCGCAGCAAGCTCGTAGAGCTCCAGCTCTGTCTCGAGCTTTTTCTTCTGTACCTCGAGCACTTCGAGTATGGTTTTCGATCCCATTCTCAGCTCTTCGTTCATCAGCCCGATATACCGAGCATAGAGATCACATTCCCTGCGCTTGTTCTCAATACTGACCTCATCTAAAAGTATGGAGAGGTAGCACTTCATGGTATCGATCTTGACCGCTTCCTCCCGCTCCCGTATACCAAGCTGCGCCTCGCGCATGGAAAGCCTGAAGCTTCTGACTTCCGCGGGATAACTCAATCCGTTATAAACAACCTGGCTGAGCATGAGCGAAAGGCTGTAGGTTCTACTGTCGATACCACCCGCCTGGACAAGGTCAGAAGCGCTGAAGCCGGACGTTACCGTTGGGAGGACCGAACGGTAGAGGTCTCTCCGCGACTGGTGCAGACTGCCAAGCGCGAATGTGAGCGTTTTCAGCTGAAGGTCTTGCCGCCTTGCCGCCGATACGGCCCCGCCGATTGACAGCTCTTCCATCGCGCCTCCCGTGACTGCAGAGGAAACCGAAAACAGAAATACAAGCAGAAGTGTCAGAACATACTTCCTCATTCACCCAGCCCCGCTCCTTTTCTTCCGATAACCCGGGAAACCGGCAAATGTCGTTTATAAGAGCATCCTTTCCAGGTCTTTCATAAATTTCCGTATCAGGGCATTCTGCAGCCGGCTGTTGAAGAGCGAAGCGGTACCGTTGTACTCATAGTGAAAGCTCCCGGCCATGCTCCCGGCCCGGATCACCTCGACGTGCAGCAGGTAATAGTTCCGTTGTTTGAAATTCTTTTCATACTCGCGAACGATGAGCTCCGGTACGATGCAAACGCCCCGGTCAGCCGCCATCTCCGGACGGGACACCTCTCCGAGACGAAGCAGGTTGAGCCGGAGCTTACGATCCATAACGAGGCCGATATCATCTCCCCTGACCCCGTCAAAGTCGATAACGTTTATTTGTTTGAGAAGGATTACATCCTCATCCAGTGATACGGTTTGCCTCTGCAGACCGTGCGACGTCACCCTGACCGATGTGCATGAAACCGAAGCCAGGATAAGGCACGTCAGGAGCAAAAGGATTCTTCTCACCTGTCGCCTCCTTCGCTTATTCTTTGCAGAACCTCGTACGCTTCCTGCAGGGTACCGGGGCCGAGGTCCCTCCTGTTGTTCTCTATGAACACAAACTCCGCGAGGGCACGCTCGTGCTGCCCTTGCATGCCGTACAGTTCACATTTCTTCAACTTCGCATGCGCTATGATATCGAGGTTCATCTCAACGACCGAATAATTTAAAAGCGCCCGGTCCGTCATGCCTTTTCTTAAATAAATATCCGCGAGAAGACACCGGGCCTCGAGGTGGCCGCTGTCCTCCTCGAGGACCCTGACAAGATGTTCCAGCGCCGACTCGGTCTTTCCGCCTTCATCGTATATCCGAGCGGCAAAGTAATGGGCCTCCACATAGGAGGGATAGAGGTCGAGGACCTTGAGCAGGGGCTGAAGTGCCTCCGATTCCCTTCCCGAGTAGTACCGGCATTTGGCAAGCATCAGATACGATTGCTTGAACCTGCGGTTCATGCCGAGCGCTCTCTCGAAGCTCGTTTCTGCTTCATCCAATCTTCTGGAAAGATAGAGCTCCTTCCCCCGCTCATAGAGCTCCCTGCTTCTCTCTTCGCGCCCGCATCCGATAAGGGAAGAAATGATAACAGGGAGAACGGCAATAAACAGGATACCGAACCGCTTATATAAAGCCATGGGAATTCCATTTAAACATTATCAATCCATATCATAATAACATAATTATACATATTTATTACTATTTTATACACTCTTATAATTCAATAATCAATTCTAATTTTTTCCCCGAATAGTGAGAGTCCGGCAGGAAGAAGGAACGGAAGGACCATGGCGGTCATAAGCACGCCGCATATGGTGACACCGGTGAATACGCGAAAGAAAACACTCGATGTTGAGAAGAGGAATACCGGAATACAGGAGAGGAACGTTGTCGCGGTTGTCAGGGAAATCGTTCGCGTTCTCAGCAGGAACGCCCTTAGAAGGGCCCGGTCCGGTTTAAGTTTTTTCACCCGCCCGTACTCCTCGATGAGCAGAACGGTGGAATTGACCGATAGCCCGAGCACCATGATAAAGGCGGTATAGACCGGAATGGAACATCCGTGCCCGCTCAGCAGGAGGAAAACCGCCGTGCCTGAAAAGAGTGCCGGAACGGGAAGCATTATGAAAACCGGCAGAAGGACCGAACGTAAACACACGCCGAGCACGGTAAAAACGAGGTACAGCGCGAGTCCGGTTAAAAAGATAAATTCCCTTTTCCGCTCCCTTCTTTGAAGATACCGTTCGTCAAACTCGCAGTAGTTTGCGGGATCATTCGCCCCGGAAATAAAGATCTTCATTTTCTCCGCGAGCTCTTTCTCCTTTATCCCGCGGAAGCTTATATCAACGGGAATATACCGCTTTCCATTCTCCCTGCTTACACCGGCACGCCCCGTCGATTTTCGAAGCTCGCATACCTCATCCAGAGGCACACGCGCTCCGTGCTCTCCCGGAATACGGAGAGCGTCCAGATTCGAACAGCCGAGGCCTCGTACCGATACCCGTGCCCTTACATCCGTGATATTTTCCTCCTCGTACACCTTCATAAACACGGGAGCGTAAAAGACGTAGCGCAGAGATCGTATGAGACCGGCCTCGTCCATACCGTACCTGTATATTCGGTCGCGCCTCACCGCCAGCTCGATCTCGGGTTCACCAGCCGTCTGTCCCGTAAGCACGCGGTTTACACCCTCTATTTGTAATAAACGGCCGCATGCATCCTTCACACGGAGCCCGAGCTCTTCAAGATCGTTCCCGAAAAACTTCAATTCCAGCGACCCGGCATCCGGGCTTCCATCCCCCGGGAAATAGAAAAAACCATCGTACCGCCTGTCATCACCGTATTTTTCAATGAGGGGTGCGGCTTCGTCTCCGAACCGCCTGTAATTCGGAGGAAACCGCAGGAAAAAGGTCGCCCTGCCGCCCTCCAGGTTTGTAAGGAGCGTACCGTCAGGCTTCAGTTGCATGATTTCGCGTCCGAGCTCGAGCACCCTTCCCATCATATGCCTCTCATTGTAACCGGGGTCGAACTGGAAAAAGAGACGCAGGGTGTTCTCACTGAGCGGGCTGATATCTTCCGAACCGCTGGTAAAAAAGATTCCCGCGCAAGCCGTTACGACCGTAAAGAAAATTGCGAGCACAAGCCGGGGATGTATCCAGCTCCACCGTACGATTCCTGAAATAAGGAACCGTATTTTTCTGCCCATCAGGATGATTCCCTTATGTATACCGCAACCCCGCCCCGCCGAACGGTTTGTACCATTCCTGAAAAAAAGTAAAAAGCTCGGCGCAAAGAGAATGGAAACCACATAAGAAGAGATGAGCATACAGGAGAACGCAAATGCGAATTCCCTGTAAAGACGCAGGGCCGCGTCCCCCGAATAGACAAGCGGAATAAAAACAATGAGCGTCGTAAGCGTGGACGCGAGTATGATCCTGTGCGTTTTACCGAATTCTCCTGAATCCGTACCGTTCTTTCGTTCTTCGAGCACGATGATCGTGTTGTCCACACATATACCGATTCCCGCTATAATACCGGAGAGCGTCATTACGTTCAGGCTTTTCCCGAAAAGCCGTATCAGCAGTATGGTGGACCCGCCGCAGAGCGGTACGGTCAGAAGAAAGATGAGCGGAAGCACTCCGAAACCGTATGCCGCCGCGGCGATTAAGACGATACATCCCGCGGATACGAAAAGTGCGTTCCGCAACTGCCATAGAAGGCGTCTGAATTCATCCGCCTGATCGTATATCACGGTGCAGCCGAGACGGTCGAATCCTCTTAAAAGCGACAAAACCTTTTTCTCCGTCCGCAGAATGCCCGCCCGATCGGTTTTATAGAGGGAGAGCGTAAGAGCGGGACTCCCGTCAACGGCGGAAAAGCGGCCCGTTTCACGGATCTCCCTGACAACGGTGAAGAGATCCCTCCCCGGCATGGCTGCGTCTTCCGTTCCGTGCAGCCGGGCCCGTATCCCTTCTATATCGCGATACCTGTTCGTAAAAGCGATGCGGGCCTTTGCCCCTCCCTGCTGAAATCCCATTCCTGCCGATACATTGTTCCTTGCTATCTGTCGAAAGAGAGCGCTTACATCATAGTCCGGCCATGTCCCGTTCCCGCCACAGTCGATGAAATAGTCCTCCCGCCCAAGCCCCCCGGTCTCGACCCTGGCCACACCATCGAATGCAAGAATTCCCGGTTCGATCACCCTCTCCACAAGGGAGCGGAGCTCCTTTATCGTATACCCGGACGGCGCGAGCGAGAGAATCATGAACGGGCTGTCTTCCGTGCTGTACCGGTAAACCGCGGGTTCGCGTACTTCGGGCGGAAAAGAGCCGATTATGTGATATATTCTGTCTTTGATGATAACCCCGCACCTGTCGGGGTCCTCCCCCCTTTCCAGTTCCACGACAATCCTTGACTTCCCGCGTGTAGAGTAGGAACGGAAAGAACGAACAACATCGATCTCTTTCAGTATATTTTCGATCGGTACGGTAATCGTGTCTTCCATGCACTCCGCGTCCATACCGAAGTACTCGGTCTCCACCGTAATTTCCGGTCCGGTATAACTGGGAAGCAGTGAGAGCTTGACTCTCGCCAGTGAATGAACACTCACAATGACCAGGAGAATAAAAATCAGCACAATGGGTTTGTAAAAACGGCGTATCAGCCGGGTGAGCAATTCATGCATCCCGTTTCCCCGAATCTCTTTCCGCCCGGAGGAATACCGCCTCATAGAACAGCGGAAGAAAGACAAGCGTAACCGCCGTTGAATAGAGAAGGCCGCATATCAGGGTAACCGCCAGGTTATGCTGTATTTCGTTGCCGGTGAAGAGGACGGGTATAAGGGCGCAGACGGTCGATACCGTTGTGGTCAGGATCGGTCTGAGTCTCTCCGAGGATATGAGAATCAGGCCGTTTTTGCTCCGGACACCGGAATTTTCATAGTCGAGAAAGAGCATGATCGCGTTGTTCACGGCCAGGCCGACGAGCACGATCATACTCATGTAGGAGTTTATATTGAGTGTAGAACCCGCCACGCGCAGGATGAAAAAGAGACCTGGAAAGGCTATGAGCACGATCAGGATAACGAGGCCTCCCTTGAGCAGCGACCTGAAAAGACCGGCCAGAACAATGAACTCGAGAAAGAGGGCGAGAAACAGTGAAAGCAGAATTCCCTGAAAGCTCTCTCTGAGGGGGCCGTTCCGGTCCACGTACTCCCAGGATATGTTTTCTGTCTCAAGGTAGCTTTGTATCAGAGCTTTTTCATCCCGCCTTCCACGTGTAAAAACACCTCGCGTACGGCGCAGTGTGTTGAATTCGATCTTACTGTATTCACGCTGGTTCTCCCTGAGAATGACGGCCGGTGAGCTTGCCTGTTCGATGCTCACGAGATCGCTCAGGGGTACGGCATCGCCGCGGTCATTGATCATGGAGAATCCAAGAAGTGATTCGGTCGAACCCGAATGGATATCCGAAAAACCGAGGCGAACCGGAATAGCATGTTCCTCCATTCGCCAAGTCGATAGAGCGGCACCGTCCAGAACCGTTCCAATGAACCGTCCGACTGCGGTACCGTCAATTGAAGAGAGCGCGAGGTTGTCGCGCTTCAGTTCCGCGGACCTTTCAATTCTCGTCTCTCCCGGGGAGATAAGAAAATCCCCGTAATCCGTATTCTCATGCAGCTTCGACGCCAGATCATGTACCTTACCGGCCTCCTCCCCGCCGGTCCATACCTTGACGACATTATCGAAATCCGAACGCGTAATGAGCCGCTGAACGGGATTATCGGGTATGTGAAAAACAAAACGGACACCGTCGAAAATGGAAACCCGGTCCCGCACGGTTTCCATTACCTCGTATATATCACCCTTTTCCGAACGAATGGTGAGGACTGCCGTATTGGGCCCGTAACGTCCGTCGAGATTGCCCAGCACGTCCGTTCTGTCACAGCCGACCATTGCCACGACACTGTGCACACCCCTCTCCCTGATAACGCATTCCGTCACCCGCTTCGTAAGGTTTTGAGTGTACCGGTACCCGGCCTGCCGGTCACCGAAGATACTGAGGGAGAAATAGTCCTGTGGAACGGACTGAATGAGGCACTTGTCCAGGCTCCTGTAGGATAATACTCCGGCTGCAAAGGTTATACCGAGCGCCAGGAGAAAAAGCCCCTTTCTTCCCAGGGCGAGACCCAGGAGGGATGAGTATACGCGCTTTATAAAAGTAAGGGGCCTTGTGAAACCTTCCGCCTTTTCCGTCTTGAGACCGAGTATGAGCACGGGCACCAGCGTTACGGCGAAAAAGAGCGACAGGAGGAGGGAGACGGCAATAACCGCCGTCATCTGCACGAACACAATTCTCAGTATTCCCGACAGGAAGAAAACAGGGAGGAATACGATAATGGTCGTCACGGTGGCCGAAAAAACGGCGGGCATGACCTTTTTAAGACGCTCCGTGAAAACGGCACCAACGTACATCCCATTCCCGTCCATAACGCCGTTAATGACGATTACGGAATTATCCACGATCATACCGAGAGCAAGACTGAATCCGCCGAGGGTGAGAAGGTTGATCGATATACCTGCCGGTTTCATGAACACAAAGGCCGAGATAATACTGAAGGGAATGGAGAAAACCACGATGAAGCCGAACCTGAAGCTGCCCATTAAGAGGAACACCGTCAGGGCGGTAAAGAGCGTTCCCGCGGCTATTGCAAGGGCCATCTCGAAAAGGGACGACCGGATATAGCCGCTCTCGTCAAATACTTTATTAAAATAAATTTTTCCCGCATACCGTTCGTTCAAAACATCGACGGCTCTATCAATTTCATCCGCGACCTCAATGATATTCGCCGCCGGCCTCTTATAAATGAAGAAAACCAGCGCCTCCGCGTTGTTTATGAAAACGCCATGCTCTTTCCGTACCGTTCCGTAGATTATATCCGCGATATCGCGAAGAAAGACGAGGCGAAGGCCCTCCCTTCTGATTACGATTTCACCGAGTTCGCGGTAATCCTCTATTTCACCGTTTACCCTGATGAGGTATTCGAACTCGTCCTCCTTGAGGTACCCGACAGGACAGCTCTTGTTCGAACGCTGTACGGCTGACTCGATCTCCTGGAGCGTGAGCCGGTACTTGAGCAGCCGCTCGGGGTCAAGGCGAACGAGCACCTCAGGCTCCTCTCCTCCCTTCAGCTCAATCCTTCCCACACCGTTTACTCTTCCGAGAAAACCGCTCACATCCTCCCTGCAGGTGAGGTAGAGCAGGCGCGGATCGATGCTGTTTGAAGAAACCGCTATACAGGCCACCGGGTCGTTATGCGCCCCCCTGTGTACGATAACGGGCCTTGTCACTTCTCCGTGCAGGGATGATTTGAGAAGGTCGAGTTTTTCCCGGAGCTCTATATGCGCCGTATCCACATCCGTACCCCACCCATAGCGCACCCTGACGATACTCGTCCCCTCCCTGGAGATCGAATCAATGTTTTTCACGGCTTTCAGGGAGAGCACGGCCTGCTCGACCGGCAGAGTAACGATCGTTTTCACCTCTTCAGGAGGGGCGTTCGGATAAAAAGTAACAACCGTAAGCTCGGGAAACTCGATATCGGGGATAAGGTCGAGCCTGGTGGAGAACAATGAGATCAGCCCGAAAACGAACAGCGCGGCACAGGC
>CAYWUT010000082.1:0-14835 GCA_964460545.1 uncultured Spirochaetota bacterium
TATTCGCCTGTTTTAATCCCTGGGTAGATATAAACGGATAAAACCAAAAGCTAAAAGGAGCCCGTCTTGAAAAAGGTTTTTAACTTTTTAAAGGAATCCAGGGCCGAATTGAAAAAAGTCAACTGGCCTTCCAAAGATGAGGTCCTTACATCCACGCGTGTAGTCATTATCTCCATATTTGTCATCGCCGGAGTTATTGCACTCATTGATTACCTCATCAAAACGGTGGTGTTTGCGGTTATCGGCGGCTGACATGGCAAAGAACTGGTACGTACTCCATACATATTCAGGGTATGAAAACAAGGTAGAGAGGGGCATACACAACCTCATCGAAAACGAGCACCTCGAGGATTATATTTTTCAGGTAAAGGTCCCTTCTGAAGAAGTGGCTGAGGTCAGAAACGGAAAAAAGAGGGTATCCAAGAAGAAATATTTTCCCGGATATATACTCGTCGAGATGAACATTCCCGACGAACCCGCTCATGAGTGGAAGAGAATTCTCTCCTATATCACCAAGATACCCGGGGTCACGAGCTTTGTCGGGTCCGGAAGAAACAAGAAGCCCGTTCCACTTTCGAGCGATGATGTAAAGAACGTTCTGCAGCGTATGGGTGAGATAAAGGGTGAAAAACTCTCAGCGCCCCGGCTTTTATACGATGTGGGTGAATCGGTCAGGGTGATAGACGGGCCCTTCAAGTCCTTCACCGGAACGGTGGAGGAAATCAACAACGAGAAGGGCAGGATAAAGGTCCGGGTGGAGATTTTCGGAAGATCAACGCCCGTTGAGCTCAGCTTTCTTCAGGTCGAGAAGATATAGCCGCCCGCAGGCACCTGCATGCGGGCAGCGTGATGCGGTAAAACCGCATATACTTTATAATTGACGGTACCGGTGTGTATCGTTATATTTACGATTCGCGCGAAACCCGCGCAAAACGGCGTTCGAAGAACGCGTAATCGGAGCATGAATACAATGGCAAAGGCAGTGAGCGGTACGATCAAACTCCAGATACCGGCGGGAGAGGCAAATCCGGCCCCGCCCGTAGGACCGGCGCTCGGTCAGCAGGGTGTTAACATCATGGAGTTCTGCAAGGCCTTCAACGCGAAGACCGAATCGAAGAAGGGCACCATAATACCCGTTATAATAACGGTTTACGAAGATAAGTCCTTTACGTTCATTACAAAGACCCCGCCTGCCGCGATCCTCATAAAAAAAGCGCTGAATATAGAAAAGGGATCCGGTGAGCCGAATAAAGTCAAGGTGGGGACCATAAACCAGAAACAGCTCGAGGAAATTGCTCAAATCAAGATGCCCGATCTCAATACGAATGATATCGAGGCCGCGAAGAAGATAATCGCCGGCACGGCCCAGAACATGGGCGTGGAAATTGCACAGTAACGGGGGAAACGGGAAGTGAAGCGGGGTAAGAAGTACAGAGAAGCGCTGTCCAAGGTGGACCCGAATAAGTCCTATTCTATCGATGAGGCGCTGGAGCTGCTGAGAAGCGTCTCGTACGCCGGATTCGATGAGAGTGTGGAGATATCCATCAACCTCAACATACTGCAGAAGCATACGATACGGGATACCGTCGTTCTTCCACATGGAACGGGAAAACAGGTACGTGTACTCGTTTTCGCCAAGGCCGACAAAGCAAAGGAAGCCGAGGAGGCGGGCGCGGATTATATCGGGGATACCGATCTCATTGACAAGATCAAGGGGGGATGGTTCGATTTCGACGTGGCGGTCGCGACTCCCGATATGATGAAACACGTGGGGAAAATCGGACAGCTGCTCGGAACTCGAGGTCTCATGCCGAATCCCAAAACAGGGACCGTGACAAACGATATTAAACAAACGGTTACTGAAGTGAAGAAGGGGAGGGTCGAATTCAGGGCCGATAAAACCCATATCATTCATCTCGGCATAGGAAAAATATCGATGGAAAGCGGTGCGCTCGCGGAGAACTGCAGGGCGCTGTTTGAGGGAGTACTGCAGAAGAGACCGCAGGACCTCAAGGGCGAATATATCAAATCGGTTTACCTGGCTTCGACGATGAGCCCCGGATTGAAGATAGACTACAAGCAGATTGCCTGATTTTCAACGCTATAGAACAGGACGGAAGCATGGCACAGCAGTACAAGATCGATAAAGTAAACGAACTGAAAGAGGAACTGAAGGACTATAATTCCTTTATCCTGGTCGATTACCGTGGGCTGAACGTACCGCAGATATCAGGGCTCAGAAACACCTTGAAGGAGAAGGGGGCGCATTTCCATGTAATGAAGAACCGCCTCCTCCTGCGGGTTCTTCACGATCTTGACAGGGAAGGGCTGGATGATTTGCTCGTCAATCCGACCGCAGTCGCGTATTTTAACGGAGATGTATCGAGTGTCGCGAAGGTACTCGTGGATACGTCGAAAGATACCGCGCTCGAGCTCAAGGGGGGGTACCTGTACGGCGATATACTGAGCGCCGAAGATCTGATCAACATATCGAAACTTCCCTCGCGGGATGTACTGCTCGCACAGGCCGTTGGTCTGCTCAACTCTCCTATATCGGGCCTCGCCATGGTTTTAAACGGCGTACTGTCGAAGTTCGTCAGGACTCTGAAAGCGATAGAGGAAAAAGAGAAGGCCTGATAGGTTCATTTTGTCCTTGATACGAAATACCTGCCGGACAGTGGGCCGGCTGTATTGAATAAAAGCGGATCGGATGTCTTCACGTTGATTTGCCTGCATCCGTTCCCATAATGCACGGAGGTGAAGATAATATGGCAAAGGAAAAACTCAGCAAGGAAGAGCTCATCGCGGCAATCGAGGGCATGACGGTCATCGAGTTGTCCGAGCTCGTCAAGGAACTGGAAGAAAAATTCGGTGTAACCGCATCCGCTCCGGCCGTTGTGGCGGCGGCGGGAGGCCCGGCAGCGGGAGGCGAAGCCGCGGCCGAAGAGGAAAAGACTGAATTCTCCGTTTTTATAACCGCGATCGGTGATAAGAAGATCCAGGTTATCAAAGAGGTCAGAGCCGCAACCAGCCTCGGTCTCAAGGAAGCCAAGGAACTCGTCGAGGGTATGTCCAGTCCGGTCGTCGAGAAAGTCGACAAGAAGGCCGCAGAGACAGTCAAGGAAAAACTCGAAGCTGCAGGCGCCACCGTTGAATTGAAATAGGGAACCGATACGTAAGTCATAGAGCTCGAACCGGTTCGGAATAGACCTGAGAAAAAAATTAACAAATTCCGATAAATATATTATATTACTACACTAAACGGGCGTGGTGCGAGATTCGGGGTCTCAATTCTGTACAATGTAAAAGAATGACGTATATCGTGCCTAGGGGAAGGTACGTCTTTCGAGGGTGCTCCACTCTGGATATGACAAATAACGTTTATTATTCCGCCAACCATAACAAAAGAAACAAACCAAACCGAGCATAAAAAGAGGGTCGTATGAGTAAGAGACGTGAACGAGTGCTCATAGGGAAAAAATGGAAGGATATTCTCGATATTCCCAGCCTCACCGAGATACAGACACAGTCCCATGAACGATTTCTGCAGCTGGGCCGGCTTGAAGCGGGACAGACCCTTGAAAACATAGGGCTGCAGTCCGTTTTTGCCCAGACATTTCCCATTGAAAGCCCGAACGGCGATATGATACTGCAGTTCGAGAATTATACCTTCGACAAACCGAAATATTCCGAGCTCGAGTGCAAGGAAAAGGGCCTCACCCATGCACTTCCCCTGAAAGCGACCATCGATCTCATTTTTACGGACACGGGTGAAATCCGGCGCAAGATACTGTATATGGGCGATATTCCACTCATGACCGACAGGGGCACCTTTATCATTAACGGTGCCGAACGTGTTGTCGTAAGCCAGATACACCGGTCGCCCGGTGTCGTATTCGGATATGAGGAAAAGGACGGGTTGTACACGTCCCGGATTATTCCGGACCGCGGTTCCTGGCTGGAATTCGAGCTCGAAGACAAGAAGGAACTCCTGCACATTCGCATAGACCGCAAGAGAAGGATACTCGCGACCCTGCTGCTGCGCGGTATTGGCTATGAAACGAGGGACGACATCATCAAGCTCTTCTACAAGACTGAAACGGTCGCGCTGAGCGAGGAAGTTATAGCGGAAGGAGTGCTGAACAACAGGTACGCCGGGCGGGCGTATTTCGGGAGGGATGAGAACGAGAAGCTCGTCAGAGCCGGCGAACGGCTCATCCCCACCACCCTCGATGCCCTTCTTCACACGGGGGTCAAGGAGGTGGAGGTAGTCGATTTCGAGGCGGCCGAAAGCCTCAACTCGACGGTCATCATCAACTGCCTCGACAAGGAGGATTTTCCCAAGGACCCCGATAACCCCTTCAAAGACGAACCATCGCGCGAAGACGCCATCACCAGGATATATACGGTAATACACCCGGGGGAGCCGACCACCCTCGAGAACGCCGAACGCGAGATCAAGACCCTCTTCTTCGATACTCGCCGCTATGACCTCGGAGAGGTCGGGAGGTATAAACTCAACAAGCGGTTCGATTACCCCGAAGAAATCGAGGGCAGGGTGCTTCGAAACGAGGATATCATCAATACGATGAAATACCTCATCAAGGTACATATCGGTGAAGGCACGATCGATAATATAGACCATCTTGGAAACAGGAGGGTTCGCTCGGTCGGCGAGTTACTCATGAACCAGCTCAAGATCGGATTCGCCCGCATGGAGCGTATTGCAAAGGAGCGGATGTCCATCAAGGAGGCCGATACGATCAGGCCGCAGGACCTCATAAGCATCAAGCCGATTACCGCCGCCATAAAGGAATTCTTCGGATCGAGCCAGCTTTCCCAGTTCATGGACCAGGTCAATCCGCTCAGTGAACTGACCCACAAGCGCCGTCTCAACGCGCTCGGGCCGGGAGGTCTATCCCGCGAACGGGCGGGTTTCGAGGTCCGTGACGTTCACTACTCGCATTACGGCCGTATGTGCCCCATCGAGACCCCTGAAGGGCCCAATATCGGACTCATCGTTTCTCTCTCTCTGTACGCCCGGGTAAACAACTACGGGTTCCTGGAAACCCCGTACAGAAAGGTGGAAAAAGGACAGCTGACGAATAATATCCAGTACCTCACCGCAATGGACGAGGAGAAATACAACATCGCGCAGGCGAATGCGCACATAGACGACGGCGGAAAATTGGTCGATGCGTATGTGGCGGCGCGGCGGAAGGGCGAGGTCCTCACCGTACCGCCCGAAGAGATAGACTATATCGACGTATCGCCGAGGCAGATCATCAGCGTGTCGACTGCCCTCATTCCCTTCCTCGAGCACGATGACGCGAACCGTGCGCTTATGGGATCGAACATGCAGAGGCAGGCCGTTCCCCTTCTCAAGCCGGAGGCTCCGAGAATCGGTACGGGAATCGAGCGTATCGCGGCCGAGGATTCGGGGGTCATGTGCAGGGCCCTGAGGGACGGTACGGTCTCGTACGTTTCCTCGACGAACATACGGATCGATACGAGCGACGGGGAAACCGATGTCTATGACCTGATCAAGTATAAGCGTACGAATCAGGATACCTGCTTCAATCAGAAACCCGTTATCAGTGAAGGAGAAAAGGTGAAGGCGGGAGATGTGCTCGCCGACGGACCGGCGACCGACATGGGAGAGCTCGCGCTCGGAAGAAACGTGCTTGTGGCTTTCATGCCCTGGATGGGGTATAACTACGAGGATGCAATCCTTATCAGCGAGCGGGTCGTCAAGGAAGACCTCTTTACCTCAATTCATATAGAAGAGTTCGATGTGGAGGTCCGCGAGACGAAGCTCGGTATGGAGAGCATCACGAGGGATATCCCCAATGTCAGTGAGGAGGCGTTCGCCGACCTCGATGATGAGGGGGTGGTCAGAGTAGGAGCGATCGTACGTCCCGGATCCATTCTCGTCGGCAAGGTTACGCCCAAGGGAGAGACGGACATCACGCCGGAGTACAAGCTCCTCAACTCCATATTCGGGGAGAAGGCGAAAAACGTGAAGGACACCTCGCTGAGGGTGCCTCACGGGACCGAGGGAACGGTCGTTGATATTAAACGACTGAGACGAGAGGACGGCGACGAGCTCGCTCCCGGTGTTGAAGAGGTCGTTAAGGTATTCATTGCGAAGAAGAGAAAGCTTCAGGAGGGTGACAAGCTCGCAGGGCGACATGGAAACAAGGGTGTCGTTTCAAGGGTCCTGCCCGAGGAAGACATGCCCTTCCTTCCGGACGGCACTCCGGTCGATATCGTACTCAATCCGCTCGGTGTTCCATCGAGAATGAATCTCGGGCAAATTCTCGAGTCGAATCTCGGCTGGGCCGCTGAAAGCCTGGATTCGTGGTACAGCACGCCCGTTTTCGAGAGTGTGACCAATGATGAAATAGAGGAGTATCTGGAAAAAGCCGGCGTCCCGACAAACGGAAAGACCATGCTTTACGACGGCGTTACGGGGAAACCCTTCGAAAATGAGGTTTCGGTCGGTTTGATCTATATACTCAAACTCGCGCATCTCGTGGATGACAAGATACACGCGCGCTCAACGGGACCCTATTCGCTCGTGACCCAGCAGCCCCTGGGTGGCAAGGCCCAGTTCGGAGGCCAGAGGCTCGGAGAGATGGAAGTCTGGGCGCTTGAGGCATACGGAGCCGCGAACAACCTCCAGGAGCTCTTAACCGTCAAGTCGGATGATATGACGGGCCGTGCAAAGATATACGAGGCGATCGTCAAGGGTGAAAACATCGCTATGTCCGGAATTCCGGAATCCTTTAATGTGCTCGTTCAGGAGCTCCGGGGACTCTGTCTGGATATCACCGTATTCGATGAAGATGGAAACCAGATTCCCCTTACCGAGAAGGACGAGGAAATAATACAGGCGAACCGGAATGTCAAAATACTCGATTCATAGGGATGGTACGGGAAAAAAGGGCCGTACCATCGGATTTTTATATCAAGCCCATATCTCATATAAAGAGGTACGTAAATGAGAAGCCTGAGTGAGTTTTCAGAGATCAAGATAAAGCTTGCCTCCCCGGAGCTCATTCGGAAATGGTCATACGGTGAAGTGAAGAAGCCGGAGACCATCAATTACAGGACCCTCCGTCCTGAACGGGACGGGCTTTTCTGTGAGCGGATATTCGGTACAACGAAGGAATACGAGTGCTACTGCGGCAAGTTCAAGAGCATTCGTTACAAGGGTGTTGTGTGTGACCGGTGCGGCGTGGAGGTTACGCATTTCAAGGTGCGGCGCGAAAGGATGGGGCATATCGAGCTCGCGGCCCCCGTTTCCCACATATGGTACTACAGAAGCGTTCCATCGAGAATGGGCCTTCTTCTCGATCTCACCATGACCGAGCTGAGGAGCGTACTCTACTTCGAGAAGTACATCGTCATAGATCCCGGCGATACAGATCTGAAGAATATGCAACTCCTTACGGAAGAGGAGTACGACGAGTACCGTGAACGGTACGGCGTGAGCTTCACTGCCGGCATAGGTGCCGACGCGATCAAAACCCTGCTCTCAAATCTCGATCTCGACCTGTTGTCACAGGAGCTTCGCGAAAAGATGATGGAAAAGGGGCTGAAGACCGACAAGCGGCTCCTCAAGCGGCTCGAGATCGTCGAGGATTTTCGGGATTCGGGAAATGAGCCGGAATGGATGATAATCGACACTATCCCGGTCATACCTCCCGAGCTTCGACCCATGGTCCAGCTCGATGGAGGCCGTTTCGCTACTTCAGACCTGAACGATCTCTACAGGAGGGTCATAAACAGGAACAACCGCCTGAAGCGCCTCATCGCGCTCAACGCTCCCGAGATTATTGTCAGGAACGAGAAGCGGATGCTGCAGGAGGCGGTTGACGCTCTTTTCGACAACAGCCGGAAGAAGAGGGCCGTTCGGGGTCCGGGCAACAGGCCGCTGAAATCGCTCTCCGATATGCTCAAGGGAAAGCAGGGAAGGTTCAGGCAGAACCTGCTTGGAAAGCGTGTGGATTATTCCGGACGTTCCGTTATCGTGGTCGGTCCGAACCTCAAGATGCACCAGTGCGGCCTTCCGAGCCTCATGGCCATGGAGCTTTTCAAGCCTTTTATAATGAAGAAACTCGTGGACAAGGGAATAGTATATAATATCAAGCGGGCCAAGACCATGGTCGAGAACCGGTCACCCGAGGTATGGTCGGTGCTCGAAGAGGTCGTCAAGGAGCACCCCGTTCTTCTCAACCGTGCTCCCACACTCCATCGCGTGGGAATCCAGGCATTCGAGCCTCTACTCGTGGAGGGGAAGGCAATCCGGCTTCATCCCCTGGTCTGCCACGCCTTTAACGCGGATTTCGACGGCGACCAGATGGCGGTTCATGTTCCCCTCTCTCTCGAAGCCCAGATCGAATCGTGGATTCTCATGCTCTCTTCAAAGAATCTTCTGAATCCCGCAAACGGACTTCCCATTGTCGGTCCGACACAGGACATGGTTCTTGGAATTTATTATCTGACCAAGGATGACCCGGGAATGGACAAGAAGAAAATGAAGATCTTCGGTTCCATTGACGAGGTTATCATGGCGATCGAGAACGATGCCTGCGATTACCACGACAGGATTATACTCCGTCATGGGGGTGAGAAGATCGAGACGACCGTAGGAAGGGCGATTTTCAACTCGATCCTTCCGAAGGAAATAGACTATGTGAATTATCCTCTCGGGGAAAAGGAGCTCAACACGCTCGTGTCCGCCTGCTACGACAGGAACGGATCGGCCGTGACCGCGAGAATGCTCGACGCCGTGAAGGAAATCGGCTTCAAGTACGCCACGCGGTTCGGTATCACTCTCGATATGGAGGATATAAAAATACCGGCCGAAAAGAAAAAGCTGATCCAGCGGGCGGAAAAAGAGGTTTCGGAGGTATACGACCAGTACAGGAACGGTCTTATCACGAACGAGGAACGGTACAACAAGATCATCGATATTTGGACCGCGGTAAACGAGAAGATAGCGGACGTCATGATGGATAATTTAAAGAAGGACAACAGCGGGTTCAACCCGGTTTACATGATGGCCCACTCGGGAGCGCGCGGCTCCAAGACACAAATCAGGCAGCTTGCCGGAATGCGGGGTCTGATGGCCAAACCGTCGGGCGAGATCATAGAGCTTCCCATCAAGTCGAACTTCAAAGAGGGTCTGACGGTACTGGAGTATTTCAACTCGACACACGGGGCGCGCAAGGGGCTCGCGGATACCGCCCTTAAAACCGCCGATGCGGGGTACCTTACAAGGAGGCTCGTGGACATAGCGCAGGATGTAGTGGTCACGGAGGAGGACTGTGGAACAATCAACGGTATCGAGATGAGCGCGCTGAAGGAAGAGGACAATATCATCGAGTCGCTCTTCGACAGGATCGTGGGACGTTATACCGTTGACAGGATACGCGATCCGCGGACAAAAGAGATCATTATCAACGCGAATGAGAATATAACGGAAGAAATCGCGCGGCGCATTGAGAACGCGGGAATCACCACCGTGAAGGTACGGACGGTCCTTACCTGCGAGTCGACTCACGGAGTGTGCGTCAAATGCTACGGGAGAAACCTGGCGACCAAGCAGTCCGTTGAGATCGGAGAGGCCGTCGGAATCATAGCGGCCGAGTCGATCGGACAGCCCGGGACACAGCTCACGATGCGTACCTTCCATATCGGCGGGACCGCGGCACGAAAAGCCGAGGAGAATACGATCACCCTGAATTATCCTGTTTTTATATCGAGCATAAAGGGTAATATCATAAAGAGAAGCAGTGACCGCCGCGTCATGCCGAGACGGGGAACGCTCATCGTGAACCGCATTTTTCAGCAGCTTCCGAGCAAGGAGATAACGGCGAAGGTGAAGAGTGGCGAGTTCGTCGAACCGGGTCATCTTGTCGCAGTCATGAAGAAGGATAAAAGCGAAATATATGCTCAGGGGCGCGCAATGGCCAAGGTGAAGGGCGGCAACCTGCTCCTTCTCGGCGATCCCTATGAAATCAATATTAAAATCGGTTCCGAGTTACTCATGAGCGAAGGAGACATAGTGGCGGCGAAAGAGCCCCTGACCAAATTCGACCCCTTTTCGGAGCTCATACTCACGGAGCATTCGGGTTCCGTTCAGCTCGTCTCCATCCTGCCCGGCACTACGATGAAGCAGGAGGTCGACGAGGTAACGGGCGTCGTCAATAAAATCATACTCGACTTTCAGGACGAACAGCTCCAGCCCAAGATCGTCATATCGGACAAGGACGGCAAGGAGCTCGAGAGCTACAATGTCCCGGGAGGGGCATATCTCACCGTCGACGATAACCAGCAGGTCCACGCGGGTGATGTCATCGCGAAAATCCCGCGCGGACAGGCCAAGACAAAGGACATTACGGGAGGCCTTCCGCGGGTAGCCGATCTTTTCGAGGCACGGAAACCCAAGGACAACACGGTCCTCTCCAGCGTGGACGGTACGGTCCAGTTCGGGACCATAACAAAGGGGAAAAGAACGATCATCGTTACCGACGAGAACGATGAAGAGTTCAAACACCTCGTGCCGCTCGGGAAGCACATTACGGTTCGGGACGGCGACCTGGTAAAGGCGGGCGAACCTCTCTGCGAGGGAGCTTTCAATCCCCATCACATACTCTCGGTCGAGGGTGAACAGGCGCTTCAGAGCTGGCTTGTAAACGAGATACAGGAGGTTTACCGCCTGCAGGGCGTCAATATAAACGACAAGCACATCGGAGTCATTGTCCGCCAGATGCTCAGAAAGGTCGAAATAGTCGACGTGGGCGATACGAATTTCATCATCGGACAGCAGGTGGACAAGTTCAAGTTCAAGGATGAAAACGAACGTGTCATAAAACTCGGGGGAAGCCCTGCAACCGCGAAGCCCGTTCTTCTCGGTATAACAAGGGCCGCGCTTAACATCGATTCTTTTATATCAGCGGCGTCCTTCCAGGAGACGTCCCGGGTCCTGACAAATGCGGCCATCAAAGGGAAGGTCGACCAGCTGCGCGGCTTGAAGGAAAATGTCATTATCGGGCACCTCATCCCAGCCGGAACCGGAATAAAATCCTACAAGGAAGTGGATCTCTACCGATCCGAGCCGGGTGACCTGGAACTTCCCGAGGAGATAAAGGAAAAAGTCGAAGGACGGGCCATCATGACAAAGGCAGAGGTCGGAGGGGCCGTCTTCTGAGAGCGGGTAAACCGCCCAACAAATTTATTGACATGCCGGTTGAGTGAGAGTATATTCTCACCACTTTGCACGTGGAGTGTTCTCAATGCCGACGGTGAATCAGCTTGTAAGAAAGGGAAGGCGGAAACAGACGAAGAAAACGTCGGCTCCCGCCCTCCAGGAATGCCCTCAGAAAAGGGGTGTATGTACCCGTGTCATGACCTTTACGCCGAAAAAACCGAATTCGGCGTTGAGAAAAGTGGCGCGTGTAAGACTCACCAACGGTATTGAGGTGACCGCTTATATTCCGGGTATCGGACACAATCTTCAGGAGCACTCGGTCGTCATTATTCGGGGCGGCAGGGTAAAGGACCTTCCCGGAGTGCGGTATCATATTGTTCGCGGAGCTTTGGACACTCTCGGAGTTGAAAACAGAAAGAAAGCGAGGTCCAAGTACGGCGTAAAGAGACCGAAAGCCTGAAAGAGACCGGGCGTTTTACTGCCCGAAAGGTTTCAGAACAATACTAAAGTGATCATGCGTGTGCAAGGCGAAACCGCCGGCCGACCCATGAAGCCGGACAGGTCCCTTGATGGGATGCCGGTTTTTGCATAAACCGGCTAATTTTTTGCTAGGAGAGAAAGGTGCCACGACGACATATTACAAAAAAGCATCCTATTATCCCGGATCCCGTGTACAAGTCGGACATGGTGGCTCGATTCATCAACAGTTTGATGGAGGACGGGAAACGCAGTGTGGCCCAGAAGATACTCTATGACGCGTTCAGCCGCATAGAGGAGAAATTGAATAAACCGCCGCTAGAAGTCTTTACAAAAGCGGTGGAAAACGTGAAGCCCGATCTCGAGGTGAAGTCGAGACGCGTGGGAGGAGCCACCTACCAGGTTCCGGTCGAGGTGAGGACCGAGAGGAAACTCGCGCTTGCGATCCGGTGGCTGATTACCTATGCGAAGGCGCGCAGCGGCCGCTCCATGAGCGATAAGCTCGCGGATGAGCTGATGGACGCATTCAACAATACCGGGGCTTCCATCAAGAAGAAGGATGATACGAGAAAGATGGCTGAGGCGAACAAGGCCTTTGCGCATTACAGGTGGTAGGTTTCAATGATGAAGAAGTTACCAATCGATGGATACAGAAATATTGGAATCATGGCGCACATAGACGCCGGAAAGACGACCCTTACGGAGCGTATGCTCTACTATACGGGGAGAAAGCACCGTATAGGGGAGGTCCATGACGGTAATGCCGAAATGGACTGGATGGACCAGGAGAAGGAGCGGGGGATCACGATCACGAGTGCCGCAACATCTTTCAGCTGGCAGGGAAAACACATAAATCTCATCGATACGCCCGGCCATGTGGATTTCACGGCCGAGGTCGAGAGGAGCCTTCGGGTCCTGGACGGCGCCATTGCCATTTTCTGCGCGGTCGGCGGGGTGGAGCCTCAGAGCGAGACCGTCTGGATACAGGCCAACAAGTACAATATCCCGCGTCTCGTCTTTATCAACAAGATGGACCGTAAAGGCGCGGATTTCGAATCAACGCTGAAAATGATAAACCACAGGCTCGGGGCGAGGGGCGTTCCCATACAGATCCCCTATGGAAGTGAAGAGGGATTCAAGGGTATCGTGGACCTCATAACCATGAAAACGGCGGTATGGAACGAAGAGGACCTCGGTTCGACCTACCGGGAAATCGATATCCCCGGCGAGTTGTTGGAGCAGGCGCGGAGCTACAGGGACCGGCTTCTCGAGAACCTCGCCGATTTCGATGACGGGCTGATGGAGCATTATATAGACGGCCGCGACCCCGGTGAGGAAAGAATACGGGAAGCGCTCAGAAAGGCGACCGTTTCGGGTTCCATATTCCCGGTCATGTGCGGATCGGCCTTCAAGAACAAGGGAGTGCAGAAGCTTCTCGACGCTGTTATCGAGTATCTTCCCTCACCCGCGGATAGGCCGCCGGTTGAGGGAGTGCTGGTAAAAACCGGTGAAAACGCTCATCGATCCGCCGACACGAACGAACCTTTTTCGGCGCTCGTATTCAAGATCATGACAGATCCCTACGTGGGCAAGCTCGCCTTCTTCAGAGTGTATTCGGGCGGTGTCAGGGTCGGGGATACCCTGTATAATGCGGGCAGGGACCGCAGGGAGAGGATCGGCCGCATCGTGCAGATGCATGCGAACAAGAAACAGGATCTTAATGAAGTATACGCGGGGGATATAGCCGCGGCGCTCGGTCTTCGGAACATCTCAACAGGCGATACGCTCTGCGGGATACAGGATCCCATCATTCTCGAGAAAATGGATTTCCCGGAACCCGTTATCTCCATAGCCATAGAGCCGAAGTCCAACAGCGACCAGGACAGAATCGGACTGGCCCTTCATAAGCTGTCGGAGGAAGACCCGACCTTCAAGGTTCGAACCGATGACGAGACGGGTCAGACGATCATATCGGGGATGGGAGAGCTCCACCTCGAAATCATCGTGGACCGGCTCCTGCGGGAGTTCAAGATCGAAGCCCGCATCGGCCATCCCGAGGTTGCATACAGGGAAACGATCAGGGAAAGCGTCTCCGTGGAAGGGAAGCACATCAAGCAGAGCGGCGGCCATGGGCAGTACGGGCATGTGGTCATGGAGTTCGAGCCGCTCGATCCCGGTGCCGGTTTAGTATTTGAAAACCGGGTCGTCGGAGGACGTGTACCGAAGGAATACATACCCGCGGTGGAGCGGGGCATCAGGGAAGCGAGCGACAACGGAGTGCTTGCCGGATATCCACTGATTGACTTCAAGGCCGTGCTCGTGGACGGTTCCTATCACGATGTGGATTCATCTGAATTATCTTTTAAGATAGCGGCGATGAACGCACTTCGGGGGGTGCTGAAAGCGAAGCCCGTACTTTTGGAACCGGTCATGTCGGTCGATGTGGCGACTCCCGAGGAGTATATGGGGGAGATCATCAAGGAGCTGTCGGCCCGCAGGGGCAGGATCAACGGCATGGAGGACCGCCAGAAGAGCAAGCATATATCGGCACAGTGCCCGCTCGACGAGATGTTCGGCTATGCCACTGCGCTGAGATCGTCCAGCCAGGGAAGGGCCAACTACTCGATGAAGTTTTCGCACTATTCGGAAGTGCCCGCCTCCATAGCGGAGGAGATCAAGGCTGGTATTCGAAAACATTCCGCTGCTTAATAACGGTGCATTCGGACGAAAACAGCGGAAGCTGGCGTAATATTTACGAAAACGTTTGAATATGGCATTTGTTTTTATTAATTTCACGTGGGTCTCAAGAAACCAAGGTTTTGACTATAAAGATGAGTGTAAGTCTTTGAGGAGGTATAAATGGCAAAGGAAAAGTTTGAGAGAACCAAACCGCACGTAAACGTGGGTACAATTGGTCATGTGGATCATGGGAAGACGACGCTTACATCGGCCATGACTTTCTATCTTTCCAAAAAGGGGCTTGCTTCCGCAAAGAAGTTCGAAGAAATCGACAATGCTCCCGAGGAGAGGGAGAGAGGCATTACCATTGCGACCCAGCACGTCGAATACGAGACTGAAAACAGGCACTACGCGCATGTCGACTGCCCCGGCCATGCGGACTACGTGAAGAACATGAT